>NZ_JBFUAW010000029.1:210589-227744 GCF_056406095.1 Caulobacter sp. P1_D6 | reverse complement strand
CGCGCCCGCCGCTGCTCCGGCTCCGGCCGCCGCCGCGCCGGTCAGCCCGGCTCCGGCCCGCATCGCCGCCGAGAACAACCTGGACCTGTCGAAGGTCGCGGGCTCGGGCAAGGACGGCCGAGTGACCAAGGGCGATGCCCTGGCCGCCCTGGAAGCCCGCGCCAACGCCCCGGCTCCGGCCGCCGCCCCGGCCGCGCCGCGTCCGATCCACGAGCGCGAAGAGCGCGTGAAGATGACGCGCCTGCGTCAGACGATCGCCCGCCGCCTGAAGGAAGCCCAGAACAACGCCGCCATGCTGACGACCTTCAACGAGGTCGACATGAGCGCGGTGATGGCCCTGCGCAATTCCTACAAGGACGTCTTTGAAAAGAAGCACGGCGTGAAGCTGGGCTTCATGTCGTTCTTCACCAAGGCGGTCGTCGCCGCCCTGAAGGCCGTGCCGGACGTCAACGCCGAGATCGACGGGACCGACATCGTCTACAAGAACCACTACGACATCGGCGTGGCCGTCGGCACCGACAAGGGCCTGGTCGTTCCGGTCGTGCGTGACGCCGATCAACTGAGCCTGGCCGAGATCGAGAAGGCCATCGGCGCCCTGGGCAAGAAGGCCCGCGACGGCCAGCTGGCCATCGAGGACATGCAGGGCGGCACCTTCACCATCACCAACGGCGGCATCTACGGCTCGCTGATGTCGACCCCGATCCTCAACGCGCCGCAGTCGGGCATCCTGGGCATGCACGCGATCAAGGAGCGGGCCATGGTGGTCGGCGGCAAGATCGAAGTCCGCCCGATGATGTACCTGGCGCTCAGCTACGACCACCGCGTGGTCGACGGCCAAGGCGCGGTGACCTTCCTGGTCAAGGTCAAGGAAGCCCTGAAGGGCGCCCCCACAGCGCCCCCTTTTTCGTGGTCGGAACGTCGCGTTGAACTAGAATGGCTTTTGATGTATCTATTGCTTGTAGATATATGAGTGTCGCCGTGACCAAGCTCGACATCCAGCCCGCTCGCGCCAAGCTCTTTAGCCACGGCGGCAGCCAGGCCGTTCGCTTGCCCAAGGCGTTTCGCTTCGAGGGCGCCGAGGTGACGGTTCGGCGTGAAGGCGAGAAAGTCATTCTCGAACCGGTTCGGGCGCGTCCCAAGCCAACGCCGGAGGAAATGGGCGCGTTCTGGGCGAGGCTCGATGGTCTGACGGACGAAGCCTTTCCGGAGCGCGAACCGCAGCCCGATCCCCGGGAGATTGATCTCGAACCGTGAGCCTCTCCTTCGACACCTGCATCATCGTCGATATCCTGCGCGGGCGTCGGCCGGATTTTCGCGAGCGTTTTCGTCTGCTGCTCGTCGATAAGACGCCGCTGTATCTCTGCCCCCTGGCCTTCCACAAGCTGATGCTTGGCGCGAACATCAGCGCCCGCCCCGATTTCCAGCGACAACGCGTCATCGAGGTTTGCGACCTCTTCAAGATCGAAAACTGGACCGCCGAGGACGCCTTCACGGCGGCCCAGCTGCGAGCCGATCTGCGCGCACGCGGCCAGACCATCGGCGGCTTTGACGCCTTGATCGCAGGGCAGGCGCTGGCCCGGGATTGGACGCTGGTGACATCCAACACGCGGGAGTTCGATCGGATAAAGGGGCTGACGGTCGAGGGCTGGACCTGACGCCGGCCGCTCACCCCGGCCAGCGCGAGCCGCGGATGACGCTGCAGAAGTTCCCGCGGTGGAAGTGGGGATCCTTGTCGGCCAGGACGTCGGCCTTCACGTTGCCGAAGGTGGTGTGCGGCTTGTGCCTGATGCCGTCGTAGAAGGCCTGGAGGATGTCTTCCTTGAAGTGGTCGTCGCGCGGGTGGGCGCGGACCACGGCCTCGCGCTCGGCGTCGCCGAACCCTTCGAAGTCCAGGCCCAGCACATCCATCTCCACCCCGGCGGTGACCAGGGCGACGACCGGGTGCATGTGCTGGGGGATGCCCGGCGTGGTGTGCAGGGCGATCGCGGTCCACACCGTGTCGATGTCGTGCGGCGACAGGCCCTGGCCGCGCAGGAAGTCTCGGGCGGCGTTGGCGCCGTCGACCTCGAACCGCTCGTGGGCGCTGCTGTGCTGATGGGTCAGCCCCATGTCGTGGAACATCGCCCCGGCGTAGAGCAGCTCGCGGTCGAAGGTCAGGCCGCGACGCAACCCGGCCAGGGCCGCGAAATAATAGACCTGGCTGGAATGGTGGAAGAGCAGGGGCGTCTCGGTGTCGCGCACCAGCTCGGTGATCTGGCGGGCGAGGCGGCTGTCGGGAATGGCCACGGTGTCGATCGTCATGGGCTTGATCCTGGGTTGGCCCGGGCTGCGGGACTGATGATCGGACGCTAGGCGCGCATGGCGATGTCTGCTATTGACGTGGCGCGACGATTTCTGCCATTCGGCCGCCGATCAGGACAGGAGGCGCGCATGACCCGGACGATCGCCATCCTCGCCGTCCCCGGCGTGCAGCTGCTGGACGTGTCCGGGCCCCTGGACGTCTTCGCCGAGGCCAACGCCCAGACGGGCCGGGCGGTCTATCGGCCCTGCGTGGTCTCGTCGGAAGGCCGCGCCGTCCGCAGCTCGTCCGGCGTCCGGCTGCTGGCCGACCACGTGATCGGCGAGGCGTGGGACGCGGCCGACTGGGGCATGATCGACACCCTGCTGGTCGCGGGCGCGCCCAAGGCGGCCGAGACGCGGCTGGATCCGGCGGTCGGCGACTGGCTGCGGGCCGCCGCCGCGAAAAGCCGTCGCCACGGCTCGGTGTGCAGCGGGGCCTTCCTGCTGGGCGCGGCCGGCCTGCTGGACGGACGGCGGGTCACCACCCACTGGGCCGTGGCCGAGCGGCTGGCCCTGGCCTTTCCGTCGGTCATGGTCGAGGCCGACGCCATCCACGTTCGTGACGGGGCGCTGCGCACCGCCGCCGGCGTCACGGCGGGCCTCGACCTGGCCCTGGCCCTGGTCGAGGAGGATCTGGGTCGCGAGATCGCCCTGAAGGTCGCCGCCCAGCTGGTGATGTTCTTCAAGCGGCCCGGCGGCCAGATGCAGTTCAGCCGCCACGGCGAGGCCGCGCCCGCGGGCCGCTCGGCCCTGCAGGCGGTGCAGCGCTGGGTCGCCGCCAACCCGGCCGAGGACCACGACGTGACCAGCCTGGCCCGCCGGATGGGCCTCAGCCCCCGCCACTTCGCCCGGGTGTTCCGCGACGAGGTCGGCGTCACCCCGGCCGCCTGGATCGAGACCGTGCGGGTGGCGGCGGCGCGACGCCTGCTGGAAACCGGGAGCGAGCCGCCCAAGCAGGTCGCCGCGCGCTGCGGCTTTTCCGACCCCGACACCCTGCGCCGGGCCTTCGCGCGCCATGTCGGGGTCACCCCGGCCGAGTATCGCAAGCGGTTCGCCGCGTCCGCCCTGGAGTCCGCCTCATGAAAGACCGCCTGTTCCTGCTCCGCCCCGACTGGATCGACCAGGACCGGCCGTGGTTCTGCATGGCCTGCGCGGCCGTGGAAGGGTTCCTGGGCTACTATCCGGCGGTGCGCGCCCAGCTGGACATCGCCTACCTGCCCTATGAGCGCCCGCGCCGTTCGGTGGTCGACCTGCTGGGCGAGGCGCATCAGAATCTGCCGACCCTGATCCTGGCCGCGCCGTTCGAGCATCCGGACC
This sequence comes from Caulobacter sp. P1_D6, assembly GCF_056406095.1. NCBI lineage: Bacteria > Pseudomonadati > Pseudomonadota > Alphaproteobacteria > Caulobacterales > Caulobacteraceae > Caulobacter > Caulobacter sp. P1_D6. The sequence continues at coordinate 224,087 of NZ_JBFUAW010000029.1, read as the reverse complement.
TGCGCGACGGTGATCTGCGGGAGGCGAACGGCCTGTGGTTCGCCACCAATGAAGGCCCGATCACCCGGGTCCTGGCGGCCCGGTACGAGGTCTCGCCGCCGCATCCTTGAGGTCGCGGCGTTTCTCGGTCAGGCTTCGGTCACGGAGGCCTCGCATGAGCCTGAAGGAAATCGCCCGGTTCGCCGACCTGACCGAAGCCCAGATCGCCGCCTCGCGCCTGCGGGCCGAGGGCGTGCAGGTGCTGGTGCAGAACGAGTACTGGGGCGGGGCCGACTTCATCATGACCATCGCCATGGGCGGCTTCCGCCTCTGGGCGCCCGAGGACCAGGCGGCCGAGGCCAAGGCCCTGATCGGCGAGCTCCGAGCGGGTGCGCCGCCTCCGGAAGAGCCCGAGGACGACGAGCCGATCCCGCCCCGCCCGGCCGCGCCGGCTGTCGGGGCCGCCCGCACCGGCTTGGCCCTGGTCCTGGCGCTTCTGCTGGGTTGGGCCGGCGGGCTGCTGGTGGTCGGGCGGCGTCGACATGCCGCCGTGACGGGCGTGGTCGTCGCGCTGACCGCGATCAGCCTCCTCAGCCTCCTGGTCATCGCCTGGGCCTGGCTGAGCTATATCGCGGGCGGGACGTCGGCGCTTCGCTAGACCCTCCGTCCGGCGCGCACGCCGATCGTCGGGGCGGAATCGCGCAAGACCGCATGAACGCGCCTTTTAACGCACCTGTTGGGTTGATCCTTAAGGCAGAGGCGCTAGGAGTACCCGCGCCCAGTCACCCTTGGGAAACCGGGGGACAGGCCCCATTTTCTGTCCGGCGCCGAACGTGGCGCGTCTCAAGGCGAAGATCCATGGCTCAATACGACGTCGTCATCATCGGGGGCGGCCCCGGCGGCTACAACGGCGCGATCCGCGCCGGGCAGCTGGGTCTGAAGACCGCCATCGTCGAAGGACGCGGCAAGCTGGGCGGCACCTGCCTGAACGTCGGCTGCATGCCGTCCAAGGCCCTGCTGCACGCCTCGGAGATGTTCGAAGCCGCCAGCGGCGGCGAGTTCGCCAAGCTGGGCATCGAGGTCAAGCCGAAGCTGAACCTGCCCCAGATGATGGCCCAGAAGGCCGAGAGCGTCGAAGCCCTGACCAAGGGCGTCGAGTTCCTGATGAAGAAGAACAAGGTCGACTACATCAAGGGCTGGGGCCGCATCGACGGACCCGGCAAGGTGGTCGTGAAGGCCGAGGACGGCACGGAAACCGTGCTCGAGACCAAGAACATCGTCATCGCCACGGGCTCGGAGCCCACCCCGCTGCCGGGCGTGACCGTCGACAACAAGCGCATCGTCGACTCGACCGGCGCGCTGAGCCTGCCTGACGTGCCCAAGAGCCTGATCGTGGTCGGCGCCGGCGTCATCGGCCTGGAGCTGGGCTCGGTCTGGAAGCGCCTGGGCGCCGAGGTGACCGTAGTCGAGTTCCTGGACCGCATCCTGCCGGGCACTGACACCGAAGTGGCCAACGCCTTCCAGAAGATCCTCGGCAAGCAGGGCTTCAAGTTCAAGCTGGCCTCGAAGGTCACCGGGGCGACCGCCGGCGACAAGCAGGTCAAGCTGACGCTCGAGCCCGTGGCCGGCGGCGTCGCCGAGACCCTGCAGGCCGACTACGTGCTGGTGGCCATCGGCCGTCGCCCGTTCACCCAAGGCCTGGGCCTGGAGACGGTCGGCATCGTGCCCGACAAGCGCGGCGTGATCGCCAACGACCACTACAAGACCGGCGTCGACGGAATCTGGGTGATCGGCGACGTCACCAGCGGCCCGATGCTGGCCCACAAGGCCGAGGACGAGGCGGTGGCCTGCATGGAGCTGATCGCAGGCAAGGCCGGTCACGTGAACTACGACATCATCCCGGGCGTCATCTACACCAAGCCGGAAGTCGCCACGGTCGGTAAGACCGAGGAGGACCTCAAGGCCGCGGGCGTCGCCTACAAGGTCGGCAAGTTCCCGTTCCTGGCCAACAGCCGCGCCAAGATCAACCACGAGACCGACGGCTTCGTGAAGGTGCTGGCCGACGCCAAGACCGACCGCATCCTGGGCGCCCACGCCGTCGGCCCGAACGTCGGCGACATGATCGCCGAGATCTGCGTGGCCATGGAGTTCGGCGGCTCGTCGGAAGACGTCGCCCGCACCTGCCACCCGCACCCGACCCGCTCGGAGGGCTTCCGCCAGGCGGCCATGGGCGTCGAAGGCTGGACGATGCAGGCTTGACGACCACGGACAACTTGACGTCCTGATCCAAACAATCCCCCACTGCTCAGCTTCAGTGGGGGATTTTTCATGGCCTATGACGAAAACAGGCTGCCCGTGACGGTGATCGGGGCGGCTCGGCGGCAAGACGCCGCGACGATCATCATCAAGCGCTGGGCGGGATGCTGGATCGACCTGATCGCGCTCGCCGTCGGTCTGGTGGCGATCTACGGGCTCTTCGCCCTGATCAAGCTGGACCTGTTGGGCGGTGTCTTGGGCCTCGTGTTCCTGCTGGGCTATTTCCCGGTCACGGAAGGCCTGTGGGGGCAGAGCCTGGGCAAGTTGATCCTTGGTCTGGTGGTCGTCGACGAGAAGGGTGAGCGACCGGGTCTGCTGCGCGCCGCCGGCCGCACCGTGACCCGCCTTGTCGAGGTCAATCCTCTGCTGCTGGGCGGCATTCCCGCCGGCATAACGGTGGCGCTCAATGACAATCGCCAGCGGCTGGGCGACATGCTGGCCGGCACCTATGTGATTTCCAAGGCCGACTGGAAGCGGTTGCCCAAGAGCGTCGCCGACGCGACCGTCTTCGACTAGCGCCGATGCCGGGGCACATTGCCCCGAGTTAACGAGCGATCGTGTTCAATCGGACGTAGAATGGCGGGGTTTCGGAAACGGAGCCCCGCCGTGCTTTTGTCCGCTCTGCTGCTGGCTTCCGCCGTCCAGGCCGCGCCACCGCCCTCGATGCATGCGCCTTCTGGGCGGGTCACCGTCTATGCCTCGAAGGAAGGGGCCATGGCGGCGAGCCGCAAGGCGGCCGCCTGTCGGGCGTCGGGCCTGCAACTGGCCGATCAGCCCCCGCCGAACCTCCCGTCCAAGATCCAGCGCCTGGGCGAGCTGCCGCCGGCCAACCACACCCTGACCGTCCTGCGCAGCGTCGACGGCTGCCCGGTGTCCTCGACCATCCGCTTCAACGTCGACCGGCCGKCCGGCCGGCGATAGCCCACGAAAAAGCCCCGCCGGGGGCAAATCCGGCGGGGCTTCGGTAGTCCTCGAGGGGAGGAGACGCCCTCCGAAACGCGAGGGCGGTACGCTTACTTAAACCCTAGAATTCTTCCCAGTCGTCCGAGCTCGGCTGGGCCGAGCCGGCGAAGGCGGCCAGCTTGGCCTGGGCCGCGCGGACCGGGTTGGCGCCGGGGCGGCTGGTCGCGGTGGCCGGGGCGACGGACGGGCGCGGGGCCGGGCGGGTCACCTGGGTGGCCGGAGCGGCGCGGCGGCTCGTGGTGACGGCGGCGCTTGCGCCGTTCACTTGGAAACGCCCGATCATCTGCATCAGGCCGTTGGCCTCGCCCTTCAGGGCGTGGCTGGCGGCGGTCGACTGCTCGACCATGGCGGCGTTCTGCTGAACGGTCTGGTCCATCTGGTTGACGGCGGCGTTGACCTCGTTGAGGCCGGTGGCCTGTTCGGCGCCCGAGGCGGCGATCTCGCTGACCAGGCCGTCGATCTCGCTGACCTTGCTGACGATGGCCTGCAGGGCCTCGCCGGTCTGGCCGACCATCGACACGCCCTGGCTGACCTGCTGGGTCGAGGACGAGATCAGCGTCTTGATCTCCTTGGCGGCGTCGGCCGAGCGCTGGGCCAGGGCCCGCACTTCCTGCGCCACCACCGCGAAGCCGCGGCCCGCGTCACCGGCCCGTGCCGCTTCGACACCGGCGTTCAGGGCCAGCAGGTTGGTCTGGAAGGCGATCTCGTCGATGACGCCGATGATCTGGCTGATCGACTGCGAGGACTTCTCGATCTCGTTCATGGCGTCGACGGCGCCGCGCACCACCACGGCCGAGCGTTCGGCGTCCGAACGGGTCGAGGTGACGACGCGCGAGGCTTCGACGGCGCCAGCCGACGAGCGCTTCACCGTGGCGGTGATCTCGTCCAGGGCGGCGGCGGTTTCCTCCAGGCTGGCGGCCTGCTGCTCGCTGCGGCGCGACAGGTCGTCGGCGGCCGAGGCGATTTCGTCCGAACCCGAACCGATGCTGTTCGCGGCGTGGACGATGGTGCGCATGGCGTCTTCCATCTGGGTGATGGCGCCGTTGAAGTCGCTCTGCAGGCGCTGGTAGGCCGGCGGGAAGGCGGCGTCGACGCGATAGGTCAGGTCGCCGTCGGCCAGGCGGGTCAAGCCCGTGGCGATGTTCTCCATGACGAAGGCCTGCTCGCGGGCGGCGGCTTCGGCGGCTTCCTGGTTGCGGGCGCGTTCGGCTTCGGTCTCGGCGCTGGCGCGTTGTTGGGCGGCCTCGGCGGTGCGCAGGGCCAGGGCGTTGTCCTTGAACACCTGGACCGAGCGGGCCATGGCGCCGACCTCGTCCTTGCGCTGGGCGCCGACGACGTCGACATCCACCGAACCCTGGGCCAGCACTTCCATGGTGCGCGACAGGCTGGCCAGCGGGGCCGAGATCTTCGAACGGCCGATCCACAGGGCGAAGACCAGGGCGGCGGCCGAGGCGATCAGGCCGAAGACGATCGACAGCAGGGTGCCGGTGGTCGCTTCCTTGGCGGCCTTGGCCACCATCGCCTTGGTCTCGTCGTTGTGCTTGTTGGTGTAGGCGCTGACGTCCTTGCTCAGGCTGGCGATGTCGGGGTCAATGACCCCCATCACCATCTTGGCGGCCTCGCCGGCGTTCTGAAGGCCCAGGTCGGCGCCTTGGCGGGCGCTGGAATAGATGCCGTCGAGGCGGTTGTGGAAGCCCGCGACCATCTTGGCGGTCGACGGATCGGCCTTCTTGATGCCTTCCAGATTGGCCTTGGCTTCCTTGTAGGCCAGGTCGATCTCGTCGCTGGCGGCCTTGGCCTCGGCCGAGGCGCCGTCGTTGGAGACCGTGCGATAGGCCGCGTAACCGATGGCGGTGACGCGGCGGTTGAAGCGCGAGCTTTCCAGTTCGGCGGGGGCGCGCTGTTCGACGAGCACCTTGGTGGCGGCTTCGGACACCTTGGACTGCCAGGCGCTGACGCCGGTGATCGACAGGGCGACCACGGTCAGGATGACGGCCGGCAGGGCCACCTTGGTCGAAATCTTCAGATCGTCGAACTTCATCGCAAACCTCATGTCCGGATGGGCCCGAAAAGGGGGACGGGCTCCGGTCTTGAGGCCAGAAGCCGCCAACGCCGTAAAAACGCAGTTAACTGCAAGGCTTTGGCCGCCTCCGAGCGACGGAATGTCACAGCGAGGCGTCGCCGCAGCGACCGTGATGTGCGTCCATAGATGGTTGAGACGCCATGATTTCAACCTAATAGTGCGTAGCTGGGCCGCGCCGAGGGAGCGCGCCGCCCGACGTGGGGAGGCCCCTGGGGGAGATGCACATGACCGACGCGAACCGGCCCAACATCCTGCTGATCACCTGCGACCAGTACCGCTTTCCGCGGTTCTCCTATGGGCCCGAGGCGGGCTTCGCCGAGCCGCTGAAGCGGATCCTGGGCTTCCAGCGCGAGGACGACGACCACAACCCTTACGCCAGGTTCTTCCCCGGCCTGCTGGCCCTGCGCGCGAACGCGGCGCTGCTGCGCAACCACACCATCGCCGCCAGCGCCTGCACGCCCAGCCGGGCGACGATCTATACCGGCCAGTACGGAACCAGGACCGGGGTCACCCAGACCGACGGCCTGTTCAAGAGCGGCGACTCCTACAACTTCCCCTGGCTGGCGGCGGACGGCATCCCCACCCTGGGGACCTGGATGCGAGAGGCCGGCTACACCACCCACTATTTCGGCAAGTGGCACGTCAGCAATCCGCCCGAGCACTCGCTGGACCGCTACGGCTTCGACGACTGGGAGGAGTCCTATCCCGAGCCCCACGGGGCGGCGATCAACAATCTGGGCGTCTATCGCGACGCCGGCTTCACCGACCAGGCCTGCGCCTTCATCCGCCGCAAGGCCCTGGCCCTGAACTACAATCGCGCCGCCGCCGACGAGCAGGCCCAGGATCCCTACGCCAACGGACCCGATCCGACCGACATCCCGCCCTGGTTCGCGGTCGCCTCGTTCACCAACCCCCACGACATCGCCACCTATCCCGCGGTGATCGCCCAGGCCCTGCCGACCCCGGACAATTCGGGGACCCAGTCGATCTTCGGTCCGCTGACGGTGCCGCTGCAGGGGCAGAAGACGCCGCCGCCGACCGCCGGCACGCTGCAGATCGCGCTGAACGCCCTGGGCTTCCCGCAGGACTGCGCCTTGCCGTCGCCCACCCAGGACGAGTCCCTGGCCGACAAGCCCAGCTGCCAGCACGACTACGCCTACAAGGTGGGCCTGGCGCTGAACGCCAAGACCGGCTTCAACATCGTCAACGGCGCCCGCTCGCAGCTGAAGGCCCAGTTCCCCCGCCTGCCGGACAACGACGAGCGGGCCTTGGACACCGCCGCCAAGCTGGCCCTGAAGGCGGTGATCCCGTTCCAGCTGAGCGACGAGCCCGAGCGTTACGCCCTGGAGTTCCTGCAGCTCTATGCCTGGCTCCATTCGATCGTCGACACCCACGTGGCCGCCGTCCTGCAGACGCTGGAGGACACCGGCCAGGCCGACAACACCATCGTGATCTTCCTGGCCGACCACGGGGAGTACGGCGCCGCCCACGGCATGATGATCGAGAAGTGGCACACGGCCTATCAGGAGGCCCTGCACGTGCCGGTGATCGTCCGGTTCCCGCCGTCGACGAAGGTCGTCGAGGATGAGCCGGGGACGGGTCGTGGGCCGCTGGGTTGCACGCCGCGCCAGATCGACGCCCTGACCAGCCACATCGACATCCTGCCCACCGTGCTGGGCCTGGCCGGGGTGACGGCCGAGCAGCGGGCCGGGATCGCCGAGACCCTGGGCCGCCACCGCCCCGTGCCGCCCCTGCCGGGCGTCGACCTGTCGGGCCTGCTGAAGGGCCAGACCGACACGGTGATCGAGCCGGACGGCGGCCAGCGCCAGGGCGTGCTGTTCATCACCGACGACGAGATCACCGCGCCGTCGCCCTCGAACGACGATCCCGCCAACCTCAAGTGCGACAAGGAGTTCGCGGTCTACAACCGGGTGGTCGACCAGGTGAACCACGACCATCCGGGCGTGAACCTGGCCCCTGGCTCGGTGCGCCAGCCCAACCACGTGCGTTGCGTGCGGACCGCGCGCCACAAGCTCAGCCGCTATTTCGATCCATCCGGCCAGGCGGCCCAGGAATGGGAGATGTACGACCTGACGCTGGATCCCAACGAGGCGGTCAATCTGGTGGAGGTCAAGCGCTCGCCGCCCACCGCGCGGGCCGACCTGCCGTCGCCGTTCGTGGCGCGCGAGGTGCAGGCCGAGGCGGACAGGCTGGCGGCGTTGCTGGCGGCGCTGGAGGCGCGGGACCTGTAGGGACGGGGACATGCACTCGTGCGTGTCCCCACTCTGTCCGTGGCGTTCGCGATATAGGCGCCAGCACCGCGCTCGAGGCTGGGGACACGCACGAGCGCATGCCCCGATCGTCGTCACGCCCGCGGATGGGCCTTGCCGTAGGCCGCCAGCAGGCCCGCCGCGTCCACCTGGGTGTAGCGCTGGGTGGTCGACAGCGAGGCGTGGCCCAGCAGGTCCTGGATCGAGCGCAGGTCGGCGCCGGCCCCCAGCAGGTGGGTGGCGAACGAGTGGCGCAGGGCGTGCGGCGTGGCGCGCTCCGACAGGCCCAGGCGGCCGCGCAGGTTCTGCATCGTCGCCTGGACGTGGCGCGGCGACAGCGGCCCGCCGCGCTTGGCGCGGAACAGCGGATCGTCGGGTCCGAGAGCGAAGGGCAGGGCCGCCAGATAGGCGTCGATCCGCTCACGGACAATGTCGAGCACCGGCACGATCCGGGTCTTGCCGCCCTTGCCGGTGATCCGCAGGGTGTCGGCCAGGGGCGCGTCGCGGCGGGTCAGGGACAGGCCCTCGGAAATCCGCAGGCCGCAGCCCCACAGCAGGGTCAGCACCGCCTCGTCGCGGGCCACCTCCCAGTCCTCGCGGTCGGGATCCAGCGACAGCTCGGCGATCAGGCCGTGGGCCTGGTCTTCGGACACCGGACGCGGGGCGCCGACCTTGATGCGCGGCCCGCGCACCAGGCCGATGGCGGCGTTGGGCGTGTCCAGCCGGTGGTCGAGATAGCGGTGGAAGGCGCGGATCGACGAGAGGCTCTGCGACAGCGAGCGCGGCGAGAGGCCGTCGTCAGCCTTCGAAGACGAGGGCTCGCGGCGGAAGGCCAGATAGGCGCGCAGCTCGGCGGCGGTGATCGCGCCCATGTCGGCGACCGACGAAGGCTCGCCGCGATGGCGCTCCAGGAAGTTCAGATAGGCCAGGACGTTGTCGCCATAGGCCCGCACGGTGCGCGGCGAGGCGCGCCGCTCGTTGGCCAGATGGTCCAGCCAGGCGGTCAGGGCCTGGCGGGCGCCGGTCACAGGATCGGCCAGCGCTCGGCCGTGCGCTCGACGACGCGGGCCAGGAAGGCTACCAGGTCCGTGCCCATGTCGGCCGTGAAGCCTTCGGGGTCGGCCGAGCCGAAGGCCAGCAGGCCCTGGCGCGAAGGCTCCCACAGGGCCATGCGGACGATGGCCATGCTCTTGATCTCTTCGATGCGGTCGCCGAACAGGCCCAGCGCGGGGGCGTGGAAGCCCATCCGGGCCACGCCGTGGTCGCCCATTGTCATGTCGATCTGGCCGGCGATCAGGCCGTGCCAGCCGGCGGGCACTCGGCCCGGGCCTTCCAGCACGACGACGCCGGCGGCCAGGCCGAAGCGCAGGATGGCCATCTCGTCGACCCGGCGGGCCAGGTCGGAATGATTGCGGGCGTCCAGCAGGTCGATGACCGCGGCGTGGGTCTGGGCCTGGGCCGAGAAGTTGGCGCGGGCGGTGGCCTCGATCCGGCGGCGGACCAGGGCCTCGCGCTCGTGGGCGGCCGAGATCCGGGCCAGGGCGGCGGGCCCGAAGTCGACAATGTTGCTGGCGTCGGGACGCAGGCCCAGGTCGCTGAGCAGGTCGGGATCGCTGTGCAGGAAGTCGGGCTCGGCCAGCAGGAAGTCGCGGACCAGCGCGGGATCGACCGTCAGGGGCAGCCTGGCTTGCGTCGCGTCGGTCATGGGCGGTCCTACTCCGTTCGCACTTCGTCCCCATATGTTCACGTCGGGGACGAGACCGATGAAGCCCCAAGTCGGTTAACAGCGGCTTGATGGCGCGGCGACGGCTCCTCTCGACCTGGGGATGTTTCCGAGGCAGAACCCAAGTCCCTTCATGTCTGGTCCCATGCCCCGCATAGCCTCCGTCCTGCTGCCCATGCCGTTGCCCGAGGCGTTCGACTACGCCGAGCCGGAAGGCCTGGGTCTGGAGGTCGGCGACCACGTGACCGTGCCGCTGGGCCCGCGCGTGATTCGCGGCGTGGTCACCGCCCTGCGCGACGGGACGGGCGGCAACCGGCCGCTGAAGCCGGTGCTGGAACGGGTGGACGACCCGCCGCTGCCGCCGGGCGTCCTGACCTTCGTGGAGTGGGCGGCGCGCTATTCGGTCGACATTCCCGGCTGGCCCCTGGCCATGGCCCTGCGCGGCCTGCGCCATCCGGCCGCCAAGCCCGACAAGGCCCTGACCCTGACCGGCGCCCAGCCGGCCAAGATGACGCCGGCCCGTCTGAAGGTGCTGGCGGCCGCCGAGCATGGGCCGCTGGCCTCGGGCGCCCTGGCCACCGCGGCCGGCGTCTCGGCGGGCGTCGTGAAGGGGCTGGTCGACGAGGGCGTGCTGGCCGTCACCTGGCTGGAGCCGGACACTAGCTTCCCGCAGCCCGACCTGTCGCTGCCGCCGCAGGCGCTCAATCCCAGCCAGCGGGCCTCGGCCGACGTGCTGGCCCAGATGCTCGGCGCCGGCGGCTTCCAGGCGGCCCTGCTGGACGGGGTGACCGGCTCGGGCAAGACCGAGGTCTATCTGGAGGCCGTGGCCGCCGCCCTGGCCGCCGATCCCGACAACCAGGTGCTGATCCTGCTGCCCGAGATCGCCCTGACCCAGGCGGTGATCGCCCGTTTCGAGAGCCGGTTCGGCGCGGCCCCGGTCGAGTGGCATTCGGGCGTCTCGCCGCCCCGCCGCCGCCGCGCCTGGGAGGGCGTGGCCACCGGCAAGGCGCGGATCGTGGTCGGGGCCCGCTCGGCCCTGTTCCTGCCGTTCCGCAAGCTGCGGCTGGTGGTGGTCGACGAGGAGCACGACGGCTCGTTCAAGCAGGAGGAGGGCTTCATCTACCAGGCCCGCGACCTGGCCGTGGCCCGCGCCAAGATCGAGGGCGCGCTGGTGGTGCTGGCCTCGGCCACCCCGTCGCTGGAAAGCCTGTGGAACGCCCAGCAGGGCCGCTATCGCTGGTTGAGGCTGTCGGCCCGCCACGGCGCCGCGCAACTGCCGGACATCGCCCTGATCGACATGCGCGAGACCCCGCCGGAGCCGGGCCGCTGGCTGTCGCCGCCGCTGGTCAAGGCGGTGTCGGTCGCCCTGTCGCGCGGCGAGCAGAGCCTGCTGTTCCTGAACCGCCGGGGCTATGCGCCGCTGGTGCTGTGCAAGGCCTGCGGCGAGAAGATGAAGTCGCCCGACACCGACAGCTGGCTGGTCGAGCACCGCTATACCGGCCGCCTGGTCTGCCACCTGACGGGCTTCTCGATGAAGAAGCCCGACGCCTGCCCGCACTGCGGAGCCAAGGACAGCCTGACCTCGATCGGCCCCGGCGTGGAGCGGGTGGAGGAGGAGGCGCGCCACCTGTTCCCCGACGCCCGGGTGGCGGTCTTCTCGTCCGACACGGTGTTCGACGCGGCCGGGGCGCGGGCCCTGGTCGACAGCATGGCGGCCGGCGAGATCGACATCCTGGTGGCGACCCAGGCGGCGGCCAAGGGGCACAACTTCCCCAACCTCACCCTGGTCGGCGTGGTGGACGCGGACCTGTCCTTGCGCGGCGGCGATCTGCGGGCCGGGGAGCGGACGTTCCAGCTGCTGGCCCAGGCGGCGGGACGGGCCGGGCGGCACGAGAAGCCGGGCCGGGCGCTGCTCCAGACCTATTCGCCCGAGCACGGCGTGCTGCAGGCCCTGAAGGCCCAGGACCGCGACGCCTTCGTCGAGGCCGAGATGGCCATGCGCCAGGAGGCCGGCCTGCCGCCGTTCGGACGTCTGGCGGCGGTGATCGCCACCGGTCCCGATCCGGTGGCCCTGGAGGCCTATTGCAACGCCCTGGCGGCCGCCACGCCCAACGCCGAGGGTGTCGAGGTGTTCGGCCCCGCCGACGCGCCGCTGGCCCTGGTGCGCGGCCGGCGGAGGAAGCGGTTCCTGGTCCGGGCGGATCGCACGGTGGACCTGCAGGGTTTCCTGGCCGCGTGGCGGGCGCGGGCCAAGGTTCCGAACTCGGTGCGGGTGGTGTTCGACGTGGATCCGTACAGCTTCCTGTAGGGCGCGGATAAGGCTGGGGACAGGCGCATGCGCCTGTCCCCAATCGCGCGCTGGGCTCTTAAACCGGCTCCTTCTCCAGCACCGGTTCCGGCCCGGGCTGCCGGCTGCGCAGCGGCAGTTCCGGGATCATGAAGATCACCACCAGCCCGGCCACGATCACGACCAGGCCGGCGGCGAACACGCCGGTGATGGCGTGGGTCAGGGCCTGGGCCAGGACCGGATCGGCGTGGCGGGCCGCGCCCTGCGCGGTGGCCTTCAGGGCCAGGCCTTGCAGGGAGCCCAGGTCGAAGCCCTGGCCCTCGGCGCCCAGGCGGTGGGTCAGCAGGGCGCCGAACAGCGCGACCCCGATCGTCGAGCCGATCTGGCGGAAGAATTGGTTGGAGCTGGTGGCCACGCCGATGTCGCGCACCTCGACGGCGTTCTGGGTGGCGATGTTGAACATGCTCTGGCCCGGTCCCAGGCCCAGGCCGACGATGGCCATCCGCCAGCACAGGTCGGGCAGGGTGGTGTGGGCGGTCACCTGGGTCAACAGCCCGATCCCGACCAGCAGCAGCACCGCTCCGCCGATCATCAGCGGCTTGTAGCGGCCGGTCTTGCTGACCAGCTGGCCGGCGGCGGTCGAGGCCACGATCAGCCCGCCCATCAGCGGCAGGATGGCCAGGCCGCTGGTCGTGGCGTCCACCCCCAGGCCCAACTGCATGTAGAGCGGCAGGTAGGTCACCACGCCCAGGAAGGCCATGGAGATCAGGAAGCCGGCCAGGTTGGCGGTCGCGAACACCCGGTTGCCGAACAGCCGCAGCGGCACCAACGGGTTGCTGACCCGGGTCTGAGCGTAGAGGAACAGGGCCAGCGCCACGGCCGCGAAGGCGAACAGGCCCAGGCTCTGGGGCGAGCTCCAGGCGAAGTCGTGGCCGCCCTGGCTGAGGGCCAGCAGCAGCGGCACGAAGGCGGCGACCAGCAGGATCGCGCCGAGATAGTCAACCGCGCCCGAGCGCCGGTGCTCCAGCGGCGGCATCTTCACCAGGATCATGAAGAGGGACAGCAGGCTGAGCGGCAGGTTGACGTAGAACACCCAGCGCCAGCCGGCGATCAGGTGCGAGCCCAGCTGCACGGTCCCGTGGTCGGTGAAATAGCCGCCGATCAGCGGGCCCAGCACGCTGGCCAGGCCGAACACCGAACCGAAGATGCCGGCGAACTTGCCCCGCTCGCGCGGCGGATAGAGGTCGGCGATGATCGCGAAGGCGGTGGTGAACAGGGCGCCGCCGCCGATCCCCTGCAGGGCGCGGAAGACGATCAGCTGGACCATGCCGCTCATGCCCAGCACCGGTCCGAACTCGCCGGACAGGCCCGACAGCCATGAGCCGGCCAGGAAGATGCCGATGCCGGCCAGCAGCACGGGCTTGCGCCCGTAGATGTCGCCCAGCTTGCCCCAGATCGGCACCATCACCGTCGAGGTCAGCAGGTAGGCGGTGGTCACCCAAGAATAGAGGGTCAGGCCGTTCAGCTCGGCGATGATCCGCGGCATGGCCGTGGAGACCACCGTCTGGTCCAAGGCGCTTAGCAGGAAGACGATCATCAGCCCGGCCAGGGTCATCCGGCGCTCGGTGTCGGTGAAGGTCTGGGTGGTCATGCTGTCCCCATGTACGTCCCTGGGGCCGCTTCATGCGGGCGCGCCGCGCGGTTCGCAAGTCGGAAAGGTCCTCCCCCCGTGGGGGAGGTGTCGGCGAAGCCGACGGTGGGGGGAGCGGTCGGCAGCTGGCCACCGCCAGGATCGACGATCCCAAAACTCCCCCCACCGATCGCTACGCGATCGCCTCCCCCACAGGGGGAGGGCCAGCAAGGGTTGGGGACAGGCG
>NZ_JBFUAW010000029.1:0-210579 GCF_056406095.1 Caulobacter sp. P1_D6 | reverse complement strand
GGACAGGCGCATGCGCCTGTCCCCGGCCGTTCCTAGTGCTTCTTGCCCCCGCCTTTCCTGCGCGACAGCATGTTCAGGCTCTCCACCCCGGCCGAGAAGGCCATGGCGGCGTAGATGTAGCCCTTGGGCACGTGCACCCCGAAGCCCTCGGCGATCAGCACCGCGCCGATCATCAGCAGGAAACCCAGGGCCAGCATCACGACCGTCGGGTTGTTGTTGATGAAGTTGCCCAGCGGGTCGGCGGCCAGCAGCATCACGGTCACCGCGACGATCACCGCGATGATCATGATCGGCAGGTGATCGGTCATGCCCACCGCGGTCAGGATCGAGTCGATCGAGAACACGATGTCCAGCAGGATGATCTGGAAGATCGCCCCGCCGACGTTGGAGATCGCCGCCGTCTTGACGTCCGGGGCGGACTCGTCGGCGTCGGGATCCATGCTGTGGTGGATCTCCTTGGTGGCCTTCCAGATCAGGAAGAGACCGCCGGCGATCAGGATCAGGTCACGCCAGGAGAAGGCCGTCTCGAAGGTCGGTTCGCCGTGAGAGAGCGGACCGGCCAGGCCCAGGTCGAACACCGGGGCGGTCAGGCCCACGATGAAGGCGATGGTCGAAAGCAGGACCAATCGCATGATCAAGGCCAACGAAATGCCGATCCGACGCACCCTCTGTCGATGTTCGGGCGGCAGCTTGTTGGAGAGGATGGAGATGAACACCAGGTTGTCGATGCCAAGCACGACTTCCATGACGATCAGCGTGACCAGCGCGGCCCAGGCGGCAGGGTCCGCGGCGAGTTGAAGGAGTTCGTTCATCGTACCGATCTAAGTTCGGGTTCGGAAAACGCGCCATCGCCTCCCCCTCAAGAGGCGCCGTCCATGCAAGGAACGCGACGGAAGCCCCCAGGCTTCGCCGAACCGAGAGTCGACATGATGCCAGACGCCGCCAATATCAAGCCCCTGACGGCCCTTCGGTTCTTCGCCGCCTTCTGGGTGGTGATGTACCATTACTGGCCGAACCTCTCGGCGGCGGCCCCGCCGGCGATGATCGGCAAGGGCTATCTGGGGGTCGAGGCGTTCTTCACCCTGTCGGGCTTCATCCTCTGCCATGTCTATCTGCAAGGCGTCGGGAACGGGCGGTTCCGCTACGGCGACTTCTTGTGGAACCGGCTGGCGCGGGTCTATCCGCTGCACCTGGCGACCCTGGCGGGGGTGGGGCTGATGGCAGCCGCGGCGGGCGTGGCCGGCATCGCCGTAGATCACAACATGCTGGCCTGGAGCGCTCTGCCGGCCAATCTGCTGCTGGTCCAGGCCTGGGGTTTCGCGCCGGTCTCGGGCTGGAACCATCCCTCGTGGTCGATTTCGGCCGAGTGGTTCGCCTATCTCAGCTTCCCGGCCTTCGCCTGGGCCGCCTGGCGGCTGCGCGAGCGGCCGCGCCTGGCCGTCGGCCTGGCCCTGGCCCTGATCGCTGTCCTCTATCCGCTGTTCCAGAAACTGGCGGGCTTTTCGCTGACCGAGGCGACGATCCGCTGGGGCTTCCTGCGGATCGTGCCGTGCTTCGCCTACGGCTGCGCCCTGCACGCCCTGTGGCGCTCGGGCGCGGTCACCGGCCGCTTCTCGGGCCTGGGCGCCTGCCTGGCGGGCGCCGCAGTGCTGCTAGCTGTGCAGTTCGGCGCCCCGGATCAAGTGATTGTCATGACCTTGGGCGGGCTGATCGTCACGCTGGCGGCCATGGCCGCGACCGGGTCGCGCGTCGCGACTCAGGCCCCGCTCGTGTATCTGGGCGAGATCAGCTATTCGACCTACATGATCTGCATCCCGTGGAAGATCCTGGCGGTCAATGCAGCGCTCAAGGTTCTGAAAATCGATGGAGATCAGCTGCCGCTCTATGCTTGGCTGTTGGTTGTCGCCGCGCTGGTTCCGCTGTCGGCGCTGTCCTACCACATCATCGAAAAGCCGGCGCGGGAGCACATGAAAGCTTGGGCGAAGGGGCGGAAACAGCGACGCCCTGCCACAGCTGAAGCCGGATAAACAGACTTTTCATATTTCCCTGCGAGGGTTATCCCTTAACCCTAGTGACGCGGGGAGTACCCACAGCATGACGAAACGGACGAGAGCCCTCTGGGGTTCCCTGGCCGCTGCCGCCATGATCAGCCTTGTGCCGATGTCCGGCGCGGTCGCTGACGGGTATTGGCAGTGCGTCCCGTTCGCGCGTCTGATGTCGGGAATCCAGATCTTCGGCGACGCCCGCACCTGGTGGAGCCAGGCGATCGGCAAGTACGATACGGGCTTCGTGCCCCGCGCCGGCGCGGTGCTCTGCTTCAAGCCGACCGCCCGCATGAACCTCGGCCACGTCGCCTTCGTCAGCCAGGTGCTGACCGACCGCGTGATCCAGGTGACCCACGCCAACTGGTCGATCATCGACGGCGGCCGCGGTCAGGTCGAGAAGGACGTCACCGTCGTCGACGTCTCGCCGGCCGGCGACTGGAGCGAAGTGAAGGTCTGGTACGACCCGATTCGCGACCTGGGCACCACGGTCTATCCGACCCACGGCTTCATCTATCAGAACAACCAGGCGGTCACGATCGCCGCCGCGACCAGCAAGCTGGCCCTGGCCCAGAACGCCGCCGTCTCGCTGGCCAAGTCCGCCGCCAACCAGGTCGCCGCCTCGGTGCGCGCCAGCTCGCCGCTGGACATGATCAACCAGGCCGCCGACTCGACCGACCGCATCGCGGCCCTGATCGCCCAATCGCAGTCCTCCACGCCGCCGCAAGACGCCGAAAAGCCGCAAGCCCCGCGTTGACGGCGTGCGCGCTCTGGGCCATGCCCGGCGTGTGAACAAGGCTGACTCCACATGTTGAGGGTGCTGCGCCATGGCGCGCCGGGTTTCGAGCCTGGCGGCTTGACGCCCGACTGGGTGTTGCCCGCCGACGCGGTGTGGATCGAGCTGGTCAGCCCGACCCGCGCCGAGGAAGTGGCGGTCGAGAAATCGATCGGCCTGCTGCTGCCCACCCGCGAGGAGATGGCCGAGATCGAGGCCTCCTCGCGCCTCTACCAGGAAGACGGCGGCACGTTCATGACCGCCACGGTGCTGGTCAACGCCGACGGCGACCTGCCCACGGCCGCACCGGTGACCTTCGTGCTGACCGGCGACCGGCTGGTCACCATCCGCTATGTCGAGCCCAAGTCGTTCGCGGCCTTCGCCGCCCAGGCCGAGCGCCAGCCCAGCCTGTGCCCCGGCGGCGCCCAGACGTTCCTGGGACTGCTGGACGCGGTGATCGACCGCACGGCCGACATCCTCGAGCGCACCGCCGCCGAGGTCGAGGGCCAGTCGAGGGTGATCTTCAGCCGGCCGCGCGGGGCGGCGTTCGAGGCGATCCTCAACCGCCTGGGCCGCGCCCAGATCGTCAACTCCAAGGCCCGCGACAGCCTGGTCAGCCTGGCCCGTCTGCTCAGCTTCGCCTCGCTGGCCGGCCAGTTCGAGGGCGACAAGGAACTGCGCGACCACCTCAAGTCGCTGCAGCGCGACGTCCAGTCGATCACCGACCACTCGGGCTACCTGTCGGGCAACATCACCTTCCTGCTCGACGCGGCCCTGGGCCTGATCAACATCGAGCAGAACGCCATCTTCAAGATCTTCTCGGTGTTCTCGGTGATGTTCCTGCCGCCCACCCTGGTGGCGGGGATCTACGGCATGAACTTCGCGCACATGCCCGAGCTGAACTGGCTGCACGGCTACCCGTTCGCCCTGGTTTTGATGGTCATCGCCGCGGCCGGGCCGCTGCTATGGTTCAAAAGACGTGGATGGCTTTGACTTTTCGAGATAATTCGAACGTTTCCTTAAAGATGGCGTGACACGGTTCGGCGAAAAGAGCCCTCGCATGTCCGCCGCCCCCTCAACTCAGCAGGCCGCTCGGCAGAGCCTGATCCGTTCGCTTTCGCCCAAGGCGCTGAGGGCAGCGATCGAGGCCCATGGCCGCTATCTGAAGGGTCTGCCGGCCGGGGTCCGCGCCAATCTCTCCTATGTCGATCTCGACAACGTCAACCTGGAGGGGGTCGACCTTTCCGAGGCCGACATGACCGGGGTTCGCCTGGCCGGCGCGCTGCTTTCGCGCGCCGTCCTGGCGCGGGCCACCCTGTACGGGGCGGACCTGCGCGACGCCGACCTGCGCGAGGCCAACCTCTCGCGCTGCGACCTGCGCGGCGTCTGTCTGCGCGGGGCCAATCTCAGCGGCGCCGACCTGTCCGGCTGCGACCTGCGCGAGGGCGTCACCGCCACCCAGGACAACGCCGAGGGCTTCAAGATCCTGCATCACCGCGCCCGCCGCGGCGAGCTGGACCACGCCGTGACCCGCGGGGCCCGGCTGGACGGCGCCCAGCTGGGCGACGCCTTCGCCCGGGTCGCCGACCTGACCGACGCGGACCTGGCCGGGGTCAGCCTGCAGGGCGCGCGGTTGAACAAGGCGACCCTGAACGGCGCCAATCTCTCCAAGGCCAATCTCTACAACGCCGACCTCAGCGGGGCCTCGCTGCGCCGCGCGGTGCTGACCGGCGCCGACCTGGCCGGGACCACCTTCGACGGCGCCGACCTGACGCAGGTGCTGCGCGCCCCGCCGCCGATCATCTATGTCGACGACGCGCCCCTGCACGAGATCCTCGAGGCGCACGAGCTGTTCGTGACCAGCGACGGCCGGGACGGCGCGCCGGCCAAGATTCCGATGGTCGACTTCCGGCCGCTCAAGCGCCTGAAGGGCCGCCGCCTGGCCGGCCTGTCGGCGCCGGGCGCGATCTTCTTCGGCATGAACCTGGAGAAGGTCGAGCTGCAGGGCGCCAACCTGTCTGAGGCTGATCTGCGCGGGGTCAATCTGCGCGGCGCCGACCTGCGCGGCGCGCGCCTCGTCGGCGCTCAGCTGTCGCGGGCCGATCTCTCCGGCGCCAAGCTGGGACCGCTGACCATCGCCCAGGGCCGGGTTCTGCGCACCGATCTCAGCCGCGCTGTGCTGCGCGGCGCTGATCTCAGCAAGGCCGACGCCCGCCGCGTCCGCCTGATCGACGCCGACCTGACCCGCTGCAAGCTGGACGGCTGCGACCTGACCAGCGCCGAGCTTCCGGACGCGATCGAGGCCTAACCGCCGCGCCGTCACGGCACCGGCGTTCGCTCCCATCGTAGCCGAGGCCGCCGATGTCGTCGGCCGAACTGACGCGACGTCTGGCGGCGGGCCTAGCGAGGACGGAGGTGCGTTCGTTTGTCGGAAACCCGACGATCAATCTATTTACTTGCGAGTATGTCGCACTATGCTGCCTCAGGTAGATTTCTAGGGATCGCCTCAGAGCGGTCCGTCTAGATCCGCATTAGGGGTGGAGGGGGCTATGGCGGCTGACGAGGCGGGAACCTCGGCGTTCGAGCAATCGCAAATCCTGATGGAGGAATTCGGCTCGGAGGCGAACTTCAACGCCCTGATGGCCGACGAGGCCAAGGCGCTGACCACGCCCGAAGGCATCGAGGAATTCCTGAAGAGCAAGCTGGAGGAGCTGGCCCGGGCCGGCGGCGGCGCGGCCCTGAAATGGGTGTCCGCCTCGCTGCTCAGGGTTCTCGGCCGGGGCGGCGGCGGCTCCGAACTGGAACAGATCAAGGCCATGCTGAACACGATCCTGGCGCAGCAGAAGCTGATCCTGGGCAAGCTGGCGGACCTGCTGTTCGAGGTGAAGTTCCAGCACCTGATCACCCGCGGCTATCCCTCGGTCCAGCAGATCGACAACCTCCAAACGCAGCTCGGGCATCTGTCGAACGTCGTGAACCCGGACGAGCGCAACCGCAGGGCGGCGGAGCTGAGGGCGGCGATCACCGACGTCAACGGCGGCACCACGGCCAGCCTGAAGGTCATCAGCGACGTCCTACTCGGCAAGGACCCCATGGGGGTCAGCGATCCGCTGATCCGCCTGTTCACCTCGCGCTGGCAACCGATCTTCCTCGGCCGGCAACTCGCGCCCGACACGCCGCTCAGCACCTACTGGCGCCGGCTGGACGAGTGGCTGCACGGGTTGTTCGTGGTCCAGTACATCGGCATGTCCCAACTGGCCAACGCCCGCGTCGCCGCCGGCGATTTCGAGACCCTGAAGCAGGAGATCGCCGACACCACCAAGAACATGGCGCTGCAGCGGGCCATGCTGAACGAGGCGATCCCGCAATGGACCCGGACCCTGCCGGCCTCCCTGACGGAGGGACGTCGGTACCTCGTGCGCGGTCCCCACATGCATGCGGGCCGATGGGACATCTCCCGTGTCCTGTACGGCGGTCGCGGGCTGGGATTCGTGGACCCCGAGACGCGCAGGCACTTCCCCCGGGAAGCCCCGAACGCGGAGATATGGCTGTTCCAGAAGCGCAACCCCAACGGCGGCCCCAACGCGCCCAACGCCCCCAACGACTGCTTCTTCCTGCGCCAGGGGCCACGGGATCGGTTCGTCGCCGTCGACAGAGGCAAGGTGGACCTCCGGCCGTACGCCGCATTGCTGCGGCTGGTGATGGCCCCGACAAACGGGCGACAGGGGTGGGGCTCCGAGCCCTTCGTGCCGGCGCTCGGGCTCGTCGGAGCCTCCGAGTACCTGTACTGGCAACGCAAGGACGACAAGATCGCCCCCGTCCTGGCCGGCGGGCTGGATCGGGCCGCCATCATCCAGATCGTTCCCGCGCCTTAGGCCGCCGGCTGCAGATCCTTCTCCCGCAAGGGCGAGGGGGCCGGATCGCTCACATCCGCTTCTTCAGCGGCACGAGGTCCGGATAGATCGGCTCGCGGTTCTGGGCCTTGGCCTGGAAGGCCTCCAGCATGTGCGGCGGCGAGAACATGCCCGTCTGCCAGGTGGCGATGTAGTCCAGCCCGTCCTTGATCGAGTGGTCGCGGGCGTAGTTGATCATCACCTTGCTGCCGGCCACGGCCAGCGGCGACTTCGCCGCGATCTCGCGGGCCGTGGCCAGGGCGTGGGCGACGACCTCCTCGTGCGTGGCGAACACCTCGTTGACCAGGCCGATCTCGCGGGCCCGGGCGGCCGGCAGGCGGCGACCGGTGTAGGCCAGCTCGCGCACCCAGCCCTCGGGGATCAGCTTGCACAGCCGCGGGAAGGTGCCGACGTCGGCGGTCATGCCGATGTTGATCTCGTGGATCGTGAAGAAGGCGTCGGCGCTGGCGTAGCGGATGTCGCAGGCGCTGGTGAAGTCCACCGCCCCGCCGATGCAGCCGCCCTGGATGGCGGCGATCACCGGCATGCGGGCCTCGTCCAGGCAGCTGAAGGTGTCCTGCAGGTGATGGACGTGGCGGCGGAAGCTCTCGGCGGCCACGTAGCGGTCGGCAGGGTCGCCGCCGGTGACGCCCTCGCCGTCGGTGAACACCGACAGGTCCATGCCGGCGCAGAAATGCTTGCCGGTCGAGGAGATGACGATGCAGCGGGCGCGGGCGTTGTCGTCGATGTCGCGGATGATCGCCGGCAGCTCGTTCCAGAACGCCCGGGTCATGGTGTTGAGGGCTTCGGGACGTTTCAGGCGCAGATGCGCCACGCCTGTCTCGATCTCGACATCGAAGCAGCTATAGTCTGGCTTGGCCTGCACGTTCCATTCTCCCTTATCGTTGATCACTTGTATCATGGGGACGTCAGGCGCCAACGGGCCTTCCTTCGAAGGTCCGAAGTCTTGCAGAGGAGACCTTCCCCCATGGTCAAGCATTCGATCGCCACCACCCTGTCCGTCGGCGCCGTTCTCGCCTCGCTGGTCGCCGCGCCGATGCCGGCGATGGCCCAGTCCAAGGGGATCGGCGGGCTGTTCGCCTGCGAGGGCTCGGGCAAGAAGCAGGAGGGCGGAGCCCTGATCGGCGCCGGCGTCGGCGCTCTGGTCGGCCGCGCCGTCAGCAAGAACGAAAAGACCCTGGGCACCGTGCTGGGCGCGGCGGCCGGCGCGGCGGCGGGGGCCTATATCGGCTGCCGCATGCAGTCGACCGACCAGGCCATGGCCCAGCAGGCCACCAAGAAGGCGCTGGACAACGGCCAGTCGGAGACCTGGAGCAATTCGCGCACCGGCGCCTCGGGCCGCATCGACGTGGTGTCGTCGTCCTACGGCCCGCCGCTCAGCGGCGACGGCCTGCGCTTCGAGCGCGGCGTGACGGTGCTGCGCAGCTACGACGCCGTCGGCGGCGACTACACCGCCCGCTCGACCGCCAACCTGCGCTCGGGTCCCTCGACCAGCGGCAAGGTGGTCGGCAAGCTGTCGGCCGGCGAGCGCGTCGAGGTGCTGGGCGGCGCGCCGAACAGCAACTGGCTGCTGGTGGGCCGCAACGGCTACGGCGCCGGCTACGTCTCGTCCTCGCTGCTGAGCCAGAGCGGCTACGGCCCGGCCCCCAGCTGCCGGGTCATCAACGCCTCGATCCGCACCCAGGGCGCCAACCCGACCACCGAGCGCTACAGCGCCTGCAAGGACACCAAGGGCGAGTGGCAGCTGACGGCGGCCTGATGAAGGCCTGAGCATGAGAGCACTTGCCCCCACCTGACGGCTTCGCCGTCTGTCCGCCCCCATAGGGGGCGGAGGAGTGGAACGCGGCGCGCTTCTTCCCCCTCCTGGGGGAAGACGGTCGCGAAGCGACCCGTAGGGGGCAAGTGTTCACCGCACGGCTTCAGAGATCCACCACCTCGCACTTCAGCCGGGCCCGGATCTCATCCGCCACGATCGCCCGGTGGCAGCACCGCGCCTCGGCCTCGTAGCAGAGCAGGGCGATGCGCTTCTCGCTCGCCAGGGCGGTCGCCTCGCCCAGCGCCACCTGCGCCGCCGGCTCTGCCAGGTGGGCGTGGAAGATTTCCCGCATCTCGTCGGTCCGCCCCCGCCGCGCCGCCTCGCGTCCCGCCTTGGGCGTACCCAGCGGCCGCAGGTGGACATAGTCGATCCCCTCGGCCCGCAGACTGTTTCCCAGCATGGTCTTGGAGAAGCCCGGCCGGCGCGAGGCGGCCACGGCGCGGACGTCGACCACCGTCTCGACGCCGGCGGCCTTCAGCCGGCCGATCATGCCGTCCAGCGTGTCGGTCTCGTAGCCGATGGTGGCCAAGGGGCCAGGGGGCGGGCTTGCGGGCGGTTTCATGGTTCCCTCCATGGACGACGTAACGCCGCGCGCCTACCTTAGGGACCAGTGGCCGCAACAGGAGCATCTCGCCATGGACGCGGCCGTCTTCCGTGAGCCTCGCCGACGCTTCATCCCGATCGCCAGCCGCGCCGGGGCCGGCGAGATGGCGGTGCTGGAGTTCGGACCCAACGACCGGCCGGTCGACGTGGTCTTCGTCCATGCCAACGGCTTCAACGGCCAGACCTATCGCGCCCTGCTGGCCCCGCTGTCGGCCGGCCTGCGGGTGCTGGCGGTCGATCAGCGCGGCCACGGCTCCAGCCGCCTGGCGGCCAATCCCGAGCACCGTCGCAGTTGGCTGGACCTGCGCGACGACCTTCTGGCCCTGCTGACCGCCCTGGACCAAACCCAGCCGGTGGTGCTGGCCGGCCACTCGATGGGCGGCACGGTCAGCCTGCTGGCCGCCGCCGCCGCCCCCGACGCCGTGCGCGGCCTGGTCCTGCTGGACCCGGTGATCATGCCGCGGATCATGGCCTTCTACGCCCACATGCCCTGGACCTCCGGCGCGCTGTGGAAGCACCTGCCGCTGGTGCAGGGCGCGCTGCGCCGCCGCGCGGTGTTCGACAACCGCGAGGCCGCCTTCACCGCCTATCGCGGGCGCGGGGCGTTCCGGACCTGGCCCGAGACGATGCTGGCCGACTATGTCGGCGGCGGCTTCAAGGATCGCGACGACGGCAAGGTCGAGCTGGCCTGCGCCCCCGCCTGGGAGGCCTCCAACTACAGCGCCCAGGCCCACGATCCCTGGCGGGCCATGGGCCGCATCCGCTGCCTGGCGCGCATCCTCAAGGCCGAGAAGGGCTCGACCGCCCATGTCGGCGACGGCGCGGGCCTGATGCGCCGCCATCCATCGATCCGTGTCGAGACGGTGGCCGGCGCCAGCCACTTCCTGCCGATGGAACGCCCGGACCTGACCCGGGAAGCGATCTTCGAGATGGCGACGGCCTAGGCGGCATGGCGCGGACGTTCGAACAGGTGGCGGCGCGCTACGCGACGCATCCGGAACTGGCCGGGGTGGCGCTGGCGGATCCCAACACCGTCGGCTCGGCCAAGGACGCCCTGCTGCACTTGGCGGCGCGCCTAGGGCAGGCGGAGGATGTCCGCGACCTCGTCCGCCTGGGCGGGCGGATCGACCTGCCAGGAGATCGCGGTTTCACGCCCCTGCACTACGCGGCGGCGGCAGGGCATGCGTCGGTGGTCGCGGCGCTGTTGGAGTTGGGCGCGAACCTGGACGCCAAGAACGAGTGGGACCAGACCGCGCTCGAGGTGGCGATGCTGGCGGACCAGGTGCATCTGTTCGAGCTGCTTTAGAGCGCCAGCCCCGCAACCGCCGACTTGCCCAGCTCGGCCCGTGCCGTGTCCGAGATCGGGGCCACCTTGCGGGCGTCGAGGTCGAAGGTGATGGCCACGGCCTCGGAGGTGCCCCAGGCCCGGCCGGTGGTGGGGTCCAGCATCCAGTGCACCACGCGCATGGCCTGGCCCTGCGTGCCGACCAGGCCCGAGCGCAGCTCGACCCGGTCGCCGGCCCGGGGCCAGGCCAGCTGGACCAGGCGATATTCCAGCACCGCCCCGCCGACCCGCGTCGGCTTGTGCTCGGCATGGGCGACCACGGTGTCGCGGAACGGGCCGATGAAGGCGCCGATGCCGTCCGAGACCCGGCCGATGAACTGCTCGGCGCGCATTCGTCCGAACACGTCGCAATCGGTCGGCGACAGGGCGCCCAGGCCGATCCGCTGCAGGCCCAGGGCGTCGGCGCGCTCCAGGCTGGCGGTGGTTTCGAACGGCGACAGGTCCAGGCTGCGGGCCCGCGCCTGTTCCGGAACCTCGACCTTCAGCGCGGTCGCCCGCTCATGCACGACGCGCGGCCAGGCGAAGGCCTCGCCCTCGCGCGGGGTGACGTGGGCGATGGTGGTCTGAAAGGTCGCCGCCAGCTGGCCGGTGGCGGTGTGGACCAGCAGCTGCAGCACCTTGGCCTCGGTGTCGGAGATCTCGATCACCCCGCCCAGCATGTGCAGGGTGGCCCCGGCATGGGCCTCGCGCAGGAAGCGGATGTGCTGCTCGCGGACCACCACGGTGGCGTTGGCGTAGGGCGAGAAGGCGTGCGGCAGCCCCAGCTCGGCCGCCAGCCCCGCCAAGCCTTCCATGGCCCGCACGACGTAGAAGCGCACGTTCATGTGCCCCATCTCGTCGCAGTCCCAGGTGTTCACGCCCCCGCGCCAGATCTCGACGCCGGGGAAGGGCTCAGCGGTCGTCATGGGCGTGTCCGGGATGGGTGAACGATTGTTCGAACCCTAGCGGCGTTTGCTTGTCATCCGCAATCGCCCCCGCCCTGTCGTCAGGACTTCCCGCCTGGCGGCTTCTCGCCTGGAGACTTCCCGGTTGGGGGCTTCTCGTCGAGGCTCAGCTCGTTGAAATAGCCCACGGTCCCGTGGTCGTGCCTTTCGCTGGTCTTGATCCGGACATAGCGGGCGGTGGTCTTGGGCAGGTCGAAATACTGCCAGCCATCGTTCGCCGCGACGTACAGGTTCAGGATCTGCACCTTGGCCAGCGGCCGGAACGGGCCGGTCAGGGCGTCGCCGGCGGCGATCTCGATCGTGGCGGGATTTTCGTCGGCCCTCAGGACCAGGATGCCGAAGCGGTCGAAGGTGGCGGGCCGGTCGTCCTGGAAGCCGAAGATGCCGAAGGCGTCGAGGAAGGTGACCGTGGTTCCAGGTCCCAGGACGTCGTCGTTGGCCGACGACCAGGCCTTGGTCGGCGCCGCGACCAGGCGTCCGCCGTATTGGGGCGACAGCAGGTTTCGGCCGGGCGGTCCGGTCAGCGGCGCGAGGGCGGGGGCGGCTTCGGCGCCGCCGCCGCGGTCGGTTTTTCCGAACCGCCGCCGATCACGCCGGCTTGGTGCAGACCGACGATCAAGCCCGTGACCGCCGTGAGCAGGCCGGCGATGGCGCTCACAACGATGGGGGCGCTGTGCCACCAGTGCGTCTTGGCCGGTTCACGATCGCTCATCTCGCTCTCCCAAAAGGCGGTGAGGCGGGTTCTCAGTCGTTAAAAGTGTACAGACTTTGGCGGGGGCGCCTAGGCGCTTAGGCGTCGCGGCAATCGGCGCAGAGACCGTGGGCCTCGATCGTCACGGCGGTCAGGGCGTAGCCGGCGCTGGCGCCGGCGGCGATGATCTCGGCGCTGGCCTTGGGCTCGATCTCGCGGGTGGCGCCGCAGCAGTCGCAGATCAGGAAGGCGGCGGCGTGGCCGTCGGCCTCCTTGCGGCAGGCGACATAGGCGTTGAGGCTCTCGATGCGGTGGGCGAAGCCCTGCTTCTCGAGGAAGTCCAGCGCCCGGTAGACGGTGGGCGGCTTCGCGGGGGGACCATCGATGGCGAAGCTGGCGATCAGGTCGTAGGCCTTCACCGGCTGGCCGGCCTGCAGCAGCAGTTCCAGCACCCGGCGGCGGGGCGCGGTCAGGCGTTGCTCGGCCGCGCCGCAGCGGGCCTCGGCGGCGGCCAGTTCGGCTTCGAGCGCCGAGCCGGCGACGCCGTGGTTGTGATGATCGTGATCGCACGCGGCGTGATGGGCCATGGCCAACAGGTAGAGGGCGCGACCGCCTCGCGCAACTGCTCCTCCCCCCGTGGGGGAAGTGTCGGCGTAGCCGACGGAGGGGGGAGTGATGAGGCGATGACCGGATTTGCGATCTTCGATCCTAGAACTCCCCCCACCGATCGCTGCGCGATCGCCTCCCCCACTGGGGGAGGGCCTTCAGTACGGCGGATGGGCCAGGAGGGCGGCCTGGGCGTCGCACTGGGCCTTGTCGGGGGCGGGCCCCGCCGCCCSGGCGGCGKCGCGCGCGGCGCCGACCGCCGTCAGGTCGGCCTGGAAGTCCGGCGAGGCGGCGAGCGTGTCGACCAGGGCCGTGGCGTTGATCCGGCCGGCGTCCACGGACGAGGCGTTGTGGACACCGCAGATCACTCGGCTTTCGCCATAGGCCCGGGCCCGAGCCAGGATGGGGTCGGCCTGCTCCGGCTGGGCCTTGGCCAGGATCAGCCCGACCGTCCATCCCCAGGTGGTGTGGCCCGACGGGTAGTCCGAGGTCATGGCCACGATCCAGCCGTTGCGGGCGCAGATGGCGCCGCGATCGACCTGGTAGGGACGCTTGCGATTGTAGAGCCGCTTGGGGCCGGACACGGCGGGTCGCACGTCGTGGCTGACCCGCTGCAGCATGGCCGCCAGCCTTGGCGTGGCCCGGCGGCTTGGCGTGACCCCCAGGGCGCAGCTGTAGCTGTCCAGGATCCGGGCCTCGCGGGCGTCCTGCCGGGCCAGCGACCAGCGCGGGCTGTCCTTGAGCTGGCGAGTGGCCAGGAAGGTGGCGCGGTCCTGCTGGTCGACCGGCGAGCCGGCGGCGGGCGGCGGCGGCACGGCCTTGCGCCCGTCATAGGCGCCCTTGGCGAGATAGGGCGAGCCCGGGACGCAAGCACTGACGACCACGGCGGCGAGGACGACCATCAACCGAACGCGCATGAAAAAGGTCCCCGAAGCGAACTTCGGGGACCCTGCATTCTCAGTTGGTCCGTATCAAGCCTACTTGGCGAACAGCTTCTGCCAGCGCGGCTTCTCGCGGCCCTTCCAGGCTTCGCGGTGGTACGCGTCCGAGGCGATCAGCGGCACCACGGTGGTGGCTTCGGCGAACACCATCTGCTCGTGGGTGGTGTTGACCTTGCCCCAGCTGGCGGCCTCTTTCAGGGTCGAGGACGAGCAGGCGCCGTCGCGCACGTCGGCCACGGTGATCTGGATCGCGTACTTGTGCATGTCGGCCTCGACGCCGAGGATCTCGGCGCAGACCACGGTGTCCTGGGCGAAGTTCTTGGGAACGCCGCCGCCGACCATGAACAGGCCGGTGGTGCCGGCCGCGATCTTGATGTCCGTCAGTTCACGGAAGTCCGCGACCGCGTCGATCATCAGGTAGGGCTTGCCCGCCGCGATCTGTTCCTTCTGGTGCTTGACCAGGCCGAAGCCGGCCGAGCTGTCGACGAAGGCCGGGCAGAAGATCGGCACGCCTTCCTCGTAGGCGGTCTGGATCAGCGAGCCGGGCTTCTTGGCGTTGCCTTCGCTCAGCCACTTGCCCATTTCCCAGATGAACTCGCGCGAGGAGTAGGCGCGGGGCTCCAGGCGGTTGCAGATCTCCAGGATCGTGTGATCGCAGTTCTGGAGCTCTTCCTCGTCGATATAGGTGTCGTAGATGCGGTCGATGTAGTTGTCGCGCAGCACGTTGTCGTCGACCGGGCCGGCGGCCTGATAGTGCTTGAAGCCCAGGGCTTCGAAGAAGTCCATGTCGACGATCGAGGCGCCGGTGGCGACCACGGCGTCGATCATGCCGTTCTTCACCATGTCGCGGTAGACGTGCATGCAGCCGCCGGCCGAGGTGGAGCCGGCCAGGATCAGCCACGGCGAGCAGGACTTGTCTTCCAGCGCCATGTTGAAGATGTCGGCGGCGCGGGCGGTGTCGCGCGAGCTGAACGACATCTTGCGCATGGCGTCGATGATCGGGCGGGCGTCGAACGAGGTGATGTCGATGTGCTCGACGACGTTCTGCAGCAGCTCGGCCTTGGTGTTGTTCGGAACGGGAGCGTTCATCGCTTCGGTTTCCCTGACTTTGGACGCCCGTCGTTGGTAGGAACCCTTCGTCAGGACGGAGCGACCGACGGGGGCAATGGGAAATGCGGCTACGCCCGACGTCTGTAACGTCGGGCGCGGCGCGCGGTTTAACTCAGAAACGATCTACTGGCGAACCGCGTCGATTTAGCGACGACGGCGCTTCTTGCCGGCCGCGCCCTTGGGACGCGAGAAGCGGACGATCTTGCGTTCCTCGGCCTCGGGCCGCGGGGTCGGGATCGAGCGCTTGGCCAGGCCGTACATCGAGGCCATCGGCGCGTCCTGGACCTCGACGGTCTCGGTTTCGCCAAAGCCGTTGAAGCGGGTCGACATCGCCACGCCATAGGCGCCCAGCATGCCGATTTCGATGTAGTCGCCCTCGTCGACGCTTTCCGGCAGGTAGAACGGGCCGGGCATGTGGTCGACGCTGTCGCAGGTGGGGCCGTAGAAGCGGAAGGGCTTGAGGCCTTCTTCCACCACTTCACCGTTCTTGCGGTACAGCTTGACCGGGAAGGGCCACTTCATGTGCGCGGCGTCGAACAGCGAGCCGTAAGAGCCGTCGTTCAGATAGAGCGCGTCGCCCTTCTTCAGCTCGACCTTGACCAGCAGCGACGAGGCCTCGGCCACCAGGGCCCGGCCGGGTTCGCACCACAGCTCGGTGGTCTCGTGGACCATCATGTCCGAGAAGCCCCGGTCGATGGCCGCCAGATATTCCGACAGCTCGGGCGGGGCCATGCCCGGATAGATCGACGGGAAGCCGCCGCCGACGTCGACGACGTCGGCCAGCACGCCGGCCCGCACCAGGGCGCGCGAGGCCTGGGCCATGGCGGCCTGGTAGGCCGTGGGCCGCATGCACTGGCTGCCGACGTGGAACGACACCCCCATCAGGTCCTGTGTGGCGCGACGGGCGGCCAGCAGCAGGGCCGGAGCATTGTGCGGTTCGACGCCGAACTTGCCCGACAGGCTGTAGGCCGCGCCCTCGGCCTGCACGCCCATGCGGACGATCAGGTTCAGGTCCTTGGCCTGGCCGGTGGCGTCCAGGATCTTGGCCAGTTCCTCATGGGTGTCGAACGAGAACGTCCGCACGCCGTGATCGAAATAGGCGGCCGAGATCGCCACGCGGCTTTTGACCGGGTGCATGAAGGCCATGCGCGAGCCGGGAGCGTGCTCGGCGACGAGTTCGATCTCGGGCAGCGACGCCACGTCGAACGACCGCACGCCGGCGTCGGCCAACTCGCGGATCACCCACGGCGAAGGATTGGCCTTCACCGCGTAAAAGACGTCGCCTTTGAATTCAGCCTGGAACCAGCGCGCCGCTACCGACACCGCGTCCGGTCGCACGAGTGCGACAGGACGTTCCGGTGACCGCTCACGGACCAGGTCCAGGGGAGTATGGTACGTGTGCAATTCACGTAGACCCCTGCAGAAGTTAAACCCAGGCCGGCGTTAGCAGCGCTTATGAGGACTTCGGGTCCGCCGGAGCGAGCGAAATAGGGTCATACCCCGAGGATGTAAAGAGTCTTTTGGACGCGGGGTTCCCGCAAGGGACAAGAGGCGGCCGTCAGGGGCCCGAACCGTGCCCCGATCAGGCCTTCGGCGCAGTTTGCCTTCCCCGCCGCTCGGCCCGGGTCGGGAATTCGATCCACCGCCAGTCACAAATCCGTTGCGTCCGTGCCCCAAACCGACGAACGCATTTCCCAGTGCTTGAAACCAAGTTAAGGATTCGCCCCGACCATGACGTCGGACCCTGTTCTCTCGATCCGCGCCGCCTCCAAGACCTTCGGGTCGCGCCGGGCGCTGGACGCCGTTTCGCTCGACGTCGGTCGCGGCGAGATGATCGCGCTCATCGGTCCCTCCGGCTCGGGCAAATCCACGCTGCTGCGCTCGATCGACGGCCTGCAGACCATCGACGCTCCCGCCTCCGGCAAGGACGGGGAGGGCGTGATCACCGCCTTCGCCGGTCCCGTCCAGGCCAAGGGCAAGGTCAGCGACCAGGTGCGCAAGGCGCGCATCCGCATCGGCTTCATCGCCCAGCAGTTCAACCTGGTCGGCCGCCTGACCCTGTTCACCAACGTCGCCCTGGGCTCGCTGGGCCGCATCGGCTTCGTCCAGGGCCTGTTCGGCGCCTGGCCGGCCGAGACCCGTTCGGCGGTGATGGCCGCCCTGCACCGCGTCGGCGTGGCCGACTACGCCGCCCAGCGCGCCAACACGCTTTCCGGCGGCCAGCAGCAGCGCGGCGCCATCGCCCGCGCCCTGGTCCAAAGGGCCAAGATCATCCTCGCCGACGAACCGGTCGCCTCGCTGGACCCGGTCTCGGCGCGCAAGGTCATGGAGATCCTCCGTGATCTGAACAAGACCGACGGCCTGACCGTCGTCGTCACCCTGCACCAGGTCGACTACGCCCTGCGCTATTGCGACCGGGTGGTGGCGCTGAAGGCCGGCAAGAAGGTCTATGACGGCCCGACCAGCGGCCTGGGCCGCGACAAACTCATCGACATCTACGGCCCGGAATTCGAGGACGTATTCTGGGAAGGAGCTCCGCAATGATCCGCCGCACCCTTATCGCCGGCCTGGCCCTGGCCGCCCTGTCGCTCGCCGGATGCGGGGAGAAGAAGGCCGCCGCGCCCGTGGCCAAGGACACCATCGTGTTCTCGATCCTGTCGACCGAGTCGGCCCAGAACATGGAGAGCTACTGGAAGCCCATCCTGGCCGACATGGAGACGTCGACCGGCCTGAAGGTGAAGCCGTTCTTCTCGTCCAACTACTCGTCGCTGATCGTGGCCATGGGCGCCAAGCAGACCGACGTGGGTTGGTTCTCCAACGCCTCGGGCCTGGAAGCCGTGCGCCGCTCGGGCGGCGAGGTCTTCGCCCGCACCTTCGATCCGTCGGGCACGGACGGCTACAAGTCGGTGATCATCGTGCCGGCCGACAGCAAGCTGACGGTCGAGGGCCTGCTCAAATGTGACAAGACCCTGGACTTCGGGATCGGCGACAAGAAGTCGACCTCGGGCACCCTGGCCCCGATGACCTACCTGTTCATCCCGGCCGACAAGAAGCCCGAGACCTGCTTCAAGACCGTGCTCAGCGCCAGCCATGACGCAAACCTGTTCGCCGTGGCCAACCACAAGCTGGACGCCTCGACCAATAACTCCACCGCCCTGAAGCTGAACCTGCTGGCCAAGGGCGGCGCCCAGGCCAAGAAGGTCAAGGTGATCTGGGAGTCGCCGACCCTGCCGGAGGATCCGATCGTCTGGCGCAAGGATTTGGATCCGGTCGTGAAGGAGAAGGTCCGCCAGTTCTTCCTGACCTACGGCCAGGGCGACACGCCGGTCGCGGCCCAGCAGCGCAAGAACCTGGAGCGCCTGTCCATGGGCGGCTTCAAGGCCGCCGACGACACCCACCTGCTGGTGGTGCGCGAGATGGAAGCCCTCGAGCAGGTGGGCTTGGCCCGCGAGACCGGCGACCAGGCCAAGCTGGCGTCGGCCGAGAAGAACCTGGCCGACATCAAGGCCCAGCGCGTGATCGCCGAAGGCAAGGCCGGCGTCGCCGCGCCGGCCAACTGAGCCGAGACGACCGACCCGCCATGAACGACGCTGTCCCGCCTCCGCCCAGCAAGCCGATCTCGGCGCGCGCCTTCGACGTCTTGCTGTGGGGCGGCATCGCAGCCCTGCTGGCGGTCACGTTCAAGTCGGCGGAGATTGACAAGGTTCCGCAGCTTTTCACGGGCGCGGGCCGAATGCGGGAGTTCGCGACGGGCTTCTTTTCGCCCTTCACGGATCCAAAAGCGTTCATGGCCGCCGATTGGGGGCTCTACATCGGCAAGATGTGGGACACGATCGGCTTTGCCTTGTGGGGCACGGCCTTGGCCATCGTCCTGGCGATCCCGCTGGGTCTGTTGGGCGCGCGCAACGTTACACCGTTTTGGATCCAGCAGCCGGTTCGCCGCGTGCTCGACCTGATCCGTTCGATCCCCGATCTGGTGGTGGCCTTGATCTTCATCACCGCCGTCGGCCTGGGCGGTCTTCCCGGGGTTATGGCCATTATGCTCAACACCGCTGGCGTGCTGGCCAAGCTGTTCGCCGAGGCCGTGGAGTCGATCGACAAGGGACCCGTCGAGGGCGTGCGGGCGACCGGCACCGGAAAGCTACAAGAGGTGGTTTGGGGGGTGATCCCGCAGGTCGCCCCACTGTGGACCAGCTACGCGCTCTACCGCTTCGAATCCTCCAGCCGGGCGGCGACGGTTCTAGGCTTGATCGGCGCGGGCGGCATCGGCCAAGTGCTGTTCGATTCAGTGAACGGCTTCCAGTACGACCAGACCGGCTGCATCGTCCTGGTGATCGTGGTGGCCGTGTCGCTGATCGACCTGCTCTCACAAATCATCCGCACACGTCTGCTCTGAGACGCTTTTCTGTGACCTTCGGGCCACAATTAAGATCTTGAAAAGGCTTGTCATCGGTCTGTCATCAAAGGGTGGCGGAACCGTCATGGGACCCCCGTAAAGCGCTTCATACCTGATCCGGACCAACGGGCAGGGGGCAAAGCCTTAAGGGGAATTCTCACATGCGGAACAAGACCTCGCTGGTCTGCGGCGCGGCGCTGGGCGTCATGCTCGCCTGCGGCCTCGGCGTCGCGGCTCACGCGCAAGACAACACCACGGCTTGGAAAGGCGCTCCGCAGTGGAGCAACGACGACGTCTACTTCAAGGTCCGCGGCCGGATCCTGTTGGACGCCGTGTTCCAGGACGTCGACAAGGACGGCGGCACGTCGGGCGATTTCGACACCTCGAACGTCCGCGGCCGTCAGGTTTTCATCGGCGTCGAAGGCAAGCTGAACAACTACATCGCCTACAAGGCCGAAGGCGGCTTCGTGAACGGCGGCACCTCGTCGTGGGACGACGTGGTCCTGGAAGTGAAGCCGACCGAAACCACCAGCCTGCTGTTCGGTAACGTCAAGGTCGCCGGCCTCGAAAACCTGACCTCGACCCGCTTCATCACCTTCATGGACCGCGGTCCGTACGGTGACTTCGGCGTCGACAGCTACCTGCTGGGCGTCGTCGGCAAGTTCACCGGCCCGAACTACAGCGGCGCGCTGGGCGTCCAGGGCAACTCGCTCAACAACGTCGACGTGATCAGCGCCGGCGGCAGCGCCAACACCGTCACCGGCGCCGGCCTCGACGCCAAGGAACGCCTGACCATCACCGCTCGCGGCCACTGGGCCCCGATCGCCACCGACACCGACAAGCTCCACCTGGGCCTGTCGTACCGCTACCGCAACCGCGGCGACGAAGCGCTGTTCAACTACACCGGCCGCACCACCACGGCCTACAGCGCCGGCACGACGTTCTACCAGACGGGCGGCATCGGCAATCGCGACAAGACGATCGCCGTCGAAGGCGCCTGGGTCCACGGCCCGTTCTCGCTGCAAGGCGAGTATTCGAGCATCGACGTGACCCGCGCCGGCACGGCGGGCTCTGACCCGACCGTAAAGGTCGGCTACGCCTTCGCCAGCTTCTGGCCGACGGGCGAGACCCGCAACTACAACCAGGTCACCGGCGAATTCGGTCGTCCGAAGATCCTGAACCCGATCACGGCCGGTGGCTGGGGCGGTCTGGAACTGGCCGTCCGCTACGACTTCACCGACCTGAAGGACGCCTACGACACCCTGAAGGTGAAGCCGGCCACGTCGCAGGCCGGCGAATACACCGGCTGGACCCTGGGCGCGAACTACTACCTGACCTCGTACGTCCGCTTCCAGGCCAACTACACCGACGGCAAGGCCGACAACATCGGCGTCGCCCAAGACTACGACGTCAAGCAGTTCCAACTGCGCGCGCAGATGGACTTCTAAGACCCAACGGGCCGGCCTCCTCCCTTCCAAGAAGGGAAGGGGCCGGCCCGACCTGCTCTCAACGTTTCAAGCTCTCGAGACTTCCAGGAGTCCTTCATGAAAAAGCTGCTTTCCTGCGCGGCCGCCGCCGTCGCCCTCTCGGGCCTCGCCGCCGCCCCCGCTCACGCCGCGCGCGACTATGTCTGGGCCGCCGGCTCCTCGACCGTGTTCCCGTTCGCCACCCGCACCGCCGAAAACTTCGCCAAGAAGTCCGGCAAGAAGGCTCCGAAGGTTGAAAGCCTCGGCACCGGCGGCGGCATCAAGCTGTTCTGCTCGGGCACGGGCGAAGGCTTCCCCGACATCGCCAACGCCTCGCGTCCGATGAAGAAGTCGGAATTCGACGCCTGCGCCGCCAAGGGCGTCAAGGACATCGTCCAGATCAAGATCGGCTTCGACGGCATCGTCGTGGCCACCGACAAGGACGGCGCCGACTACAACTTCAAGACCGAGCACCTGTACCTGGGCCTGTCCAAGCAAGTCCTGAAGGGCGGCGCCTTCGTCGCCAACCCGTACAAGACCTGGGACGAAATCGGCGCGGGCCTGCCGGGCAACCGCATCAACGTCTATGGCCCGCCGCCCACCTCGGGCACCCGCGACGCCTTCGTGGAACTGGCCATCGAGGCCGGCGCCCGCAAGTTCCCGACCGCGGACGCCCTGCGCTCGGACAACGAAAAGAAGTTCAAGTCGCTGGTCGACCCGCTGCGTAACGACGGCTGGATCGACGCCGGCGAGAACGACAACGCCATCGTCGGCACCCTGACCAAGACCCCCGGCTCGCTGGGCGTCTTTGGCTGGTCCTACCTCGAAGAGAACATGGACAAGATCAAGGGCGCGGCCGTCAACGGCGTGAAGCCCTCGGCCCAGACGATCGCCGACGGCTCCTACCCGCTGTCGCGCTCGCTGTTCATCTACGTCAAGAAGGCCAACATCGGCGTGACGCCGGGCCTGGCCGAGTTCCTGACCGAGTTCACCTCGGACGCGGCCTCGGGTCGTGGCGGCTACCTGCAAGGCCGCGGCCTGATCCCGCTGCCCCCCGGCCAGCACGACGCCCAGAAGCAAGCCGCCGCCAACAAGACGGCGATGGCTCGCCCGGCTTCCTAAGCCGAGCACAGCTTCTAAAAATGACGACGCCGCGGTCCCCAGTGGGCCGCGGCGTTTTCTTTTGTATAGTGGCCGAACCGCGCCCGCCGGGTCGCGCCAACCCTGTAGGGCCATGATCCTCCTCGCGCTCGTCGTCGTCTTGCTCCTCGTTCTGTTGAACGGGGTGTTCTCCATGTCCGAACTGGCGGTGGTCTCGGCCAGGCGGGCCCGGCTCCAGACCTTCGCCGACCGGGGCGACAAGGGCGCCAAGCTGGCCCTGGCCATGGCCGAGCATCCGACGCGGTTCCTGTCGGCCGTGCAGGTGGGCATCACCCTGATCGGCATCCTGGCCGGCGCCTACGGCCAGGCGACGATCGCCGGCGCGCTGGACCTGTGGCTGAAGGACAAGCCCGTGGTCGGGGCCCATTCCCAGGCCATCGCCACCATCATCGTCGTCATCGGCCTGACCTATGTCTCGGTGATCCTGGGCGAGCTGGTGCCCAAGCGCCTGGCCCTGATGTTCCCCGACGCCATCGCCCGCCGCATGGCCCCGTTCCTGGCCTTCGTCGCCACCATGCTGCGGCCGTTCGTGACCCTGCTGACGGTGTCGACCGCCGGCATCCTCAAGCTGATGGGCGTGCGCGACGAGCGCACCAACGAGATCACCGCCGAGGAGGTCGAGACGGTCCTGGCCGAAGGCGCCGACGCCGGCCTGATCGAGCCCGAGGAGCGCACCATGATCCAGGAGGTGCTGCGCCTGGGCGACCGCCCCGTGCGGGTGGCCATGACCCCGCGCCGCGACCTGTTCTGGATCTCGCTGACCGACAGCCAGGAGGAGATCCTGCAGGAGATCCGCGACTGCCCCTATTCGCGCATCGTGGTGGCCAGCGAGGGCGACCTGGACGGCGACATCGGGGTGATCCTCAAGAAGGACCTGCTGGACGCCTGCCTGGGCGGCGAGACGATCGACATCAAGAGCCACGTCCAGCAGCCGATCGCCATTCCCGAGACCATGTCGCTGCTGCGGGCGATGGCGGTGTTCAAGCAGACGCCGCTGCACATGGCCCTGGTGGTCGACGAGTTCGGCTCGATCCAGGGGGCGATCACCCCGCTGGACCTGCTGGAGATGATCGCCGGCGACTTCCCCGAGGACCACGACGAGACCGAGACCCGCATCCTGCGCCGCGAGGATGGCACCTGGCTGGTCGACGCCCGCCTCGACATCCAGGAGCTGAACGACGCCCTGGGCGAGAACTTCGAGGCCGAGGGCGGCTACCACACCGTGGCCGGCCTGATCCTCGATCGCCTGGGCCGCATCCCCCGCGAGGGCGAGATCGTGGCCTTGGGCGGCTTCGACGCCGAGGTCGTCGACATGGACGGCTCGCGGATCGACAAGCTGATCCTGCGGTGCATACGCAAGGACTAGGGGGCGGGGGCCGGTGTCCGCCCCGCTCGATGGGGCGAACGCTCAGCGGGCCGCATCCGCCGCTGAATCGATGCTCCGTTTTGCCCCTGCCTCCGCGTTGGTGAGTCTGGCCCGATAGGCCTCGACCCTCGCCCGCAGCGCATCGTGGCGCGCCTTCAACAAGGTTTCGGCTTCCTCCCGGAAGGGTACGGGTCGGCCGGCCACTTCGCGATCCGTGAGGTCGATGGACATCGCCGTGTCCTCGTCGGTGGCGAGAATTGAGACGCAGGTTTCGGCATCGGTGATGGCGATGCTGGTCGCCACGCTGTTGTCGGTGGTGGCTATGCTGGTCGCGACCTCGTTGTCCGTCCGTCGGATCGATTCCCGCACCTGCGCCGTGTATCTCGCAAGCTCCGCCTCGTTGGACAGGTTGACGAACCCGCCGCCGCCAGCACGCGCGACCGCGGTCAGTTTCGCCGCCTCGCCCGAAGGCAGGTTGAAGCCGATGACATTGACGATCGCCCGCGTGCGGCCGCCGTTGATCCGACGGGCGACGGCCACGGGATCGCCGCCGCACGTCTCTTCCCCGTCCGACACGACATAGATCACCTGCTCCCCGGGCGTGGCGGAGGCCGCCAGCAGCGCCTCGGCCCGATCCAGCCCGGCGGCGAGCGGCGTCCAGCCGACCGCGCGGACCTGTCCCAGCGCCGTGCGGAGTTTCCCCCGGTCCGCCGCCATCGGCGCGAGCACGTCGATGGCGGAACAGGATTTCGCCTTGCCGGCCTGGCTGTTGTTTCCCTGTTGACCGAAGACCAGCAGGGACGTCTGCACCGATGCGGGCAGTCCGTCGACAAAGCCGAGCGCCGCCTCCCGCGCCAGTTCGAGTTTGGTCCGGCCGCCCATTCGTCCGGCCATCGAGCCGGACCCGTCGATCATCACGATCACGCGCGTCGGCGGAACCCGCGGGCCGATGTCACCGGCGGGGCCCTTCAGCTCCGGCTGCTTGAGCGCCACATCCTTCTTGAAGCACGCCTCCGGATCCTTCTTCGTGAACTGGGCGACATAGGCCCGGGCCTTCGCCGAACCTCCCGCGGCTTTTCCCTCGGCGTTGACCTGGTCGCGGCCGGCCGCGGCGTTCCGATCGCCCGAGGGGCCTCCGCAGCCGAACAGCGTGAGGGCAAGCGTGCAGGCCACAAGACTGCGAACTGGAACGGCCGTCATTTCCGCGACGTCTCTCAGTCAGATTGAGGCGCCTAGATTACGTTCAGGGTTCCCGGGCACAAGGCCCGGGATAACGGAAGGATTTGGAGAAGCCCTAAGTCCGCCACCGCAGCGTCGTCTCCGTCACCGGATTGCTGAACGGCCGGCGCTCCCGGCGGCTGGCGGCCCATTCGCGCTTGAGCTGGTGGTACCAGCGGCCCTGCTGGTCGGCGTCGCCCACCCACATCAGGGCCGGGTTGTCCCGCAGGCCCCGGGTCTGGGCCTCGACGATCTTGCCGTCCTGGCGCAGGAAGACACGGGCGGCCATGCGGATCACCGGATAGAGCGCGGTGAAGGCCGGATGGTCGGACCAGATGATCTGGTTCATCCGGGTCTTGCCGGCGTTGATCGGGGTCATGGCCGACAGGGCCAGCACCTGCTTGTCGCCGACCTTCACATGCTCCCAGCGCAGGCCCGGCAGGCGGAAGGTGATCTCGGTCAGCGGCTCGCCGCCCAGGATGGCGTAGGCCTTGGAGTTCTTGCTGGGCTCGTGCCGCACCATGGTGAAGCCCGCCTCGGACGGGGCGAAGGCCTTGCGTTTCTCGTGCTGGCTGGCGCTGGTGCGCCACCACCACTGCTGGTGCAC
Source organism: Caulobacter sp. P1_D6 (assembly GCF_056406095.1). Classification (NCBI taxonomy): domain Bacteria; kingdom Pseudomonadati; phylum Pseudomonadota; class Alphaproteobacteria; order Caulobacterales; family Caulobacteraceae; genus Caulobacter; species Caulobacter sp. P1_D6. Next base: position 185,578 of record NZ_JBFUAW010000029.1, on the reverse strand, counting down.
ATAGGGGCCGTGGGCGGGGTCGATCAGGCCCAGCACCGCATGGTCGATATGGATGTCGTAGTCCAGGTGGTCGACCAGCTTGGGTTTGCCGCCGACCACGCCGGGGATCACCGGCGGCGGTTCGGGCGGGACGCCGTCGAAGCGCGGATCGGACGACATCCAAATCCACACCAGGCCCTGGGCCTCGACCAGTGGATACTTCCGTACACGGACCTTCGAGGTGTCCAGCGGGTTGTCGGCGGTCAGGGACGGGATCTTGGCGCAGGCTCCGTCGGTGCGGAAGCGCCAGCCGTGATAGGGGCACTCGATCGTCTCGCCGCCGTCAGCCTCGGCGCGGACCTTGCCGGCCGACAGCTTGGCGGCGCGGTGCGGGCAGACGTCGCGCATGGCGTAGACGGCGCCGGCCTTCGTTCGACCGACCAGAACCGGCTCGCCCAGATATTCGCGGCTTTCCATCTTGCCGGCTTTGAGGTCGGGCGACAGGGCCGCCACGTACCAGGCGTCCATGACGAAGCCTTCGCCGAATTTCACGGCTTTCGAAGCCGGCCGAGCGGCCAGCATTTGCGCGTCGTCAGCCATGTGGTCGCCCGACTTTGCGGCCTGTTCGCGCGAAATCCTTCCCGCCCTGAGGCGGTCCCCGGATCAGGATTTCACGACATGCCGTTCCCCGGGGCTTACTAGGCCCTATTGCACAGCTGCCGTCCAGCGATCGCCACCTGACGTTTCGTGAAGAGTTCGTGGCGCCTACTTCGCCGCCGCCGTCTCCACCAGCCGCTGGTAGAACCGCACCATGCGTTCGACATTGGCCACCGAGATGTGCTCGTCGGTGCCGTGGATCATCTTGGTGGCGTCGACCGACAGCACCAGGGGCTGGAAGCGGTAGATGTCGTCGGCGATGGGACCCATGTAGCGGCTGTCGCTGGCGGCGGTCATCAGGGCCGGGGCGACCGGCGCGCGGCTCTCGTCGCCGGCCAGGGCGGCCAGGGTCTTCCAGCCTTCCGACGACGTCGACGAGACCTTGCTGGGCTCGTCCGGCGTCTTCACCCAAGCCAGCTTGACCGGCAGGTCGCCGACCGCGCTCCGGGCCTTGGCCATGACCTCGGCCGAGCTGTCGCCGGGGGCGATGCGGTAGTTGATCCAGGCCGTGGCGTCCTGCGGCAGGACGTTCTCCTTGGGCGAGCCTTTCAGCATGGTCGGGGCGATGGTGGTGTGCAGCATGGCCGCCCCGGCCGGGGTCTTGGCCGTCTGGTCGATCAGCAGCGGCGAGAACAGCCAGGTGTTGGCCGCCGCCATCTTGATCGTGGTCGAGCTGTGCGGGGCCAGGCTCTTGAGCATGTCGGCGCCGGGGCCGTCGAACTTCATCGGGAAGGCGTTGTCGTTGATCGCCAGCACCGCCTTGGCCAGGGTGGCCACGCCCGTCTGGGGCGGCGGGGCCGACGAGTGGCCGCCGACCGCGGGGGCCGTCACCGTCAGGGTGGCGTAGCCCTTTTCGGCTGTGGCGATCAGGGCCACCTTGCCCTTGGTCATCGGGTGGTCCTCGACCACCACCATGCCCTCGTCGAGCACGAACTGGGCCTTGACGCCGCGCGACTTCAGCAGGGCCGCCGCGGCCCGGGCGCCGCCGCCGCGCACCTCCTCGTCATGGCCGCTGACCAGGATCACCGTGCGCTTGGGCACGAAGCCGGCCTTGGCCAGGCCGTCCAGGGCCTCGAACAACGTGACCAGGCTGCCCTTGTCGTCGATCGAGCCGCGACCCCAGACCGCGCCGTCGGCGATCACGCCGTCGAACGGCGGGTGGGTCCACGAGCCCTCGCTGCCGGGCGTCACCGGCACCACGTCCTGGTGGGCCATCAGCACGATCGGGGCCAGGGAAGGGTCGGTCCCCTTCCAAGTGTAGACCAGGGCGTGGCCGGCCACGACCTCGCGGCCCATCACCCGGTGGGCGTCGGGATAGGTGGCCTGCAGCCAGGCGTGCAGCTTGTCCCACTCGGCCGGCTGGTCCTCGGCCGGGTCCTGGTGGCTGACGGTCTGGAAGCGCACGGCCTCGCCCAGGTGCTGGGCGGCCAGGTTGGCGTCGACCGGACGGGCCGAGGCCAGGCGGATGCTGGAGGTGTCGACCGCCGCCGGGGCCTTGAACGTCGCCGTGCGCACCGCGACCACGGCCCCGACCGCCAGCACCAGCCCCACGGCCGTCAGCGCCGTCTTGCTCTTCCAGCCCATGTCCCACTCCCCCAAACGCTTGTTTGTCGGGACTGTGCGACGCGTTCGCGGCCCTGCCAATCCCAAAAGCGGGAAGGCGGCGCCGGCCTACTCGCCCGCGATCGAGCGGATGACCCTGGCCGGGTTGCCGCCGACCAGCGTATTGGCCGGAACGTCCTTGGTGACGACCGAGCCGGCCGCGACGACGGAATTCTCGCCCACCGTGACGCCGCCGATGATGGTGACCCCCGCCGCGATCCACACGTTCCGTTCGATGACGATGGGCCGGGCCAGGACGCCGTCGCGCCGCTCGGACGGGGCGATGGGGTGCCCCTCGGTGATCAGGCTCACATTGGGGCCGATCAGCACGTCGTCGCCGATGGTGATCGGCGCCAGGTCGTAGAACGTGCAGTTCTGGTTGATGAACACGTTGCGGCCGACGGCGATGTTCCGGCCGCAGGTCGTGTAGAACGGCGGCAGCAGGCGGAACTGGTCGTCGAGCGCCCGGCCGGTCAACTCGCCGAACAGCTGCCGGATCTCGTCGGCGTCGTCCATGGTCAGGAGGTTGAGGGCCGGGGTGAGCCGCATCGCCCGCTGGACGTCGGCGACCATGGCGCGGGACTCGGCCGTGCGCCGGGCGATCCTGATTTCTCCGTCATGCTTGGGCATGGTTGTCCCTCCATTGCCTTGCGACCCCGCCTCCCGCATAGCCTGACGCCTGCGATTCGACCTGGAGTTTGCGAGAGAAGGCATGGGCGTCCTGGTGCTCGGAGGGACGGGCTTCATCGGCGGCCCGGTGGTCGCGCGACTGCTGGCCGACGGCGTCGAGACGGCGGTGGCGCATCACGGCGCGCGCCCGGTCGCGGCCGGGGCGGCCTCGGTGGTGGTGGACCGCAACGACCCGGCGGCCTTGCTGGCGGCGGTGCGCGACCTGGGCGCCGACACGGTGATCGACCTGATCGCCTATACGAGCGCCGACACCCTGCCGCTGCTCGACGCCCTGTCGGGCGCGATCGCCCGCTACGTGCTGGTCAGCTCGGTCGACGTCTATCGCAACTACGAGGGCCTGCACCGCAAGGGCCGGCCGACGCCGATCTGGGACCGGCTGACCGAGGACGCCGAACTGCGCGCCAGCCGCTTCCCCTACCGCCTGGCCAAGCCGCGCGCAGCGAGCGACCCGCAGGCCTGGATGGACGGCTACGACAAGATCCCGCTCGAAGAAGCCGCCTGCGCCGCCGCCGGGTTCGAGACCACCATCCTGCGCCTGCCCATGGTGTTCGGGCCGGGCGACCGGCAACGGCGGTTCTCGTGGGCGATCCGGCCGATGGCCCAGGGCCGGCCGCGCATCGTCATCCCCCATCCGTGGGCCAGCTGGCGCGCGACCTTCGGCTATGTCGACGACGTGGCGGCGGGGATCGCCCTGGCGGCCACGCACCCTCGGGCGGGCGGCGAGACCTACAACCTCGGCCGCTCCAACACCCCGACCAACCTGGCCTGGGCCGCCAGCTTCGCCGAGCACCTGAACTGGCCCGGCGACGTCCAGTTGGCCCACCCCGACGTGGCGCGGGGCGCCCTGGCCAAGGCGGTCTCGGGCCTGGACCTCGACTACCCGCTGTTCGTCGACAACGCCAAGATCCGTAGGCGGCTGGGGTACGTGGAGGTCACGGACTTCGAGGAGGCGCTGGCGCGGACGGTTGCGGACGAGATGAGCAGATGAAGCCCTCTCTCTCTGGGAGAGGGTGACTTTCCGGCGTACCTTCCCCGCAAGAGGGGCGCTCATGACTTCATCCAGGACCTGGCCCATATGGCTCGTCTGCCTGTCGGCGGCGATGATCGAGGGGTTCGACATCCAGTCGATGGGGGTGGCGGCGCCGCGCATGCTGCCGGCCCTGCACCTGACGCCGGGCCAGGCCGGGTGGGCGTTCAGCGCCAGCCTGATCGGGCTGATGGTCGGGGCCAGCTTCGGGGGGGTGATCGCCGACCGGATCGGGCGGCGGCCGGTGCTGACCGCCTCGGTGGCGGCGTTCGGCGTGTTCTCGCTGATCACCGCCCTGGCGACCGGCTTTTGGCCGCTGCTGGCCGTGCGGTTCCTGACCGGATTGGGCCTGGGCGGCGCCATGCCGATGCTGATCGCCCTGGCCTCCGAGCAGGCCAGCGCGGCCCGCAAGGCGACCATGGTGGCCCTGATCGCCGGCGGCATGCCGCTGGGCGGGGCTGTGGCCGGGCTGGTGGCCCGCACCCCGATGGCTCTGGACGACTGGCGGACCATCTTCCTGGTCGGCGGCCTGGTCCCGCTGGTCATCGCGCCGCTGCTGTACCTCGTGCTGCCGGTCGGACGGCCCGACCGCGCCGCCCGCCAGTCGGGGGACGCCGCGCGCGCCTTGTTCGGAGCGGGGCGCTGGCCCGCCACCGCCTGCATCTGGGTCAGCTACGCCCTGGTCGCCCTGACCCTGCACCTGCTGCTCAACTGGCTGCCGACCCTGCTGGTGTCGCGCGGCCTGCCGCCGGCCGCCGCCTTCCTGGTCTCTGCGCTGTTCAACCTCGGAGGCGCGACGGGCGGACTGGCGTTCGGCCTGGTCGTCGACCGCCTGGGCGCGCGCTGGCCGCTGCTGGCCGGCTATGCCGGTCTGGCCGTGGTCCTGGTTGCCCTGTCCGGCGCCGACGGCGGGACGACGATCGCCGTGCTGGCCTTCGCCGCCGGCTTCCTGCTGATGGGCGGGCAGTTCCGCCCAGCTGATCGGCGGCGGCGCGACCGGCGCTGCGGTGGTCGGGGCCCTGGTCCCGGTGGTGGTCGTGGCGGGCGCCGTGGCGGGGCTGCTCACTTTCTTCCCTCTCCCAGAGGGAGAGGGCGGGGCCCGCCGCGAAGCGGTGGGAGGGTGAGGGGTTAGGGACTTTGGCCGGCGTGCCGGCAGGACGTTCGTGTGAAATCGGTGAGGGCGTCACCCTCACCCTCCCACGCTTTCAGCGCGGGTCCCTCCCTCTCCCCTCCGGGAGAAGGTTACGTATGCCCCTCGCTGATCTCCACCACTTCCTCGAACGTCCGCAGCCCCGGCCGTTGGGCGCAGACCAGCACGGCCATGTTCCCGGGCAGGTGCTGGTTGGCCAGCATCTTCTCGTGGGCGGCGGGGATGTCGTTCCAGGGGAAGACTTCCGACAGGCAGGGGTCCACCCGGCGGTCGATGACCAGCTGGTTGGCGGCGGAGGCCTGCATCAGGTTGGCGAAGTGGCTGCCCTGGACGCGCTTCTGGCGCATCCACAGGAAGCGGGCGTCCATGGTCAGGTTGAAGCCGCTGGTGCCGGCGCAGATGGCGACCATGCCGCCGCGTTTGACCACGAACACCGACACCGGGAAGGTCGACTCGCCCGGGTGCTCGAACACCAGGTCGACGTCCTTGTTGCCGGTGACCTGCCAGATGGCTTTGCCGAACTTGCGGCTCTCCTTCATGTAGTCGTTGAACTCGGGGCCGTTGACCTTGGGCAGCTGGCCCCAGCAGTCGAATTCCTTGCGGTTCAGCACCGCCTTGGCGCCCATGCTTTTGACGAAGTCGATCTTGTCGTCGTCGCTGACCACGCCGATGGCGTTGGCCCCGGCCACGGCGGCCAGCTGCACGGCGAAGACGCCCAGGCCCCCCGAGGCGCCCCAGACCAGCACGTTCTGGCCGGGCTTCAGCTCGTGCGGCTTGTGGCCGAACAGCATGCGGTAGGCGGTGGCCAGGGTCAGGGTGTAGCAGGCGGCCTCTTCCCAGGTCAGGTGCTTGGGGCGCGGCATCAGCTGGCGCGACTGCACCCGGCAGAACTGGGCGAAGCTGCCGTCCGGCGTCTCGTAGCCCCAGATGCGCTGGCTGGACGAGAACATCGGGTCGCCGCCGTTGCACTCCTCGTCGTCGCCGTCGTCCTGATTGCAGTGGATGACCACCTCGTCGCCCAGCTTCCAGCGCTTCACCTTGGCGCCGACCTTCCAGACGATGCCCGAGGCGTCGGAGCCGGCGACGTGGAAGGGCTGCTTGTGACCGTCCAGCGGGCTGATCGGCTCGCCGAGCGCCGCCCAGACGCCGTTGTAGTTGACCCCGGCGGCCATCACGAGGACCAGCACCTCGTCCTCGCCGATCTCCCAGGTGGGCACGACCTCGACCTGCATGGCGACCGAGGGCTTGCCGTGACGCTCCTTGCGGATGGCCCAGGCGTACATGGTCTTGGGGACGTGGAAGGCCGGCGGGATCTCGCCGATCTCGTACAGGTCCTTCAGCTCGGTCGTCTGCAGCGTGGCGGTGTTCATCTCGCTCCCCGGGTCGTTCGGCGCTGCAACACAAACGCCGGATTGGCTCTCGCGCTCCGTGGATCGTTCAGCGCGCGTCGAAACCCGGCGTCGATCCATCGTTTTGGGCTTCGCGACGGAAATTCCGCCCCGAAGGCCATCTAAGCTGTGACAAGTGTTTAACTCTGGCAAGGGGAAAGTTGTTGCATCGCAGCATGGTTGCGCGTGAAACGACCGGCCTCGGAGCAAAGGGGGTGGCCGTGGCTCAGCTTTCCATTCCCGCCGTCATCGGCCACGTTCCCCCGATGAGCGCGATGATCCACGTCAGCCGCCCCACGGGCTCGATCCTGCTGCTGGAGCTGGACGCCCCGCCGGCCAACGCCCTGGGGCTGGCCGTGCGGGCCCAGCTGGTCAAGGTGCTCGACGAGATCGCCAGGGACGACGAGACGCGGGCGGTGGTGCTGACCGGTCGGGGCGGGGTGTTCTGCGCCGGCGACGACCTGCGCGAAGCCGCCACGCGCCAAGCAGGGGGCCGCGCCCCGGCCGACGCCCTGGCGGCGGTCGAGAACTTCAACCGGCTGATGGACTGGATCGAGGCCCTGCGGGTGCCGGTGATCGCGGCCATCGACGGCTGGTGCTTCGGCGGCGGGCTGGAGCTGGCCCTGGCCTGCGACATCCGCCTGGCCAGCGACCGGGCGGTGTTCGCCGCCTCGGGGGTGAATATCGGGCTGATGGCCTCGGTCACGCGCCTGCCCCGGCTGATCGGCGTGGCGCGGGCCAAGGCCCACCTGCTGACCGGCGCCCAGTTCGGACCCGAGCGGGCCCTGGCCGACGGCATCGTCACCGCCGTCCATCCGCCCGAGCGTCTCTTGCCCGAGGCGTTCCACCTGGCCGAATGGATCGCCTCGCGCGCGCCCCTGGCGGTGGAGGCCACCAAGCGGGTGGTCGACGGCCGCTCCTATGTCGAGGAGGAGCTGCCGGCCCTGGTGGCCAGCGCCGATCACCGCGAGGCGGTGGCGGCGTTCATGGCCAAGCGGACGACGCTGTTCAAGCGGGGGTAGCGGTGTGACGTATTTCCAACGGCCAGGCCCGCGGACGTGCTAGGCTCGCCCTCAAGGCGCTAGGACGCGCCGCCGACGAGTGCCGGTCCGCTTGGCGAGCCGTCTCGACGCACCCCGGAAAGGGGTCGCATGACCGTCAGTCGCCACGACCAGCGCCCTTCACGGACCTGACACCGTCGTTCACCGCACGCGTCGCGCCGGGCTGTCCAGCCCAAGCGCCTGATCGCGCGCGGCCCCTCTCCCGAACAGGAACGCTCCTTGTCCAAAGGCAATCGCGAAGTCCGCAAGCCCAAGACCGCCAAGCCCAAGGTGATCGCCGCAGCGCCGACCCTGCTGGCCCCGCTGGGCGGCAAGAAGAAATAGCCGCCGCGTTCCGTCCGCCCACGACCGAAAGGCTCACGCCATGAAGACCTATCCCGGAACCCGGCCCTCGGGCCCCAAGGGCCTGAACGATCCCCGCTCGACCGGCGGCCAGCCCTCGCGGCCCCGGCCGATCGACCCCGACGCCCTGCGCGGCACCAAGACTTAAGAGCGCGACATGAATGACACCAAGGGCGCCAGGCTGGCCGATCGGCTGAAGACGGCCGCCGAGGCCAAGCAGGCGCTGCTCGCCAAGTTCAAGCCCAAGGCGGCGGTGGTCGATCCGCTGTTCGCCGAGCGCGGGGTCGAGGAGGCCGCCGAGCTGAAGGCCGTGCGGGCCGAGCGCCAGGCGGTCCGGGCGGTCAAGAAACAGGCGGCGGCGGTGGTCGCCGCCGACGCGGCCGCCGTGGCCGACCAGCGCGCCGAACGCAAGCGCGCCAAGGCCCCGACCGAGGCCGAGGCCAAGGACAAGCGCGACGCCAAGTACGCGGCGCGCAAGTCTCGCCAATGACGGCCTCCCGTTGATGGCTCCCCTGTGATGGCCAAACCCGCGCCCAGACCGGAGTCGCCGTTCGGGTCCCAGGACTACGAGCTGTCCTGCGACAACCTCGTCACCCTGCGCGAGGCCCACATCCGCTCGCGCCACGCCCGGCCGATGCGGGTGGGCGACGTCTGCACGCTCAGCCAGGACGGCGAGGTCTATGAGCTGGTGGTCACCGACTTCACCGATCGCGGCGGCGAGGGCTGGAGCGTCCGTTGCCGCATCATCGACATGCACCACCGATGACCGCCTCGGCCGGACGGCGTCGTAGAATGCGAAGCGACGGCGCCAGGCGGATCGCGTCCGAACGCCGGATCGGGGGGCTGATACGCTGGCAGGCCGCGCCGCGTCGGGCCGGCGGCGCCCGGCCGGGCCTGTGGGCCGCGGTGGCGGGCGCGGCGGTGCTGCTGACCCTGGCCGTGATCGCCGCCCGGACAGCCGGCTGGCTGCACTGGGGAAACCTGCTGATGCTGGTCCCGGCGGGCGTGCTGGTGATGGCGTTCGGAGCCGGCCTGGTCGCCATGCTCCGGCGCGCCGTGGCCTGGCTGGCGGGCTAGGCGAGGTCGCGCCTAGCGGTTCGAGGACCGCTACCCTCCCGGGTGCAGCCCCGGCGCTTCCTGACCCGTGCGGGTGACATATTCCGTATAGCCGCCGCCGTACTGATGGACTCCCTCGGGCGTCAGCTCCAGCACGCGGTTCGACAGGGCCGCCAGGAAATGGCGGTCGTGCGAGACGAAGAGCATGGTGCCCTCGAAGTCCGCCAGGGCCGTGACCAGCATCTCCTTGGTCGCCATGTCCAGGTGGTTGGTCGGCTCGTCGAGCACCAGCAGGTTCGGCGGATCGAACAGCATCTTGGCCATGACCAGGCGCGCCTTCTCGCCGCCGGACAAGACGCGGCAAGGCTTTTCGACATCGTCGCCGGAGAAGCCGAAGCACCCCGCCAAAGTGCGCAGCGCGCCCTGGCCCGCTTGCGGGAACGAGCGCTCCAGGGACTCGAAGATCGTCTCTTCGCCGTCCAGCAGGTCCATGGAGTGCTGGGCGAAATAGCCCATCCTGACGCTGGCGCCGATGTTGACCGTGCCCTGGTCGGGCGCGGTGTCGCCGGCCACGAGCTTCAACAGCGTCGACTTGCCGGCGCCGTTGGCGCCCAGGACGCACCAGCGCTCCTTGCGGCGCACCAGGAAATCGAGGCCTTCATAGATCGGCTGGGCGCCGTAGCCCTTGTGGATGTTGCGCAGGTTGATCACGTCGTCGCCCGATCGCGGCGGGCTCCTGAAATCGAACTGGACCGACTGGCGACGGCGCGGCGCCTCGACGCGTTCGATCTTGTCGAGCTTCTTGACCCGGCTCTGGACCTGGGCGGCGTGCGAGGCGCGCGCCTTGAACTTCTCGATGAACTTGATCTCCTTGGCCAGCATGGCCTGCTGGCGCTCGTACTGCGCCTGGCGTTGCTGCTCGCCGAGCGCGCGCTGCTGGTCGTAGAAGTCCAGATCGCCCGAATAGGTGATGAGCGAGCCGCCGTCGATCTCCACCACCTTGCCGATGATGCGGTTCATGAACGCGCGGTCGTGCGAGGTCATCAGCAGCGCGCCGTCGTAGTTCTTGAGGAAGGCCTCGAGCCAGATCAGGCTTTCCAGGTCGAGGTGGTTGCTGGGCTCGTCCAGCAGCATGCCGTCGGGCCGCATCAGCAGGATGCGGGCCAGGGCCACGCGCATCTTCCAGCCGCCGGACAGCAGGCCGACATCGCCATCCATGCGTTCCTGGCTGAAGCTCAGGCCGGCCAGCACCTCGCGCGCCCGCGCTTCCAGCGCGTAGCCGTCCAGTTCCTGGAAGCGCTCCAGCACCTCGCCATAGCGCTCCATGACGGCGTCCAGCGTCTCGGCCTGGTCCGGATCGACCATGGCCGCCTCGAGCTGGGCCATTTCGGCGGCCAGCGCGCTGACGGGGCCGACGCCGTCCATCACCGCGGCGACCGCGCTCTGGCCCGCCATTTCGCCGACATCCTGGCTGAAATAGCCGATCGTCATTCCGGGATCGATCGCGACCAGTCCGTCGTCGGGTTCCTCCTGGCCGGTGATCATGCGGAACAGCGTCGTCTTGCCGGCGCCGTTCGGGCCGACAAGCCCGACCTTTTCACCCTTCTGGATGCCCATCGAGGCTTCGATGAACAGGATCTGGTGGCCGTTCTGCTTGGAGATGTTGTCGAGGCGGATCATGGGGGGCTGCTAACCCGGGCGGAAGGAGAATGCCAGCCCTAGAGCCACGCCAATTCCAGGCGCGACGATTTGGCCGTCGTCCCCGACACTCCGATCCATGCCGCCTACGCGGGTCGCTGTCGTCTTTGCGGCGGGTGACAAGGTACCGGTACCTTTTTTCACTGTCCCCGCCACGAGGCTTGTGTCTACATAGTCTTTGACACCGGTGTCGCGCCGGGACGAGACGACCTTGCAAAGGTCGCGGGACGAGGGGAAACGCGTGAAGGCTTCAGCGATCATTCCATCCAGCGGCGCGCTCGCCCTGGTCCTGGCCCTGGCGGTCGCCGGGACGGCTTGCGCCCAGGCGCCGGCGGCGTTCCTGGACCCGGCCCTCAAGCCCGAGGCCCGCGCCGCGGCCGTGGTCTCGGCCATGACGCTGGAGGAGAAGGCCGGCCAGCTGAAGCACGCCGCCCCCGCCATCCCGCGCCTCTCCGTACCGGCCTACAACTGGTGGAGCGAGGGGCTGCACGGCGTGGCCCGGGCCGGCGAGGCCACCGTCTTCCCGCAGGCGATCGGCATGGCCGCCACCTGGGACGCGCCGATGATCCACGGGATCGCCGACACCATCGCCACCGAGTTCCGCGCCAAGTACGTCGAGAAGCGCGCCCCTGACGGCGGCTCGGCCCAGTATCGCGGCCTGACCGTCTGGTCGCCCAACATCAACATCTTCCGCGACCCGCGCTGGGGCCGGGGCCAGGAGACCTGGGGCGAGGATCCGCACCTGACGGCCGAGATGGGCGTGGCCTTCGCCACCGGCCTGCAGGGCGACGACCCGACCTATTACAAGACCGTCGCCACGGCTAAGCACTTCGCCGTCCACAGCGGGCCCGAGGCCGACCGTCACCGCGACGACATCCACCCCTCGGCCCACGACCTGGAAGACACCTATCTGCCGGCCTTCAAGGCGCTGGTGACCCGGGCCAAGGTCGAGTCGGTGATGTGCGCCTACAACGCCGTCGACGGCGTGCCGGCCTGCGCCAACACCGCCCTGCTGACTGAGCGGCTGCGGCGCGACTGGCATTTTTCCGGCCACGTGGTCTCGGACTGCGCGGCCATCGCCGACGTCTTCCAGCCCACCTCGCACGGCTATGTGAAGACCGCCGAGGAAGCCGCCGCCGTCAGCATCAAGGCCGGCACCGACCTGTTCTGCGCCGAGTTCGGACCCAACAAGAGCAGCGAGATCGGCCCGATCGTCGACGCCGTCCATCATGGCCTGCTGAGCGAGGCCGAGCTGGACCAGGCCGTCCGCCGCCTGTTCATCGCCCGCCTGAAGCTGGGCCTGTTCGATCCGCCCGAGCGCGTTCCGTATTTCAAGATCACCGCCGCCGAGAACGACACCCCCGCCCACCGCGCCCTGTCGCTGGAGGCGGCCAAGGCCTCGATGGTGCTGCTGAAGAACGACGGCCTGCTGCCGCTGAAGGCCGCCCCGGCCCGCATCGCGGTGATCGGCCCCAACGCCGACAGCCTCGACGCTCTGGTCGGCAACTACAACGGCACGCCGTCCAAGCCGGTCACCGTGCTGGCCGGGCTGCGCGAGCGCTTCCCCGATGCGAAGATCGACTTCGTCGAGGGCACGGGCTGGACGGCCGCGCCGCGCGAAAACGTGCCGGACGGGGTGCTGAAGGACCTGAAGGTCGAGACCTTCCAGGGCCTGGACCTGGCCGGTCCGGCCGCCGCCGCCGAACCGGCCAAGAACGCGTCGTTCAGCTGGGGCCGGCCCCAGCGCCAGATGCGCACGACCTCGATGCGCTGGACCGGCGTGCTGGTCCCGACCGAGACCGGCGTCCACCGCTTCACGGTCAGCGGCGAGGGCGGCTACCGGGTGATCGTCGACGGCAAGACCGTGGTCGACGCCTGGACCCGGGCCAAGGACTCCGCGCCCGACGGCGAGGTGGCCCTGACGGCCGGCAAGGCCAGCGCCGTCGTCGTCGAGGCCAACCAGTCGGGCGAGCGGGGCGACCTGCGCCTGCAATGGAGCCGCCCCAGCCGCGGCGCCGACGCGGCCCTGGCGGCCGCGAAGGCCGCCGACCTGGTGGTGTTCGTCGGCGGCCTGACCGCCAAGCTCGAGGGCGAGGAGATGTCGGTGCGGGCCCCCGGCTTCGTCGGCGGCGACCGCACCAGCCTGGACTTGCCCGCCCCGCAGGAGGCTCTGCTGGAGCGGTTGAACACCACCGGCAAGCCAGTCGTCCTTGTACTGATGAATGGTTCGGCGCTCAGCGTGAACTGGGCCGACGCCCACCTGCCGGCCATCGTCGAGGCCTGGTATCCGGGCGGCGAGGGCGGTCGCGCCGTGGCCGGCCTGCTGGCGGGCGACTTCAGCCCCGCCGGCCGCCTGCCCCTGACCTTCTACCGCTCGGCCGACCAGTTGCCGGCCTTCAAGGACTACGGCATGGCCGGCCGCACCTATCGCTATTTCGGCGGGGAGGCGCTGTATCCGTTCGGCCATGGCCTCAGCTACACGCGGTTCAGCTATGGCGCGCCCGTGCTGGCGCGGGCGGCGGTGAAGGCGGGCGGGGAGCAGGCGGTGTCGGTCGACGTCACCAACAGCGGTGCGCGCGACGGCGACGAGGTGGTGCAGCTGTACGTGTCGCGCGACGTGGCCGGCGCGCCGGTGCGGTCGCTGCACGGCTTCATGCGGGTGCATCTGAAGGCCGGCGAGACGCGGCGGGTGAGCTTCCCGCTGGAGGGCGTCGCGATGAGCGTGGTGGCGGCCGACGGTTCGCGGTCGATCGCGGCCGGGCCGGTCAAGCTGTGGATCGGCGGCGGGCAGCCCGTGGCGCGGCCGGGGCTGGCGAAGCCGGCGGGCGTCGAGGCGCGGTTCGAGGTGACGGGCAGCAAGGCGTTGGCGAACTGAGCGGGGACATGCCCTCGTGGCGTGTCCCCATCGGCATCCACGGAGCCAAGACTTGGGGACACGCCGCAAGGGCATGTCCCCGGTCGGCTCACCCCACCCGCACCAGCAATCCCAGCTCCCCCGCCTTCATCACCGCCTCCTGCCGCTTGACCACGCCGAGGCGTTTCTTGGCGGCTTCGATGTGGTGGTGGACCGTGCGGGGCGAGAGGGTGAGAATCGCGCCGATCTCCCAGTCGGTCTTGCCACGGCTGGCCCAGTACAGGCACTGGGCCTGGCGTTCGGAGATCACGCCGTAGTCCGGCCCCTCGACGACATTGTCGTCCTTCAGCTCCCAGTGCTTGAGCATGATCGTGCCGAACACCGTGGCCAGGCTCTCGATCACGGCGCGGGCGGTGGGGTCGGTGGTGGTCGCCGCCGTGGCCATGCGGATCAGCACCTCGTGGCCGGCCGGGCCGAACACCCGCACCACGAAGCCGTCGTTCATGCCGAACTCGCCGGCCTCGCCCCACATGGCCTGGGCGCGGTTGTCACCCAGCGGCCTGGCGTCGGTCCAGGCGAAGGATCGGCCGGATTTCTGCAGCAGCTGGATGCACGGGTCGTGAACCACATAGCGTTCGCCCCAGTAGCGGGCGTCCCAGGCGTCGAAGTCGCGGCGGGCCAGGGTGGGCGGCTCGCGGCCCAGCTGCTCGGCGTTGATCAGGGTGGCGCAGAAGCGGTCATAGCCGAACGCCGCGATCGCCCGCCCGAAATGGGTCTCGACCTCGTCGGGCGTCGCGTAGTGCGGCGCCCTGCTGAGAAAGCTCCAGGCTTGCTGTTCAGCTGTGTTCAACACGCGGAGATGCTCGCCCCCTGAGGCGGGCAGACTAGGGGAGGGCGGGGGGATGGGCCAGGGGGCGGGAGTCTCTGTGGTGAGACGGTGGCTCACCTACTTGCCCCCACCTGACGGCTTGGCCGTCTGTCCGCCCCCAGGGGGGCGGAGGACGCCCCTCTTCCCCCTTTGGGGGAAGACGATCGCGAAGCGATCCGTAGGGGGCAAGTGTTCGCCGAACCTACGCCGCCGGCTTGCGCCGCAGTCTCGCCAGCCGCCGCAGCCTACGCCAGAACCGCGTCTTCTCCGGCTCGGGATACGGCTGCAGGTTCTTGTAGAACTCCTCGGCGCAGGCGCGCCACGAGAAGCCCTCGGCGAACTTGCGGACCGTGACGTGGTCGATATCCAGGCAGGCCAGGCACGCCTCGCGCAGGCCGTCGGTCTGGCCGGGGGCCAGCACGCCGGCGTTCGAGCCGGGGATGATGTCGATGGGCCCGGGGGCCGAGAACGCCGCCACCGGCACGCCGGCGGCCATGGCCTCCAGGATCACCAGGCCGAAGGTGTCGGTCAGGGACGGGAAGCAGAACACGTCGGCGCAGGCGAAATAGCGGGCCAGCTCCTCGCCGAACTTGGCGCCGGCGAAGACCACGTCCGGATACTTCTCGGCCAGCTCCTCGCGTTGCGGGCCGTCGCCGACGATCACCTTGGTGCCGGGCAGGTCCAGGCTGGCGAAGGCCTCGATGTTCTTCTCGACGGCCACGCGGCCGACATTGAGGAAGATCGGTCGGGCCAGGCCCTCGAACACGTCGGCGTCGCCCTCGGCGCGGGGCTTGAACACGTCGGTGTCGACGCCGCGCGTCCAGGGCGAGATGTTGCGGAAGCCGTGGCGGATCAGCTCGTCGCGCATGGTCGGGGTGGCGACCATCAGCCGGCCCGACGGCTTGTGGAACCAGCGCATGTAGGTGTAGCCGGCCGACAATGGCAGCGGGAGACGAGCCGACACGTACTCAGGGAATCTTGTGTGGTAGCTGGTCGTGAACGGCAGCTTCCATTCCAGGCAGATGCGGCGGGCGGCCAGGCCGATCGGGCCCTCGGTGGCGATGTGGATCGCCTCGGGCTCGAACGACTTGAAGCGCTCCATCACCGGCTCGTAGGCGCCGATGGCCAGCTTGATCTCCGGATAGGTCGGAAGCGGGAAGGTGGGGAACTGGTCGGGGCTGACGACATCGACCTCATGGCCCATGGCTTTCAGCTCGGCCATCACCTTGGTGAGGGTCCGAACCACGCCGTTGACCTGCGGTTCCCAAGCATCTGTGGCGAGTAGTATCCGCATCAGGCGGCGGCAGGCTCCGCTATAGGGGGCTCGACGACGAGCGCCCGCGCCCGGTCGATCACCGACCAGGACCTAAGCTTGGACCATTCCAGGATTTCGAGCCGTCCGTCCATATGTTCCACGAGCGCGGTGCAGCTTTCCACCCAGTCGCCGTCGTTCACATAGAGCACGCCGTCGATTTCGCGCATCTCGGCCTTGTGGATATGTCCACAGATCACGCCGTCGACGCCGCGCCGACGGGCTTCGTCGGCGACCGCGGCCTCGAAATTCTCGATGAATTGCAGCGCGTTCTTCACCTTGACCTTCAGATAGGCCGAAAGACTCCAGTAGCCGAACCCCAGCTTGCGTCGTGCGCGATTGAGCAAGGTGTTCAGCATCAGGATCGTTCTGTACGACCAGTCGCCCAGGAAGGCCAGCCACTTGGCGTGCTGCACCACCCCGTCGAACTCGTCGCCGTGGACCACCAGGTAGCGCTTGCCGTCGGCCGCTTCGTGGATCACGTCGCGGGCCACCACCACCCCGCCGAAGTGCGTGCCGCAGAAGTCGCGGACCCGGTCGTCGTGGTTGCCGGGCACGTAGATCACCTCGACGCCTTTACGCGCCAGGCGCAGGATCTTCTGCACCACGTCGTTGTGGCTCTGGGGCCAGTACCAGCCGCTGCGCAGCTTCCAGCCGTCGATGATGTCGCCCACCAGGTAGAGCTTGTCGCACTCGACGTGGCGGATGAAGTCCAGCAGCAGCTCGGCCTGGCAACCGCGCGTGCCCAGGTGCACGTCGCTGATGAAGATCGAGCGGTAGTGGCGGATCTCGATGTCGGTGACCATGTGCCCCTCCGGCGGTTCAGGTCGGCGTTCGGGAACCGATCCCCCCGGACCGGCCATGACCCCCCGATTGCAAGGGAGGGCGCTTCGTCCGGCGATTAAGCTGATTGCATGTCGCTTTCGTGAAACGTCGTTCAGCACACGGCGCGACGCTGCGCCGCACCAACGCCCGAAATTTCACCATTGGATAAATCTTGTAGGACAAGGCAAAGCTTTACATGCGCTGTGCTGTTGCAGCGCAACATCGCTTTGACTAGATCAGGGTCATGGACGCCGCTCGCCTCGCCAAGGATACGCCCAAGTCGCTGAAGACCCGGGCGCGGATTCTCGACTGCGCGATGCGGCTGATCGCGGAGATCGGCTATCACGCCGCGACCAATCCGGTGATCGCCGACGCCGCGGGCCTGACGCGCGGGGCGATGCTCTACCACTTCCCCACCCGCGAGGCCTTGGTCGAGGCGGCCGTGGCCCACGTCCAGGCCGAGCGCTCGGCCCTGTTCCGCGCCGCCGCCGACACCCTGCCGGTCGGCGGCGACGTCACCGAGCACGCGATCGACAGCTATTGGGACCTGCTGCACACCGTGCCGTTCCTGGCCTTCGCCGAGCTGGAGGCCGCGGGCCGCACCGATCCGGCTGTCCAGGCCCTGCTGGCCCCGGCCCAGGCCGAGTTCGACCGCGCCCAGGCCGGCGACCACTTCCTGAAGATCCTCCACGCCGGGGCGGGGCCTCGGTTCCAGGCCAGCCGGGATTTGGCGCGGTTCATGCTGGAAGGCCTGGCGAAGGCGTCGCTGACCTACGACACCGACGGGCGGCGGGAACGGCTGCTGATGCTGATCAAGCGGGCCACGCACATGCTGAACCGCAAGGGCGATGTGCAGGATCTTTGGCCGGACTGAGTTCAGTCCCCGGCGAGCGGATCCGGACGCTCGTAGACGACTTCGGGTAGCTCAGTGCCGATCACCTCGAGGCAGAGGTTCTGGCCACCAGCAGGAAATGCCGCAGCACACCGTCGCTCAGGCCTGTCAGCCCCGCGGCCATCTCGTCCAGATAGGCGCTCTGGGCGATCTCGTAGGCGAAGGCGACCGGAGCGCCCTCTTCGGCCCACTGGTTCCAGTAGGGAAGAAGTTCGCGCTCGTCGCAGACACGATAGCAGACGGGATCTTCGACTACGATCCAGGCCGCGCCGCCGTCGCCGTCGTATTCGGCGATCAATCGCCGCCCCACGCTGGGCCGGTAGCGAATGTCGAACAGGTCTCCGCCGCCCTTCCATCCGCCGCGCCATCCCAGCAAGGCGTCGAGAGCGATGAACCCGGACGGCGTCCGGGCGGTCTTTCGCGTCTCGCTCGTCATGGCTTGGGCGTCCCTTCTGGCGCCAAGCAGGCCGGCGCGAAAACTTCGGCTTCTTTGGGAATGACCATCCGCCCCGGATGGGGCCGCGCCTTGAAACCTTGGTGGATCGGAGCTCTGGCGTCTGGCCGTGTCAAGGCGCGGCCTCGCCGCTGGCGGATGACGTCAGGGGTCTTTCCGGAAAAGGCGCGTTCTTGAACCCTCTCTCCATGAGAGAGGGGTTTCACGCTCAGCCGCCCGCCCGCGGCGGCCCCGCCAGGAACGCCCGCACCTCGACCGGGGCGCGGCAGGCGACGGCGGCCTTGCGGCCCCAGGCCAGGGCCTCGTCCAGGTCGGCGGTTTCCAGCACCCAGAAGCCGCCCACGTGCTCCTTGGCCTCCAGGTAGGGTCCGTCGGTGATCAGCACCTGGCCGTCGGGGCGCGCCCGCAGCGAGGTCGCGCGGCCGGCCGGTTCCAGGCCGCCGACGAAGGCCCTGACCCCGGCGGCCACCATCTCCTCGTTGAGGGCGCGGATGTCGCGGTGCATCGCTTCGTCCTCGGCGGAGGCGTCGTAGTCGTCGGGGTGGTGGATAGCGACCAGGTATCGGGTCATGACGTCTCCTTGCGGCGATCGGACGGGCCGCCTTTCCTGGGATGACGAACGAGCGAACTTGAAATCGACGAGGCCGTCCATGAAATCGTCGGTCACAACCGCCCGTCGGCCGCTCTCGAGCTTTCGAAGGCTCGGCGGGCGTCGGGGAGAAGGAAGGCCTGTGGGTGACTACGCCTTCAACGCCTTCGGCAGCACCGTCGCGAAATAGTCCAGCTCGGCTGGGCTGGCCGTGCCCACGCGGATCCAGGTCGGGTGCCGGGGGCTGTCGAACACCCGCACCTCGACGCCCATCGACGCCAGGGTCTTCTGGAAGGCCAGGTTCGGCCGGCCGCAGTTCACGAACACATAGGTGCCGTGCGAGGGCAGGTATTGCAGGCCGTTGGCGGCGCAGATCGCGTAAATCTTCTTCCGGCAGCCCTCGAGATAGGCCTTGGTCCCGGCCAGATAGGCCGGGTCGCCGTAGCAGGCCAGGGCGGCGGCCAGGCCGGGGCGGCCCTTGTGGGTGGGGATCAGGCTCTTCAGCTGCTTGATCCGCTCGGGCTGGGCGATCACGAAGCCGACCCGCAGCCCGGCCATGCCGTAGACCTTGGAGAAGGTGCGGGCCACGACCACGTCGTGACCGTCGCGCACCAGGTCGACCATCGAGTGGCGCGCGGGATCGGGGCTGATCTCGATATAGGCCTCGTCGACGATCACCGGGCAGGTCTTGGCGGTCTCGACGCAGAAGGTCCGCAGGGCGTCGGGGTCCAGCAGCAGGCCGGTCGGGTTGTTGGGATTGCAGACATAGACGGCGCCGGCCCCGGTCTTCCGCGCCGCCAGCGCCGGCAGGTCGATCTGCTGGTCGGCGGCCAGCTGGACCCAGTCCAGTTTCGCACCCTGGCGCTGGGCGTAGAGCAGGGGCGTGGCGTAGCTCGGTTGTGGCGAGACGACCGGGCCCTTGGCGGAAAAGGCCGTCGACAGCAGCGACAGCGCCTCCAGCGAGCCGTTGCACAGCCCCACCTGTTCGGGCGACACGCCTTCCCGTTTCGCTATGGCCGCGACCAGCGGCGGCTCCAGTTCCCAGGCGTAGTAGGCGGCTTCCTCGACGGCCTTCAGCGCGGCCTTCTTGGCGGCGGGGCTGGGGCCGTAGGGGTTCTCGGTGACGCCGAGGTGAGCGCGGATGGCCGGCGGGGCCTTGGGATCGACCGAGGTCTCGGCGGCGCCCGCCAGGCCGGGCGATAGCGCCGCGCCGCCGATCAGCAGTCCGAAGGCCGTGCGCCGCGTCGTGTCCATGATCCCGCTCCCCAACACCAGGCCGGCAGTTGAGGCGCCGTTCGTGACAGGATCAACCCGTCTGGATCGGCAGGGCCGTCGTGAACTTGATCTGCTCCATCGCGAAGCTGGAACTGACGTCGGTGAGCGGGGCGGTGGCGATCAGGCGGCGGTAGAAGCGGTCATAGGCGGCGATGTCGCGGACCACGACCTTGAGCAGATAGTCGACGTCGCCGCTCATCCGATAGAACTCGACCACCTCGGGCAGGGCCTTGGCCCCGGCCGCGAAGGTGGCCAGCCACTCTTCGTCATGCCGGCCGGTCTTCACCGCCACGAACACCGTCAGCGACAGGTCCAGGGCCTCGCGGTCGATCAGGGCGACGCGGGCGGTGATCACCCCGGTGTCCTGCAGCCGCTTGACCCGCTTCCAGCACGGCGTCTGCGACAGGCCCACCCGCTCGGCCAGCTCGGCGATGGGCGTGGTGGCGTCCTGCTGCAGGATGGCCAGCAGGCGGCGATCGATCTGGTCGAGTGAGATCATTCTCTGTGCGGGCCCGTTGGGAGAATGGAATTCTCTCTAACTGCCACGAGCGCGCGTCTTCGACCATGTCATTCTCGCGAAGCGCGGCATTCTGAAAGAACGCGCCATCCCGGGGATTCCCATGCTCGACGTCTTCATCCGCCATCCGCGTTCGGTCGACGAGACCTACAGCGAGCACATGGCCGTGGCCTGGAGCTTCGCCTTCCCGATGCTGCTGGGCGGCCTGGCCTGCTTCGTCCACGGCATCTTCCCGTTCCTGTTCGAGACCACCGGCAGCCGCTGCGTGAAGCTGCTCTACACCCGCATCGCCAACCGGGGGCGCAAGTCGGCCGGCGGCGAGGTCCCGAACTGGGCGGCCTTCGACGCGGTGATCTGAGTTTGTAAATCCCTCTCTCATGGAGAGAGGGATCTATAGCGGCGGCTTCCGACCCCGATGTGAGCCTCAGCTGTACGAGCTTGTCAGAATCCGTCGTCGGCGGAGCAAAATCTCCCCCTTGGCGGCACGGCTCGGCTAGCCCATCGTCCCGCCCAAGAGTCGGGAGAAGAAACTTGAGCATCTGGAACCGCCGCAAGGCGATCGACACGGCCAGCGGCGATCCCGCCCACGCGCTGAAGAAGACCCTGAGCTGGTACCACCTGATCGCCCTGGGCGTGGGGGCCATCGTCGGCACCGGCATCTACACCCTGACCGGCGTCGGCGCGGGCTTGGCCGGGCCCGGCGTGATGCTGTCGTTCCTGATCGCCGGGGCCGTCTGCGCCTGCGCGGCCCTGTGCTACGCCGAGCTGTCGACGATGATCCCGGCCTCGGGCAGCGCCTACACCTACAGCTACGTGGCCATGGGCGAGCCGGTCGCCTGGTTCGTGGGCTGGAGCCTGATCCTCGAATACACCCTGGTCTGCGCCGCCGTGGCGGTGGGCTGGTCGGCCCACGCCGCCGGCCTGTTCCGCATGGCCGGATTTCCCGAATTCCTGCTGGCCGGCCCGCACGTCATCCTGGACGACGGCACACGCGGCCTGATCAACCTGCCGGCCGTGATCATTTCGTTCGCCGTCGCCGGGCTGCTGGCCCTGGGCACCAAGGAGAGCGCCACGGTCAACATGGTGCTGGTCGTGATCAAGATCACCGCCCTGGCCATCTTCGTGGCCCTGTGCCTGCCGGCCTTCGACGCCAGCCACTTCACGCCGTTCATGCCGCAGGGCTTCGCCGCCCATACGGTGGCCGGGGGCGGCGCGGACGGGATCAAGGTGGGGGTCATGGCCGCGGCCAGCCTGATCTTCTTCGCCTTCTACGGCTTCGACGCGGTGTCGACCGCCGCCGAGGAGACCAAGAACCCCAAGCGCGACCTGACCATCGGCATTGTCGGCTCGATGCTGGTCTGCACCCTGATCTACATGGTGGTGGCCGCCGTCGCGATCGGCGCCTCGCGGGCCGAGGTGTTCTCCAAGAGCGAGGCCCCGCTGGTCTTCATCCTGGAGACCCTGAACCAGCCGAGGATGGCGCAACTGGTGGCCCTGGCCGCGGTGGTCGCCCTGCCGACCGTGATCCTGGCCTTCATGTACGGCCAGAGCCGGATCTTCTTCGTGATGGCGCGCGACGGCCTGCTGCCGCCGGCCCTGTCGCGGGTGAACCCAAAGACCGGCACCCCGGTGCTGATGACCCTGCTGACCGGCGCCCTGGCGGCGGTGTTGTCGGGCCTGCTGTCGCTGAAGGACATCGCCGAGCTGGCCAACGCCGGCACCCTGGCGGCCTTCATCGCCGTGGGCCTGTCGGTGATCATCCTGCGGGTGCGCGATCCGAACCGGCCGCGGGTGTTCGCCACGCCGCTGTGGCAATTGGTGGCGCCGGGGGCGATCCTGGGCTGCCTGTACCTGTTCTCCAGCCTGCCGTCGAAGACCCAGCTGTATTTCCTCTACGCCCACCTGATCGGGGCGGTGGTCTATATCGGCTACGGCATGCGCAAGAGCCTGCTGGCGCGGGCGGAGGGTTAGCGGAAGCATCCTCTCCAACGCCGTGCGTCGTCCTCGTCCTTCGAAAAGCTCAGGATGAAGACCAATGTGCAGGCCTGCTCAGTCGAAAACCTCATCCTGAGCCTGTCGAAGGACGAGGTTTTCGCTTCCCCAAAGGCGCGCCATTGCTACAGTCCGCTCAAAACAAGTGTTTGAAGTGGAAGGAACGCCATGGCCCTCGACCTCGAGACCCGCGAGCAGTTGATCGACGCCGTCCGCCGGTTCGTCGCCGAGCGGCTGCGTCCGATCGAGGCCAAGGTCGCCGAGGACGACGCGGTGCCGGCCGACATCATCGAGGAGATGAAGGGCCTGGGCCTGTTCGGCCTGTCGATCCCGGAAGAGTTCGGCGGCCTCGGCCTGAACATGGAAGAAGAATGCCTGGTCGGCATCGAGCTGGGCCGCGCCTCGCCCGCCTTCCGCTCGGCGTTCGGCACCAATGTCGGCATCGGCAGCCAGGGGCTGGTGATGTTCGGCACGGACGACCAGAAGGCCAGGTGGCTGCCCGGCATCGCCTCGGGCGAGATCGTCACCTCGTTCGCCCTGACCGAGCCCGAGGCCGGCTCCGACAGCGCCGCGGTCCAGACCCGGGCGACGTTGGACGGCGACGAGTACGTGCTGAACGGCTCCAAGCGCTACATCACCAACGCCGGCAAGGCCTCGCTGTTCACGGTGATGGCCCGCACCAATCCCGAGTTGAAGGGCGGTTCGGGGGTCTCGGCCTTCCTGGTGCCGCGCGACCTGCCGGGTCTTTCGGTCAGCAAACCCGAGAAGAAGATGGGCCAGCAAGGCGCCCACATCCACGACGTCACCTTCGACAACGTCCGCGTGCCGGCCTGGAATCGGCTTGGCGAAGAGGGCGAGGGCTTCAAGGTGGCCATGCAGGTGCTGGATCGCGGCCGGCTGCACATCTCGGCGGTCTGCGTGGGCGTGGCCGAGCGGCTGCTCGCCGACTGCGTGGCCTATGCCGGCGAGCGCAAGCAGTTCGGCGCGCCGCTGGCCAGCTTCCAGATGGTCCAGGCGATGATCGCCGACAGCAAGACCGAGGCCCTGGCCGCGCGCGCCCTGACCCTGGAGACCGCCCGCCTGCGCGATACCGGCGTGGGCGTGACCCTGGAGGCGGCGGCGGCCAAGCTGTTCGCCTCGGAGATGGTGGGCCGGGTCGCCGACCGGGCGGTGCAGATCTTCGGCGGGGCCGGCTATGTCGCCGACTACGGCATCGAGCGCCTGTATCGCGACGTGCGGATCTTCCGGATCTATGAGGGCGCCAGCGAGATCCAGAAGCTGGTCATCGCCCGCGAGACGATGAAGCGGGGCGGGTAGGGGCGTTTCGCGGCCCCCAACGCAAAACGCCCCCGTTGGCCCCGGGCCGGAACGTCCCCTGTAAGGACGCTCCGGCGGAGCCAGCGGAGGCGTATTAAGATCTCTCCGGGAAGGGAGAGAGCTTTTAGACTTACGCGCCGCCCGGGAAGCGGAACGGAACCTTCACGGTGCCGGTCTTGGCGCCCATCGGCAGCTTTTCAGCGATGCACATGGCGGCCTTGTCGAAACCCTTGCCCGCGGCGCTGTTGTCCACGACCTTGCATTCCGTGAGCTTGCCGGCGTCGGCGGTGCATTCCAGCATCACCTGGGCGGCGTCGCGCGTGTTGGCGAACTGTTGCAGGCAACGGCCCATTTGGTCTTCAAAGCCACCAGCCGCCGAGGCGGCTTGAGCGACAAAAAAGCTGCCAGCGATTCCCGCGGCAATAGCGATCGGATATTTCATCCCGCTGCTCCTAATAGTGTGTCTCGCCCTTCGGACGGTCGCGTCGTCCGGACGCCTGAGCTTTTTCGCAGAAGCGAGTTAAAATATTCTGAGTCACGAGAAGATAGTTTTATTTACTCATTGGTAACCACGGTTATTCGGCGAATACAGCCGTTTCACTTGAAACTAGACTCTGGCTTCAGCTTTTAAGACTCCGCCCCGAAAGGGCGCGACTCACGCGCGCGCGCGGGCATTTCCTAGACTCGAGGAGTCCGGCGGGTCTTGCCGGCCAGGAAAAGGCGGAAAATAGCGGGGGTGCGACAGGCCCTGCGGCAAAGGCTCTTAACCAAAGTCAGGAACTATTAGGAATATGTCGTGATGATCCCCCTCGACGTTGGTGATCCGTGCGCACGGAACGCCGCTAGAGGGGACCAAACCGATGAAGCGCTTCCGGCTCGTCGATCTGCCATTGATCATCAAAATCGGCTTCGCGCCGGCTTTCGCCCTGCTCATGCTGGCCCTGATGGCCGGGGGGGCCATCGTCGTCCAGAAGAGCCAGTCCGCCGCGCTCAAGCAGGTGGTCGAGCAGGACATGCGGATCAACAGCGAAATCCAGTCGCTGTCGCGCCGCATCACCAAGGCGCACGGCACGCTTTATCAGATCCTGGCCTCGAAGGCCGATCCGATGGCTCCGCCCGCCGGTCCGCGCATCGCCGAGCTGCTCGCCGAGTTCGACGCCCTGGGCAAGGAAGTGAAGGGCCTCTCGTCCAAGCTGCCGGCCTCGGAGCGCTCCAAGATCGACTCCCTGGTCAAGTCGCTCGACGAATGCCGCAGCGCCATCGACACGGTCAGCGGCATGATCGACGTCGACACCGGCATGGCCATGAGCTTCGCCGCCAGCTTCGAAGACACCTACGTCAAGATGGCCGCCCAGCTGCAGAAGGTCGTCGACGACGCCGCCGTCCGCGCCACGACCCAGGCCGCCAAGCGCCAGTCCGAAGCCGCCGCCGCGATGAGCGCCACGATCGTCATGTCGCTGATCACCCTGCTGGCGGTCGCCGGCCTGGCCTTCATGACCGTGATGACCACCCGCAAGTCGATCGGCGACATCGCCGGCGCGACCGAGAAGCTCTCCAAGGGCGACAACACGATCGACCTGGAGAAGATGACCCGCGGCGACGAGCTGGGCGCCATCGTCCGCTCGCTCAAGGTCTTCCGCGACAATCAGATCCACCTCGAGCAGATGCGCGCCGAGCAGGAGAAGAACGCGGCCCTGACCGCCGACGAGCGTCGCGCCAAGGAAGAGTCCGCCGCCGCCGCCGCCCGCGAGAACGCCCTGGTGGTGTCGTCGCTGGCCGAAGCGCTGGAGCACCTGGCCAAGGGCGACCTGACGTTCCGCGTCCAGGCCGACTTCCCGGGCGACTACCGCAAGCTGAAGGACGACTTCAACGCCGCCATCACCCAGCTGCAGGAAACCATCAAGGTCATCGCGGCCTCGACGGACGGCCTGCGCACCGGCGCCGACGAAATCGCCCACGCCTCGGACGATCTGTCGCGCCGCACCGAGCAGCAAGCCGCCTCGCTGGAAGAGACCGCCGCCGCCCTGGACGAGCTGACCGCCACGGTGCGCCGCACCGCCGGCGGCGCCAAGCAGGCCTCGGAAGTGGTTTCCAGCACCCGCGGTGAAGCCACCCATTCGGGTCAGGTCGTGCACCAGGCCGTCTCGGCCATGAGCGCCATCGAGGACTCGTCCAAGCAGATCAACCAGATCATCGGCGTCATCGACGAGATCGCTTTCCAGACCAACCTGCTGGCCCTGAACGCCGGCGTCGAAGCGGCTCGGGCCGGTGACGCGGGCCGCGGCTTCGCGGTCGTGGCCCAGGAAGTCCGGGCTCTCGCCCAGCGTTCCGCTGAAGCGGCGAAGGAGATCAAGACGCTGATCTCGTCCTCGACCCAGCAGGTCAGCCAAGGCGTCAGCCTGGTCGGCCAGACCGGCGAGGCCCTGCAGCGCATCGTGGTCAAGGTCGGCGAGATCGACGCCCTGGTCACCGAGATCGCCGCCTCGGCCGCCGAACAGGCGACCGGCCTCAACGAAGTGAACACCGCCGTCAACCAGATGGACCAGGTGACCCAGCAGAACGCCGCCATGGTCGAGCAATCGACCGCCGCCACCCACTCGCTGAAGGGCGAGACCGGCGAGCTGGTGCGTCTGATCGGTCGCTTCCGGGTCGGCGACGGCCGCCAGCAGACCGCTTCCTACGAGCGTCCGCAGATGGCCGATCCCGCCCAACACGCCCCGGCCGCCAATCCGGTAGCTGAGCAACGCGCCCGCCTCAACGCCTTCGCCCGTCCCGGACGCGGCGGTGCGGCGACCGCCGCGGCCCCCGCCGCCGACGGCTGGGAGGAGTTCTGATGTCGACCGCGATCGCCCTGCCCGAAACCCTTGATCTGAAGGCTTCGGGTCCGCTCAAGCAGGCGTTCGTCGAACGTCGCGGCCAGGACATCGAAGTCCATGCCGACCAGGTCCGTCGTCTCGGCGGCCTGTGCCTGCAGGTCCTGCTCGCCGCCCGCAAGGCGTGGGACGAGGACGGCAAGCCTTTTCTGATCACCGCGCCTTCCGAGGCGTTCGTGGAAACCATCCGTCTGTTCGGGGCCGAAGGGGCCCTGCTGCGGACTGACCTTCAAGGAGCTGCATCGTGACGCGTACTGTCCTCACGGTCGATGACTCGCGTACGATGCGGGACATGCTGCGCATGGCCCTCGCCGGCGCCGGGTTCAACGTCGTCGAAGCCGTCGACGGCGAACACGGGCTGGAAGTGCTGTCCGCCCATCGCCCGGACGTGATCATCACCGACATCAACATGCCCAAGCTGGACGGCTTCGGCTTCATCGAGGCGGTGCGGGTCGACGACGACTATCGCGCCATCCCGATCCTGGTGCTGACCACGGAAAGCGACCCCAGCAAGAAGCAGCGGGCTCGCGAAGCCGGCGCGACGGGCTGGATCGTCAAGCCGTTCAATCCCGAAAAGCTCGTTGAGGCGATCCGTCGCGTCGCGGCCTGATCGTACGAGTGCTTTAGGTACTGAAATACCTTTGTAGGAAGTCGGGGAATGGACGAGCTAGAGGCCATCAAGGTCACCTTCTTTCAGGAATGCGAGGAACTGCTCGCCGATCTTGAAGGCGGTCTCCTGGCTATTCAGGACGGCAACGACGATAGCGACACCGTCAACGCCGTGTTCCGCGCCGTGCACTCGATCAAGGGCGGGGCGGGAGCCTTCGGCCTGGAGCCGCTGGTGCGCTTCGCCCACGTGTTCGAGACCCTGCTCGACGCGCTGCGGTCCAACGAGATCCCCGGCACGCCCGACCTGACCGCCCTGCTGCTGCGCGCCTCGGACGTGCTGGCCGACCATGTCAGCTCGGCCCGCGGGCTGGGCGTGGTCGACATGGACGCATCGGCCGCCATGGCCGCCGAGCTGAAGGCCGTCACCGATCCGTCGGCGGCCCCGGCTCCTGCCGCCGCCCCGCTGGTCGCCGCCCCTGTCGCCATCGTCGACGACGAGATGGGCATCACCTTCACCCCCCTCGTCGTCGGCGCCGATGACGACGGGATGGACGACGACGACATGGACTTCGGCTTCCAGCCGATGACCATCAGCCTCGACGCCCAAGCCGCCGACGCCTCGGTGCTGGACAATGTCTGGACGGTGTCGATCCGTCCGAAGTCGGACCTCTACCGCAAGGCCAACGAAACGGCCCTGCTGCTGCGCGAGCTGAGCCGCCTGGGCCCGATCCAGGCGACCCTGGACGACAGCGCCCTGCCGGCCCTGGAATTCCTCGACGCCGAAGCCGCTTATGTGACCTGGAGCGTCCGCCTCGAGACCGAGCAGGGCGAAGAGGCCATCCGCGAAGTCTTCGAATTCGTCGACGGCGACTGCGACCTGGAGATCACCCGTGGCGAGGCCCCGGTGGCCGACGTGCTGGCGACCCTGCTGGACGTGGCCGCCCCCGCTCCCGAACCCGTCTTCGAAGCCGCGCCCGTCGTGATCGAGACCCCCGTCGAAGCGCCGGTCGCCGTCGCTCCGGTGGTCGAGGCCGCGCCGCCGGCTCCCGTGGCCATCTCGGCTCCGCCGCCCGCCGCGCCCCCGGTCGCCGCCAACGCGCCGGCCGCCCCCGTGGCTCAGGGCGCCAAACCGGCCCAGATCGACGTCCCCGGCCCGGGCCAGTCGGTGATCCGCGTCGATCCCGAGCGCATCGACCACCTGATCGACCTGGTCGGCGAGCTGGTCATCAACCAGGCCATGCTGGCGCAACGCGTCGGCGAATACGGCATCGCCCCGTCCTCGAACCTGGCCATGGGCCTGGATGAGCTGGAACAGCTCACCCGGCAGATCCAGGACAGCGTCATGGCCATCCGCGCCCAGCCGGTGAAGTCGGTGTTCCAGCGCATGCCGCGCCTGGTCCGCGAAGTCGCCAACATGACGGGCAAGCAAGCCCGCCTGGTGATGGACGGCGAGAACACCGAGGTCGACAAGACGGTCATCGAGCGTCTGGCCGATCCGATCACCCACATGCTGCGCAACGCCATCGACCACGGGCTGGAAAGTCCCGAGGAGCGCAAGGCGGCCGGCAAGAATCCCGAAGGCGTCGTGCGCCTGGCCGCCCTGCATCGCAGCGGCCGGATCGTCATCGAGGTCCAGGACGACGGCAAGGGCATCAACCGCGAGCGGGTGCTGTCGATCGCCGTCAACAAGGGCCTGATCTCGCCGGACCTGACCCTGACCGACGAAGAGATCGACAACCTGATCTTCCTCCCGGGCTTCTCGACCGCCGACAAGATCTCGGACGTCTCGGGTCGCGGCGTCGGCATGGACGTGGTCAAGCGTTCGGTGCAGGCCCTGGGCGGTCGCATCTCGATCTCCTCGCGTCCCGGCCTGGGCTCGACCTTCACGCTCAGCCTGCCGCTGACCCTGGCCGTCCTGGACGGCATGGTGGTCGACGTGGCCGGCGAGACCCTGGTCATCCCGCTGGCCTGCATCGTCGAAAGCCTTCGCCCGAAGGCCGAGGAAATCCGGCCCCTGGGCCCCACCGGTTCGGTCCTGGCCGTGCGCGACAGCTTCGTGCCGCTGATCGACGTGGGTCTGACCCTGAACTATCGCAGCAAGTCGCCGTCGGCGACCGAGGGCGTGGTGCTGCTGGTCGAAGGTGAAGACGGCTCGCGCGCCGCCCTGGTGGCCGACGCCATCCATGGCCAGCGCCAGGTGGTCATCAAGTCGCTCGAGCAGAACTACCAGCAGGTCGAAGGGGTCGCCGCCGCGACCATCCTGGGCGACGGCCGGGTGGCTCTGATCCTCGACGTCGACGCGGTGATCAACCTGCGCCGCCGCGGCCCGCCGCCTGCCGCCGATCCCACCCTCATCGCCGCGGAATAGCCCGATGACCGAACACCACACCACACCCAGCGCCGAAACCCGCGAACTGATCTCGTTCCGCGTGGGCGAGCAGGAATACTGCGTGGACATCATGGCGGTCCGCGAGATCCGCGGCTGGAGCCCGGCGACCACGCTTCCGCAGTCGCCCAGCTATATGCGCGGCGTGATCAACCTGCGCGGCGCGGTGCTGCCGATCATGGACCTGGCCTGCCGGATCGGCATGCCGACCACCGAGCCGAACGTCCGCAGCGTGTTCATCGTGGTCCAGGCCGGCGACCGCACGGTCGGCCTGCTGGTCGACGCGGTGTCCGACATCCTGTCGATCACCGACGACATGTGCCAGCCGACGCCGGACATCGCCTGCGAGAACGTCCGTCACTTCGTGAAGGGCATCATTTCCATCGAAGGGCGGATGATCAGCGAGATCTCGCTGGACCGCCTGCTCCCCGAGCGCGAGGCCCTGGCCGCCTAAGATGACCACACCCTCAACCTCATTCACGGATCGCCGCGAGGCCCTTGTCGATGGCGAGTTCGCCTTCACGACGGCGGACTTCAAGCGGATCGCGGCCCTGCTGTACGATCAGGCCGGCATCAGCCTGCCCGACAGCAAGGCGACGCTGGTCTATTCACGCCTGGCCAAGCGCCTGCGCACCCTGGGCCTGAAGACCTTCGCCGAATACTGCACGTTCGTCGCCCAGGACGGCAATGTCGACGAGCAGCAGCACATGCTCCGGGCGCTGACGACCAACGTCACGCGCTTCTTCCGCGAGCCGCACCACTTCGACGACCTGCGCGCCAGCATCCTGGAGCCCATGGCCGACAAGGTGCGGGCCGGCGGGCGCCTGCGCCTGTGGTCGGCGGCCTGCTCGTCGGGCCAGGAACCCTATTCGATGGCCTTCACCGTGCTGTCGGTGTGGCCGAACGCCGCCGATCTGGACATCCGGATCCTGGGCACCGACATCGACACCAATGTGCTGGCCACCGGCCGGACGGCTGTCTACGAGGAGACCCTCCTCGAGGGCATCCCCGGCAACATGCGCAGCCAGTATTTCGAGCGCGACGCCAGCGACCGCCGCAGCTTCCGCGTCTGCGAAGCCGCCCGGCAGATGGTGGCGTTCCGCGAGCTGAACCTGAACGGCCCGAGCTGGCCGATGAAGGGTCCGTTCGACGCGATCTTCTGCCGCAACGTGGTGATCTATTTCGACGAGCCCACGCAAGAGCGGGTCTGGCAGCGCTTCGCGCCGCTGGTGTCGCCGGGCGGCAAGCTCTATGTCGGCCACTCCGAACGCGTGGGCGCGTCGGTCACGGCCTTTGAAAGCGCCGGCCTGACCGCCTATCGCAAGGCAGGAGGTCGCTGATGGCCAGGATTCGCGTTCTCGTCGTCGACGACTCCGCCACCATGCGGAGCCTGATCACGGCCGCCCTGACCCGCGATCCCGAGATCGAGGTGGTGGGCGCCGCCGGCGACCCGTTCGAGGCTCGCGGCATGATCAAGGCCCTGAACCCCGACGTCGTCACCCTCGACATCGAGATGCCGAACATGAACGGCATCGAGTTCCTCGAGAAGATCATGCGCCTGCGGCCGATGCCGGTGGTCATGGTCTCCAGCCTGACCCAGGCCGGGGCCGAGATGACCCTGCGCGCGCTGGAGCTGGGCGCGGTCGACTGCGTGGGCAAGCCCACCAACGCGACCGGCACCGCCGAGGCCCTCGCGGAAGTGGCCGACAAGGTCAAGGCCGCCGCCCGCGCTTCCGTGCGGACCAAGGCCGACGCCGGACCGGTGACCGCCCGCCGCCTGAACTACGTCCCTTCGGGCGATATCGTGGCGATCGGCTCGTCGACCGGCGGGGTGGAAGCCCTGCTGTCGATCCTGACCCAGTTCCCCGAGACCTGCCCGCCGACGGTGATCACCCAGCACATGCCGGCCACCTTCACCGCCAGCTTCGCCGCTCGCCTCGACCGGGCCAGCGGGGCCAAGGTGCAGGAAGCCGCCGACGGCGCCCTGCTGGAGCCGGGCAAGGTCTATGTCGCCCCGGGCGGCGCGACCCACCTGGAAGTCGTTCGCTCGGCCGGGCTGCGCTGCCGCCTGGTCCAGGGCGACCCCGTCAGCGGCCACCGGCCTTCGGTCGACGTGCTCTTCAATTCGGTGGCCCAGGCCGTCGGAGACAAGGCCGTCGGCGCCATCCTGACCGGCATGGGCCGTGACGGCGCGCAGGGCCTTCTGGCCATGCGCAAGGCCGGCGCCAGGACGGTCGGCCAGGACGAGCAGAGTTGCGTCGTCTACGGCATGCCTCGTACGGCTTTTGAACTCGGCGCGGTGGAGAAGCAGGTCACCCTGTCCTCCATGGGCCAAACCATTCTCGATCTGGCCTCCGCGAGGCGATGAACCCATGCCCCAAGCAAGCACCATTTCCGTTCTCGTCGTCGATGACCAGCTGACCATGCGGGCGTTGATCCGCAACGCCTTGCAGCAGATCGGTTTCAAGGACATCCGCGAGGCCCCCGACGGCGAGGAGGCTCTCAAGAATCTCCTGGCCAAGCCGGCCAACCTGGTCATCTCGGACTTCAACATGCCGAAGATGGACGGGCTGGCCCTGCTGCGCGCGGTGCGCTCGCACCCGCCGATCCGCCAGACGGCCTTCGTCATGCTGACCGGCCGGGCCGACCGCGAGCTGGTCCAGCGCGCGGTGCAGTTCGGCGTCAACAACTACTGCGTCAAGCCGTTCACCGTTCAGGGCCTGAAGGAAAAGATCGAACAGGTCTTTGGCCAGCTGACATGATCAATCGAGATCCCCACCCAGACGAGATGGGTCCGGCGATCAAGGTTCACGTCACCCAGGGCGAGAGCCACGTGTCGTCGGATCCTCAGGTGGTCATGACCACGGTGCTCGGCTCGTGCATCGCCGCCTGCCTGCGTGATCCGACCACCGGCATCGGCGGCATGAACCACTTCCTGCTGCCCGACACCGGCGGCCGCGCCAACAACGACAACGGCGACGCCGTCCGTTACGGCGCCTACGCCATGGAGCTGCTGATCAACGGCCTGCTGAAGAAGGGCGCCCGGCGCGACCGTCTCGAGGCCAAGATCTTCGGCGGCGGCAAGCTGTTCGACGGCCTTTCGGACGTCGGCGCCAGCAACGCCGCTTTCGCCGAGCGCTTCCTGCGCGACGAAGGCATTCCGATCGTGTCGTCCAGCACGGGCGGCCTGTCGGCCCGTCGCGTCGAGTTCTGGCCGGCGTCCGGCCGGGTTCGCCAGCGCCTGGTCGCCGTCGACAACGCGCCGACCGAAGTCCGGCGTCCCGTCGCCCCCGCCCCCGCCGCCAGCAGCGGCGAACTGGAGCTGTTCTGATCCTATGACCGCCCAGCCGCTTGCCTTGACTGACGCTTACGAAACCCCTGGGCAACTGCCCGTGGGCGAGCTTTCGCGTCGGCTGGCGGTGGAGCTGATGGCGGCGGCGGCGATCTGCCGCGACTGCGAGCACATCGCCGGCGACCTGGCCGGCGGCGGCGCGGCGCTGGAGAACCTGTCGCGCCTGCAGGCCCTGGACGAATTGAGCCAGCGCCTGCACGGCCTGTCGGACGTCCTGGCCCGCATCGGCCAGCACGCTTCCGGGGAATGGAGCATGGCCGTCGAGCCGCTGCTCGAGGGGCTGGGCCTGGCCGACCTGGTGGTGCGTCTTCGCGACGCCGAGAACCATTCGGGCTGGGACGCCAAGGCCGGCGAACTCGACTTCTTCTAGGCCATGCGCGAACCGCTTCACGCCTCGACCCGCATCAATCTCGAAAAGGTCGAGGTGCTGCTCGTCGACGACAGCGTCCCGTCGCTGAACCTGCTGTCTCAGGTGCTGCTCGGCTTCGGGGTCGGGAACCTGACCCGGGCCGACAGCGCCAAGGCCGCCCAGACCCTGCTGCGCGAACGCACCTTCGACCTGGTCATCAGCGCCACCAACATGGCCGGCGTCGACGGCTACGAACTGGTCAAATGGCTGCGCCGCGGCGCCCTGGAGGCCAACCGCTACCTGGCGGTGATCCTGGTCTCGGGCCACACCCCGCCCTCGCAGGTGTTCAAGGGCCGCGACGCCGGCGCCAATTTCACGATCGCCAAGCCGATCACCCCCAAGATCGTGCTGGAGCGCATCCTGTGGGCGGCCAAGGAAGACCGCCAGTTCGTCGAGTGCGAGACCTATCTCGGGCCTGACCGCCGGTTCAAGAACGACGGCCCCCCGGCCGACGCCAAGGGGCGTCGCCGCGAGGATCCCCCGCAAGCGCTCCGTCCGCCGGGCGCCGCGGCGCAGGGTGCGGGCGACCCCGAGAAAGTGAAACCATGACCGCCCGCAAGTTCCGCGCTCCCAACCGCCTGTCGATGCTGGCCCGGGCCAACGGCGGCATGATGGCCAAGGACGCCCTGGCGGCCGCCGACGCGGCGC
This sequence comes from Caulobacter sp. P1_D6, assembly GCF_056406095.1. Taxonomy (NCBI): domain Bacteria; kingdom Pseudomonadati; phylum Pseudomonadota; class Alphaproteobacteria; order Caulobacterales; family Caulobacteraceae; genus Caulobacter; species Caulobacter sp. P1_D6. The sequence continues at coordinate 151,756 of NZ_JBFUAW010000029.1, read as the reverse complement.
TGGAGCCGCTGCGCGCCGAATCCCTGGCGGTGCTGGACGCCGCCCTGGCCGAGATCGAGAGCCGGTTCGGCAAGTCGGCGGCGGCCACGCGCGCGGCCGGCGCCTATCAGGACCTCTACACTCTGGCCCTGCGTATCATCGACGTATCGGGCTTCCTGCCGGGCTCCTGCGTCGACCAGGCGGCGATTTCGTTCTGCGCCCTGATCGACAACTGCTCGGAAGCCAAGGCCTGGCGCTGGGACGCCATCGACGTCCACATCAACGCGCTCCGGCTTCTGCGGACGACCGACCTCAGCTCCGACCAGCGACGCGCCGTGATCGACGGGCTCAACAAGGTCAGCCAACGGCGGATCGAAGAGGCCTGAGGATCAATGGCCGTAAACCAAGCTTGGCTTCAATGTGGCCGAAACGACACGATTACGGGCCCGCTACGTTTCGCCACGCTTCAGCCATCTTGTGAATAGCGGTTTCATTTGATACCGCTGACATTGCTACCGGTGTCAGGACAACATCTCACGCAGATGTGACACCGGTGTCAAAAATGACGGCCCCAGGGTCGGTCGCGCAGGAAGGAACGCGCGGACGCACTCTTGGCCGGGCGATGCGAGAGCGTCGTTCAAAAGAAACGTGTCACGGGAGGAGGATACATGTCCCAGGTCTCTAAGCAGCGCGTTCGTGCGCTGAAGCTCGGTGCTTCCAGCAGCGCCCTGCTCATGGCGCTGGCGATGGCCGGAGCCGCCGCCGCACAAGAAACGCCGGCGCCCGCCGCCGAAGACACCGCCGTCGAAGAAGTGGTCGTCACCGGTTTCCGGGCCAGCTTGGCCAACGCCCTTGACGTCAAGCGTCGCGAAAACGACCTCGTCGACGTCATCAAGGCGCAAGACATCGCCGACTTCCCCGACCTGAACCTGGCCGAGTCGCTGCAGCGCGTGCCGGGCGTGTCGATCGACCGTGACGGCGGCGAAGGCCGCACGATCACCGTGCGTGGTCTGAACGCCGACTTCACCGTCGTGCGCCTGAACGGCCTGGAAGCCCTGGCCACCACGGGCGGCAAGGACGGCTCCGGCGGCGCCAACCGCAGCCGCCAATTCGACTTCAGCATCTTCGCCTCGGAACTGTTCAACAGCGTCACCGTGCGCAAGTCGACCTCGGCTTCGAACGAAGAAGGCTCGCTGGGCGCGATCATCGACCTGCAGGCCTCGCGTCCGTTCGACTTCAGCGGCCCGGCCATGAGCATGGGCGCCAAGCTCGGCTGGAACGACCTGTCGCGCAAGAAAGACCCGCGCTTCACCTTCCTGGCCAGCAACCGCTGGGACACCGGCATCGGTGAAATCGGCGCCCTGATCTCGGTGGCCTACGCCGAGCGCAAGACGCTGGAAGAAGGCTCCTCGACCGGCCGTTGGGAAAACCCCAGCGTCGCCAACAACAGCTCCACCTCGTTCCCCTGCACGGCTCCGGCCTACAACCCCGTCAGCGGCCCGGCCCTGACCTGTGGGCAGATCGGCACCGTCGTCGGCGGCACCACCCCGACCACCGCGGCCGCCGCCGGCACCGCCAACAACCTGTGGCACCCGCGGATCCCGCGTTACGGCCGTCTGCAGTACAACCAGAAGCGCCTGGGCATCACCGGTTCGCTGCAATGGCGTCCGACCGAGAACTCGACCCTGACCTTGGACGCCCTGCTGGCCAAGTTCACCAACGACCGCGACGAGACCTATCTGGAGGTCATCTCGTTCAGCCGCAGCGGCCAGGGCCTGCCCCAGACCGACGTGGTCAACTTCACGGCCGACAGCAAGGGCAGCCTGATCAAGGGCACCTTCGACGACGTCGACGCCCGCGTGGAATATCGCCACGACGACCTGACCACCGAGTTCAACCAGTTCACCCTGACCTACGACACCAAGTTCGGTGATCGTGGCCACTTCAGCGCGATCTACGGCCAGTCGCGCTCGATCCAGGACAACCCGGTCCAGACGACCTTCTCGTTCGATCGCTACAACAGCGACAACTACAGCTACGACTATTCGGGCGACGACAAGCTGCCGTCGTTCAACTACGGCTTCGATCCGACCAACCCGGCCAACTTCACCTACAGCAACAGCTCGGCCCAAGGCGATCCGTCGCTGCTGCGCATGCGTCCCAGCAAGGCGGTCAACACCTTCAAGACCTTCCGCGCCGACGTGGACTACGAAGTCGTGGACGGCTGGAAGCTGCGCGCCGGCGCGGCCTGGAAGGAGTTCGGCTTCAACTCGTGGGAAAAGCGCCTCTTCTCGCGCAACCTCGCGGCCACCGGCACCACCTACACCGCCGAAGCGGGCTACGCCCTGCCGGGCGGCGCCACGGTCGCCGACGTCTCGCGCCTGATCACCGGCTTCGGTCGTGGTCTGGACCTGCCGGCCGGCACCCCGACCTCGTGGATCGCCCCCGACCTGGCCAAGCTGCAGTCGGTCTACGGCTACAACTGCGACTGCATCAACAACTACGGCGACTTCCGCCTCAGCGTCCTGAACCAGCTGGGCGCCTGGCGCGAAATCACCGAGAAGGACAACGCCTTCTACCTGCAGGCCGACTTCGACCAGGACCTGTTCAACATCCCCGTGCGCGGCAACTTCGGCGTCCGCTACGTGAAGACCGAACAGAGCGCCCTGGGCCACTACAACAAGGGCAGCACGGCTCCGGTGCCGGTCACCCTCGGCAATGGCACGGTCATCAACGAAACCGTGCCGGTCGACGCGATCCAGACCACCGAGCGCGAATACACCAACACCCTGCCGTCGCTGAACGTCTCGGCGCAGCCGTTCGAGAACTTCTTCATCCGCTTCTCGGCCGCCAAGACGATGACCCGTCCGCAGCTGCAGAACCTGACGCCGGGCTACACCGCCATCAGCCAGCAGAACCAGACGCTGACGCGCGGCAACCCCGAACTGAACCCGATGCTGTCGAACAACCTGGACCTCAGCTTCGAATGGTATCCGGACAAGGAAACCCTGCTGTCGGCGGGCTTCTTCCAGAAGGACATCAAGTCCTACATCCAGACCTCGGCCACCGTCATGCCGTGGTCGGAAACCGAGCTGCCCGACAGCCTGCTGTCGAACGGCAACACGGCTGACACGCCGTTCACGGTCACTACCCAGATCAACACCCCCGGCGGCAAGCTGAAGGGTTACGAGCTGAGCATCCAGCGTCCGTTCACGTTCCTGCCGGCGCCGTTCGACAAGTTCGGCGGCATCCTGAACTACACCCACGTCAAGAGCGACATCCAGTACGTGATCCGCAACCCGACGTTCGGTGGAACCCCGCGGGTGCAGACCGCGCCGGCCGTGCTGTTGACCCAGCCGCTGGTGAACCTTTCGCCCAACGCCTACAACGCCACGCTCTACTACGAGAATGGTCCGTTCAAGGCTCGCGTCTCGGCGTCGTATCGCGACGAGTACCTGATCCAGGTCGCCCCGGCGGCCACGAACAACAACGACGTCCGGATCAAGGAAAAGACCACGAACGTCGACACGCAGATCAGCTACGAGTTCGGCAAGTTCACGGTCTCCTTTGAAGGTATCAACCTCACCGACCAAGCCGACAGCAAGCTGGACGACTCGGTGCGCCGGATCTCGGAAGAGTACGTGCACTTCGGTCGCCAGTACTATCTGGGCGTGAAGTACAAGTTCTAGGTCGAATTTCCTCCCCGAAACGACCAAAGGGCGCTGGTGAAAACCAGCGCCCTTCTTTTTTGTGGGTTTCTCTAGATCCGCTCATCCCGGCATTCGCCGGGATGAGCGGATTTTCTAAACGTCCGAGACGCCGTCGATCCAGGTCCGGCGGACCTGAAGGTCGTCGTCCAGCAGCACCAGGTCGGCGGCCTGTCCGGCCCGGATCGCGCCGCGCTCGCCCGCCAGGCCCATGAAGGCGGCGGGGGTGGCCGAGGCGATCGAGACCGCGTCCTCGATCGACAGGCCCAGCATCGACATGGCGTTGCGCACCGCGCCGATCATGTCGAGGTCCGAGCCCGCCAGGGTGCCGTTGTCGTCGACGCAGACCCCGTCGACCACCCGGATGTGGCGGCCCTGCAGGTCGAAACTCTTGTCGATCATGCCCACGGTCGGCATGGCGTCGGTCACCAGCATGAAGCGGTTCAGCGGACGCGTGCGCAGGGCGATGCGCAGCACGACCGGATCCACGTGGCGGCCGTCGACGATGATCCCGCACCAGGCGGTGATGCTCTCCAGGGCCGCGCCGACCACGCCCGGCTCGCGGCTGGTCAGCGGCGACATGGCGTTGAACAGGTGGGTGAAGCCGGTCAGGCCGGCGTCCAGCGCCTTGCGCACCGTGCCGTAGGCGGCGTTGGTGTGGCCCGCGGCGACCGTCACGCCGGCGGCCGTCAGACGACGGACCATCTCGGGCGTGGTGGTCTCCGGCGCCAGGGTCACCAGGGTCTTGCCGCGTTTGAGCGAACTGAGCAGGGCCACGGCCTCGTCGTCGAGGATTCGGAACTTGCTGGAATCGTGGATGCCCTTGCGCTTCACATTGAGGAACGGGCCCTCGATATGGACGCCCAGCACGCCGGGCACCCCTGCCTCGATCGCCTGTTCGGTCGCCCGCATGGCCGCGTCGACCACGGCCAGGTCGTCGCTGATCAGGGTCGGCAGGAAGCCGGTGGTGCCGTAGGGGCGGTGGGCCGCGCCGATGGCGGCGATCGCCTCGACCGTGGTCTGGTCGTTGAACAGCACCCCGCCGCCGCCATTGACCTGGGTGTCGATGAAGCCCGGGACCAGCAGGCCGCCGTCTAGGTCGTGACGCTGAGCGCCGCCAAACGCGCCTGGGGGCGTGTCAGCGCTGTCGATGACGCCGTCGATCCGCCCGTCGCGGATCGCCACGGCCTTGCCGTCGACGATCCCTTCGGGCGTCAGGATGCGGCCATTAACGAGTACGGACTGCATCAGACGGTTTCTGTGACCTTGTTGAGGTGCGGCGGGCTGTCGGGATCGTAGCCGCGGGCCACCGACAGCGCATTGGCCATTCGATAGAAGCTCTGGATCATCAGGATCGGCTCGATCACGGGATGGGCGGCGAGCGCCGGCAGGACTCCGGCGCCTGTTTCACCGGCGCCGGCCAGCAGCACGTCGCCGCCTCGCTCGGTCACGCCCTTGGCCATGGCGTCGACGCTGTCGCGGCTCTCGTCGTTCTGGGCGAACACCAGCACCGGGAAGCCCGCCTTCACCAGGGCCATCGGGCCGTGCAGCACCTCGGCGGCGCTGAAGGCCTCGGCGTGGAGGCCGCAGGTCTCCTTGAACTTGAGCGCCGCCTCCTGGGCGACGCCGAAGCCGACGCCGCGTCCCAGGACATAGAGGTTGCGGGCCAGCTTCAGGCGCTCGACGGCCGGGGTCCAGTCCAGGGTCCAGGCTTCGGCCAGGAGGGCGGGGAGGGTGGTCAGGGCGGCGGCCAGATCGTCGTCCTGGGTCCAGGCGGCGACCAGCTGGACGATGGCGGCCAGGGCGGCGATGTAGGACTTGGTGGCCGCCACGCTCAGCTCGGGGCCGGCGTGCAGCGGCAGCACCTCGTCGGCCAGGGCGGCCAGGGGCGAGGTGGTGTCGTTGACCAGGGCGATGACGAAAGCGCCGGCGGTCTTGGCGGCCTGGACGGCGGCCAGCAGGTCGGGGCTCTTGCCCGACTGCGAAATGGCCAGATAGAGCACGTCGCCCAAGTCTTGCTGGGCGGCGTAGACCGAGCTGACCGACAGGGCGGCCGACGAGGTCAGCACGCCGGTGCGGGTCTCGAACAGATACTTGGCGAAGGTGGCGGCGTGGTCGCTGCTGCCGCGCGCGCAGGTGACCACGGCGCGGGGCGGGTTGGCGCGCAGGCGCTCGGCGATCCTGGCGGCGCGGGCGGCGTTGGCGCCCAGCTGGGCGGCGACGGCTTGCGAGGCCTGGCCGGCCTCGAGGAACATGCGGGTCGATTCCGCCGTCAGCCGCGCCGGCCCGTTTGAAGGCGAGGCGGGGGGTGCGGGTCGGGTCAAGACGTTGGCCTCCAAGACGGACGTTCCCTCTACATAAGCTCGCCGGGGCGGACCCCGTTCAGTGCGTGCGCCCTAGGCCCCCTCTGGAGAGGCCTCAGGACAAGGCGTTCAGTTCGGCGACGAAGTCGTAGGCGTCGCCGCGATAGTAGGACTGGGTGACCTCGACCGCCCGGCCGTCGGGCAGGAAGCTCCGGCGCTCGATCAGCAGGCCGGCGTCCTTGACGGGCACGCCCAGAAGCTCGGCCTGCTCGGCGGTGAACAGCACCGCGCGCAGCCGCTGCAGGGCGCGGGCGGGGCGGTGGCCGGTGGCTTCCAGCGCCTCGTAGAGGGAGACGCCCACCACCTCGGCCGAGGGCAGGGCGAAACCGGCGATCGTGGAGTACTCCAGGGCCATCGGCGCGCCGTCGGCGTAGCGGATGCGGGCGAAACGGAAGACGGGCGTGCCGGGCGACAAGCCCAGGGTCAGCGACTCCTCCGGCGTGACCGAGCCGTCGGCCTTGCTGATCCACTCGCTGCGCGGCGTGCGCCCGCGCGAGATCATGTCCTCGGTGAACGACGACAGTTTGGAGAAGCTCTTCTCGACCCGGGCGGCGACGAAGGTGCCCGCGCCCTGGCGGCGCGTCAGCAGGCCTTCGCTGACCAGCCCGTCCAGGGCCTTGCGCACGGTGATGCGCGAGATGCTGAACTCTTCGGCCATGTCCCGTTCGGCCGGCAGGGCGTCGTCGGGCGCGAGGATCTTCTTCTGGATGGCTTCGCGGAGCGCGCGCTGCAGCTGCTTGTAGAGCGGCGCGTGATCCTGGCCGTGGCCGTCCAGGCCTCCGATCCGTTCGGAAAACATCGTCAATTTCGCACCCCCGCGCAAAACCGCGCCATCGCTTGGCTTCGGAAATAGCATATGACCATTTTCATACCAATAAGAACATGGTCTGCAATTGGTTCTTTTTTGGCCTTGTCATCCGATAAATTTCCGTCACAGTTCCCGTCCGAGGCCTGAGAAGTACCGCGTTCTGCGGATGTCCGCAGAAGAATTGGTATCGGATTGGGCTTGGGGTTCGGCTCCAGGCCCGAGGGTCTGGAAAAAGGGGAGAAGCCGAGTATGCGAAATTTCCACAAGACCATTCTGACCGCGTCAGCCAGCGTTCTGGCCGTCGCCCTGGCGACGCCCGCCTTCGCGCAGGAAAAGCCCGACACCGTCGACGCCGTTGTCGTCACCGGCATCCGCGCCTCGCTGCAGCAGTCGATCGCCTCCAAGCGTAACTCGAACGCGATCATCGACGTCGTCACCGCCGAGGACGTCGGCAAGTTCCCGAGCAGCAATGTCGCCGAAGCCCTGACCATCGTGCCGGGCGTGACCGTCGACCGCCAGTTCGGCCAAGGCGAGAAGGTCAGCATCCTGGGCACCGACCCGGCGCTGAACCGCACCCTGCTGAACGGCCAGACCGTGGCCTCGTCCGACTGGTTCATCCTCGATCAACCGGGCCGGACCTTCAACTACGCGCTACTGGCGCCGCAGATCGTCGGCAAGGTCGAGGTCTACAAGTCGCCCGAGCCCCGCATCGACGAAGGCAGCATCGGCGGCACGGTGATCGTCAACACCCGCCGCCCGCTGGACCTGAAGACCCCGACGATCTCGGGTCAGCTCAGCTACCTCTATAACGACCGCTCGAAGAAGTCGGATCCGCAGGCCTCGGCCCTGCTCAGCTGGAAGAACGACGCCCAGACCTTCGGCGTCATCCTGTCGGCCCAGCACGCCAAGGACCAGCTGCGCCGCGACGGCATCGAGTCGTACGGCACCATTCCGGCCAGCTACTACAACGGCGGCAACCCGGAAAACCCGGTCAGCGCGATCACCAACGGCAACTGCACCGGAACCTGCGCCACCACCCTGGCCAACAATCCGAACGCCCGCGGCGTCAACTCGCTGTCGGTCTCCTATTTCGAGCAGGAACGCGTCCGCGACAGCTACACCGCCGCCGTGCAGTGGAAGCCGACCGACGCGCTGGAACTGAACTTCGACTGGCTGAAGATCAAGGCGACCTACGACAACACCAACCAGTCGCTGTTCGCCTTCCAGGGCAACACCTGGAACAGCCTGGGCGCCCTGACCGACATCACCATCCAGGACAACGTCATCCGCAAGGCGTCATTCAAGCACGCCCTGAGCGTGTTGGACGTGCAGTACCGCGAAGCCGAGCTGAACTCCGACAGCTACCACCTGAACGGCAAGTGGACAGCCGACCACTTCGACATCTCGGGCGACGTCGGTTACTCCGAGGCAGACGGCGGCACCAAGAAGCAGCTGTACGGCGAGTTCCTGAACTGGGCCGACTACACCGTCGACTTCACCGGCACCCCCGGCGCGCCGGGCGTCCTGACCTACACCAACCCGACCGCCGACGGTAATCCGCTGGCCGACGCCAGCAAGTTCTCGTTCGACGGCGGCTGGGGCGGCGGCGATCCCTCGGTCGGCCCGGCGGGCTACAACGCCGGCTGGGGCGGCAACATCGTCTCCAAGCCGACCACCGACAAGGAAACCTACGCCCAGCTCGACGCCGGCTATGACTTCGACGGCGTGATCAAGCGCGTGCAGTTCGGCTACAAGTACCGCAAGCACGAGACCACCCAGGCAATGTCGGGCGTCACCGTCTCGGTGTTCGGCAACCCGGCCTCGGCCTCGCAGTTCAGCCCGTCGATCGTGCCCAGCAACTACCTGAAGGGCTTCGACGGCGTGAACAGCCAGATGGAAGGCCGCTTCAAGATCGATGGCGCGGCCCTGGCCAACTACATCGAGGCCGGCGGCTACCTGCGTCCGTGGCAGGCCAAGCCGGTGCCGACGATCTTCGGCAACGCCGAGTTCACGGCCCAGAACTGGGGCATCGAGGAAGAGATCAACGCCCTGTACGGCCAGGCCAACTTCCAGGCCGAGAACGTCCGCGGCAACTTCGGCATGCGCTACGTGCACACCGCCTCGGACAGCGGCGGCTATGTCTGCGTGAACCAGACCGCGACCGGCTGCGGCACCACCGCCGCCGACTGGGCCTGGAAGGTGCAGTCCAAGAAGTACGACGACTTCCTGCCCAGCGTGAACGTCATCGTCGACGTCAAGGAAGACCTGCTCTTCCGCTTCGCCGCGGCCTCGGTGATCTCGCGTCCGAACTACGCCGACATGTCGAACTACTTCTGGCTCTCCGACCAGATCCTGACCGGCGGCGGCGGCAACCCGGACCTGAACCCCTACAAGTCGACCAACGTCAACGCGTCGCTTGAGTGGTACTTCGCGCCGGAAGCCATCCTGTCGGCCGAAGTCTTCCACAAGGACATCACCAACTACATCCTGCAGAAGACGGTCGCCGAGCAGCACTTCAACCAGGCGCGCAACGCGGTCACCACCTACCAGATCAGCCGTCCGACCAACGCCGGTTCGGCTTCGATCAAGGGCTTGTCGGTGGCCTATCAGCAGACCTACGCCCACGGCTTCGGCCTGCTGGCCAACTACACCTACGCCGACGGCGAGGCCGACGACGGCTCGCCGCTGCCCTACAACTCCAAGAACCAGGTCAATATCAGCCCGTTCTACGAAATGGGTCCGTTCTCGGCGCGGGTGACCTACAACTGGCGTTCGAAGTACTTCACTGGCCTGGATCGCGGCGACATGATGTTCGTCCGTTCCTACAAGGGCCTGGACGCCACCGCCGGCTACGCCTTCAACGAGAACATCAACCTCTCTGTGTCGGCCATGAACCTGCTGGACAGCGAGTACTACGCCTATGCCAACACCACGACCGCCCCCCCCCCCCCCCCCCCCCGCTCGTGGCGGATTTGCGCCGCGCGCGGCGGTCAGGATTATGCAGATGATCCCCCACGCCGCGCCGAGCGAATCAATCGACCCCCTCCTGACTGCAAGCACGGAGCTGGGGCGGAGCGTTCAGGCGCTCCGCCCGCTTTTTGCCGCCTGTAGGCCGAGCCCCCGTTCATGACCCAGTCCTCGACGACCTTCGCCAAGCTCACCGCCGGTCTGATGGCGTCCGCCGCCGGCCTGGCCCTGGCCTCGGCCAGTTTCGCCGCCGAACCGGTCCTGACCCTGACCCTGACGCCCGCGCCGGCCAAGGCCGAGCTGGGGCGGGGGACCTTCGCCTTGACCAGCAGGACCCGGATCTTCGTCGCCAAGGGCGATGTCGAGGCCCGCGTCGTGGCCGGCCAGCTGTCCGACATGCTGTTCAAGGCCCGGGGCCTGAAGCCCGCCGTGGTCGAGGGCGCGCCGCCCGCCGGCGAGGCCGGCATCGTCCTGGCGCGCGGCAAGGCCACCAGCGACAAGTCTGAGGCCTATGCTCTCCAGGTGACCCCCACCGGCGTCACCATCACCGCCGCCAAGCGCGCGGGCCTGTTCTATGGCGCGGTCAGCGTCTGGCAGCTGGCCGTGCAGGACGCCGCCAAGGGCCCCGCCCAGCTGCCCGCCGTCGGCATCGACGACGCCCCGCGCTTCGCCTGGCGCGGCTTCATGCTGGACAGCGCCCGACACTTCCAGAGCGTCGAGACGATCAAGTCGATCATCGACACCATGGCCGCCCACAAGCTGAACGTCCTGCACTGGCACCTGGTCGACGACCAGGGCTGGCGGCTGGAGATCAAGAAGTATCCGAAGCTGACGTCCGAAGGGTCCTGGCGGGTCCCCGCCGGGGCGGCGGGGCGCGATCCCAGGACCGGCAAGCCGATCCGCTACCAAGGCTTCTACAGCCAGGATCAGGTGCGCGACCTGGTCGCCTACGCCGCCGCGCGCGGCATCACCATCGTCCCCGAGATCGAGATGCCGGGCCACGCCCTGGCGCCGCTGGTGGCCTATCCGCAGTTCGGCATGACGAAGACCCCGCCGCGCGCCAACATGGGCGACTGGGGCGTGTTCCCCTATCTCTACAAGCCCAGCGACGAGACGTTCGCGTTCCTGAACGACATCCTCGACGAGGTGATGGATCTCTTCCCGTCCGAATACATCCATGTCGGCGGCGACGAGGCGGTCAAGGAGCAGTGGAAGGCCAGCCCCGAGGTCCAGGCCCAGATCCAGGCCCTGGGCGTCAAGGACGAACACGGGCTGCAGAGCTGGTTCATCCAGCGGGCCGAGAACCACATCAACAGCCGCGGCCGGCGGATGATCGGCTGGGACGAGATCCTGGAGGGCGGCCTGGCCCCCAACGCCACGGTCATGTCCTGGCGCGGGATCGAGGGCGCGGTCGCCGCCGCCTCGCAGGGCCACGACGCGGTGCTGGCGCCCGACAGCACCCTCTACATGGACCGCCGCCAGAGCGCCTCGGCCGACGAGCCGCCCGGCCGGATCAAGATCGTCAGCCTCAAGGACGTCTACGACTTCGACGCGGCCCCGGCGGCCCTGACGGAGGCCCAGCGCGCCCACATCCTGGGCCTGCAGGCCAACTCGTTCACCGAGCACATGCGCACCGACGAGCGGCTGGAGAAGATGACCTTCCCGCGCCTGATCGCCGTGGCCGAGAACGGCTGGACGCCGGAGGCGGGCCGCAGCTGGGACAGCTTCGCCGCCCGCCTGCCGGCCGAGACCGCGCGGCTGGACCTCCTGGGCGTCGCCCATGACGCCGTGCCCTACGAGCCCCAGGCCACCCTGCGTCCGGCCGGCGGCGGCCAGGTCTCGGTCGCCCTGGCCTCGGGCCTGGGGCTGGGCGAGATCCGCTACACCACCGACGGCAAGGCGCCGACCAAGGCTTCGGGCCTCTATGAAGCGCCTCTGACCGTCGCGCCGGGCAAGACGATCCGTGCTCGGACGTTCCTGGGCATTGATGCCCTTGGCCGGGTCCGCGACTATCCCGTCAGCCTGCTGGCGGCTAACACCCGCAACAGCCACCAGTTGGAACTCTGCGGCGACGGCATCAACCTGTCGCTCGAGGATGACGCTCCAAAGAACGGTTCTGGGAGCGGCCCCCGCGCCGTGTTCGCGGTCAATCTGATGAACGCCTGCTGGGTGTGGAAGGGCGCGGACCTGTCGGCGCCGCTGAATCTGACCGCCCGCATCGGCCAGGTGCCCTTCAACTTCCAGATCGGCGCCGACCGCGACAAGATCCCGCTGCGCGCCCCGGCGACGCCCGACGGCGAGCTGGAGGTGCGGATCGACGGCTGCGCGGGCGAGCGGATCGCCGCCATTCCGCTGGGCGCCGCCGCCCGCGGACCGGGCCTGGGCATGGTGTCGGGCGTGCTGGCCAGGCGCGAAGGCGTCCACGACCTCTGCCTGACCTTTACAGCGCGCACGGTCGAGCCGACGCTGGTGCTGGACCAGGTCACGCTGACCCCGACCCAAGCCTCAACCAAGACCAAGAAGAACTAGACCTCTTAGGAAGCAGGAAGCGTACCGGTGGCCAATCTCGTACTGTCCTCGCCGCTCAAGGGCTGGATCGCCCCGCTCGACGAGACGCCCGACGCGGTGTTCGCCGAGCGCATGCTGGGCGACGGCCTGGCCATAGACCCGCTGGGCTCGACCCTGCACGCGCCCTGCGACGCGCGGGTGATCGCCGTCCACGCCACGCGCCACGCCGTCACCCTGCGGGCCGACAACGGCGCCGAGATCCTGATGCATGTGGGGCTGGAGACCGTCGGCCTGGGCGGCGAGGGCTTCGAGGTCCACGTCGAGAACGGCCAGGCGGTGAAGGCCGGCGACAAGCTGATCAGCTTCGATCTCGACCTGCTGTCGCAGCGCGCCAAGAGCCTGATCACCCCGGTGGTGATCACCAATCCCGACGCCTTCCAGATCGTCCGCCGCGAGCAGGACCACGCCGCCTCGGTCGGCGACTTCCTGATGGAGCTGGCGCCGGTGGGCGGCGCGGGCGCGACCCTGGCCGTCGTCGAGGGCGAGGTGTCGCGCGAGGTCATTGTCCCCCTGCAGCATGGCGTCCATGCCCGTCCGGCCGCCCGCATCGCCGAGAGCGCCCGCAAGTTCGCCGCCGAGGTGGCCCTGGTCGCCGTCAACCGCCGGGCCAGCGCCAAGAGTCCGGTCGGGGTGATGTCCCTGGCCATCCGCCATGGCGACCGCATCAGCGTGGTGGCCTCGGGTCCGGACGCCGACTTCGCCGTCGCCGCCGTCGTCGAGCTGATCGAGGGCGGCATGGGCGAGAGCGCGGCCCTGCCGCCGACCGCATCTCCGGCCGCCGTGGTCGAAGCCGTCCGCGCCGCCCCGCCGTCCGAGCCTGGTCTGCTGCGCGGCGTGATGGCCGCCCCGGGCCTGGCGATCGGACAGGCCGTGCGCTTCGTCTCCAGCGACATCGTCGTGCTCGAGGCCGGCGCCGGTTCCGGTCATGAACGCGCCGCACTGGAAGAGGCCTTGGCCGTCGTCCGCGCCAAGATCGAGAAGGCCGCGTCCAAGGGCGACAGCGCCCGCAAGGCCATCCTCGGCGCCCACCTGGCCTTCCTGGAAGACCCCGAACTGACCGCCTCGGCCCACCGGCTGGTCGCCGACGGCAAGAGCGCGGGCTTCGCCTGGCGACGCGCCGTGGGCGGCTATGTCGAGGCCCTGCGCGGCCTGGGCGACCGCCGCCTGGCCGAGCGCGTCGACGACCTGATCGACCTGGAGCGCCAGGTGCTGCGCGCCCTCAGCGGCGAGGAGGACGAGGCTCGCTCGCTGCCGGTCGGCGCCATCCTGCTGGCCGACGAACTGCTGCCTTCGCAGCTGATGGGGCTGGAAGCCGGCCAGGTGGCGGGCTTCTGCACGGCCAAGGGCGGGCCGACCTCGCACGTGGCCATCCTGGCCGCCGCCATGGGCATACCGGCCATCGTCGCGGCCGGTCCGGGCGTGCTGGACGTCACCGAGGGCGCGGGCCTGATCCTCGACGCCGAGAACGGCTCCTTGCGGGTCGGTCCCGACGCCGTTCAGCTGGCCGCCGCCCAGACCGCGATCGCCGCTCGCCACGAGCGCAAGGCCGCCGCCAAGGCCGCCGCCCATCAGGAAAGCCGCACCGCCGACGGCGTCCGCATCGAGGTGTTCGGAAACGTCGGCTCGTTGAACGACGCCCTGACCGCCACCGCCAACGGCGCGGAAGGCTCGGGCCTGCTGCGCACCGAGTTCCTGTTCCTGGAGCGCGAGACCCCGCCCGACGAGGACGAACAGGCCCGCCAGTACCAGGCCATCGCGTCGGCCCTGGACGGCCGCCCGTTGATAATCCGCACCCTGGACGTCGGTGGCGACAAGGCCGCGCCGTATCTGCCGATCCCGGCGGAAGAGAATCCCGCCCTGGGCCTGCGCGGCGTGCGCGTGTCGCTGTGGCGGCCGCACCTGCTGAAGACCCAGCTGCGCGCCATCCTGCGCGTGAAGCCGCTGGGCCAATGCAAGATCATGGTGCCGATGATCGCCAGCCTCGACGAACTGCGCGCCGTCCGCGCCATGCTCGACGAGACCAAGCGCGAGATGGGGATCACCGAGCGCGTCGAGTTGGGCGTGATGATCGAGACGCCCGCCGCCGCCGTCACCGCCGACCTGATCGCCGCCGAGGCCGACTTCCTGTCGATCGGCACCAACGACCTGACCCAGTACGTGCTGGCCATGGACCGGGGCAATCCCGAGCTGGCGGCCCGCATCGACGCCCTGCATCCGGCCGTGCTGCGGATGATCGACCAGACCTGCAAGGGCGCGGCCCGGCATCAGCGCTGGGTCGGTGTCTGCGGCGGCCTGGCCTCCGACCTCGTCGCCGTGCCGGTGCTGGTCGGCCTGGGCGTCACCGAGCTGTCGGCCACGGCCGCGACCGTGCCGGAAGTGAAGGCCCTGGTCCGGACCCTGGACGTCGGGGCCTGCCAGGCCCTGGCCCGCCAGGTGCTGGACCTGACCTCGCCCGAGGCCGTCCGAGATCTCTGCAAAGCCTTCCAGGCCAAAATCCTGAAGGCGGGAGCCTAAGCGATGAAGTCCCCGCTCGAATTCCTCCAGCCCCTGGGCCGCGCCCTGATGCTGCCCATCGCCGTCCTGCCGGTGGCGGCGCTGCTGCTGCGGATCGGCCAGACCGACCTGCTGGGGCACGCGCATCTGGCGGCGATGACCGGCGACCTGAGCCTGGTGGTCGCCAATGTCTTCGCCGCCGCCGGCGGGGCGATCTTCGCCAATCTCGGCCTGATCTTCGCCATCGGCGTGGCCGTCGGCCTGGCGCGCGAGAACAACGGCGCGGCCGGTCTGGCAGGGGTGGTGGCCTATCTGGTCGCGACCAAGGGCATCGAGGCCCTGATCGTCGTGCCGCCCGACATCGTCGCGGCCGCCGCCAAGAGCGGGGGCGATCTGGCTGTCGCCGCCTGGAAGGCCAAGGCGATCAGCAAGCTGTCGATCCCGGTCGGCATCCTGTCGGGCGTGATGTCCGGCGTGCTCTACAATCGCTACAGCACCATCAAGTTGCCGGAATACCTGGCCTTCTTCGGAGGGCGTCGTTTCGTGCCGATTGCCGCTGGTCTGGGGGGCGTGATCCTGGCCCTGGTGTTCGGCTTCGGCTGGCATTGGCTGGAGGCCGGTGTCGACGGCTTGAGCCACATGGTCACCGTGTCGGGCAACCTGGGCCTGTTCGTCTACGGGATCCTCAACCGCCTGCTGATCGTCACGGGCCTGCACCACATCCTCAACAACGTGGTCTGGTTCATCCTGGGCGACTTCCATGGCGCCACCGGCGATCTCAATCGCTTCGCGGCCGGCGACCCCACCGCCGGCGCGTTCATGAGCGGGTTCTTCCCGGTGATGATGTTCGGCCTGCCCGCCGCGTGCCTGGCCATGTACCACACGGCCCGGCCGGAGAAGAAAAAGGCGGTCGGCGGCATGCTGACCTCGCTGGCCCTGACCTCGTTCCTGACCGGCGTGACCGAGCCGATCGAGTTCAGCTTCATGTTCCTGGCCCCGGTGCTCTACGCCATCCACGCGGTGCTGACGGGCCTGGCCATGGCCTTGATGAACATCCTCGACATCAAGCTGGGCTTCGGCTTTTCGGCCGGCTTGTTCGACTATGTGCTCAACTTCAACAAGGCCACGCACCCGCTGTGGCTCGTACCGCTGGGACTGATCTACGCTGGGGTCTATTATGGCCTGTTCCGGTTCTTCATCGTCAAGTTCGACCTGAAGACCCCGGGCCGCGAGACCGACGACGCGATCACCGTCGAGGCCGCCACGACCGGCGGCGGGCGCGGGGCCGACTTCGTCCAGGCCCTGGGCGGGGCGGGCAACCTGGTGTCGGTCGACGCCTGCACTACCCGCCTTCGCCTGATCGTGGTCGACCAAGGCGCGGTCAGCGAGCCGGCCCTGAAGGCCTTGGGCGCGCGCGGCGTGGTCAAGCCGTCGGACAAGGCGCTGCAGGTCGTGCTGGGCCCGATCGCCGACGGCGTGGCCGGCGAGATCCGCGCGGCCATGGGGGCGCCCGCGCCCGCAAAGCCGGTGACGACGACCGCCGCCAAGGCCGCCGTCGCCCTGCCCACCGCCGTCGACGACAGCCGGGCCGAGGCCCTCGTGTCGGCCCTGGGCGGCATGGCCAATGTCGAGACGGTCGGGGCCTGCTCCAGCCGCTTGCGCCTGGTGGTTCGCGACAGCGGTCGGGTGGACGAGGCGGCGTTGAACGCCCTGGACTCGCGCGGCGTGGTCCGGGTCGGCCAACGCTCGGTGCACGTGGTGCTGGGCCCCGACGCCGAGCGGATCTGCGAGGCGGTGCGTTGCCTGCTGCCCGCCTGACTCGGCGATGCTAGGAATGTGAAGGCTTAAGGGGACCCGACCCCGGCTGCCGAACGGCGGCCTGGACCTGGCGCCCTACTGGCTGATGGGCGAGGCGGGCGACGTGCCGTTCTCCGACGCGGTCACCCTGCAGGACAAGGTCTGCGACGCGATGCGCGGGCCCAAGCGGCTGGACGATCCGCAGTAGGGCGGGCCGATGGCCTACGCCTGCCATTTCGACGCCGGCAAGCTGGCGGGCCTGCTGCGCGACGTGGGCAAGGCCACGGGCGTCAAGCACGTGCTGGGCAACGTCCTGGCGGTCAACGACCGACGACGGCGCGATCGCCTCGGTGACGACCCGCGAGCCTGCCCGATCGGCCCGCCAGCGCCGATCCGCGCCTTGGCCGCCTGACCGCCAACACCTTCTTCCGACCCGAGATCGCCTGACCGCGCGCCTCTCAAGCGGCTTCGCAAGCGCCTGGGCGCCAACGTTGTCATCCGCCCAGAAGCTTCAAGTCACGACAGGCCTGTCCAAGCCTCGCCCCGATGATCGGCCTAGCGTCCCGGCGGACTTCGGCGGCACGCGCCGGATCGACAGAGAGGCGGGCGCATGACCACATCTTCCGGTGACCAGGGTTCGCGCGAGCAGGACTCCGGCGGACAGGACCTGGGTGAAAAGGACGGGGCGTCGCGGCGCAACGTCGTCACCAGCGGCCTGAGCCTGGCCCTGATGAGCGCGCTCCCGTCCCTCTCCGCGTCCACATCGACCGCGGCGACGCCCAAGGCCTCGCCCAAACCCCCAGGAGACACGAAAATGAGCAGCGGCTTCGTCACCACCAAAGACGGCACGCAGATCTTCTACAAGGACTGGGGTCCCAAGACCGCGCAGCCGATCGTGTTCCACCACGGCTGGCCGCTGAGCGCCGACGACTGGGACAACCAGATGATGTTCTTCCTGGGCGAGGGCTTCCGGGTCATCGCCCACGACCGTCGCGGCCACGGCCGCTCGAGCCAGACCGACACCGGCAACGAGATGGACACCTACGCCGCCGACGTCATCGCCCTGACCGACCACCTGGACCTGAAGAACGCCGTCCACGTGGGCCACTCCACCGGCGGCGGCGAGGCCATCCACTACGCCGCCCGCGCCAAGCCCGGCCGCGTGGCCAAGGTGGTGCTGATCGGCGCGGTGCCGCCGATCATGGTCAAGTCCGACAAGAACCCGGGCGGCCTGCCGATCGAGGTGTTCGACGGCTTCCGCGCCGCCCAGAACGCCAACCGCGCCCAGTTCTTCCACGACGTCGCGGCCGGCCCGTTCTACGGCTTCAACCGTCCGGGCGCGAAGGTCTCGCCGGCCACCGTCGAGAACTGGTGGCGCCAGGGCATGATGGGCGGCGCCAAGGCCCACTACGACTGCATCAAGGCCTTCTCGGAGACCGACTTCACCGAAGACCTCAAGTCGGTCGACGTGCCGGTGTTCCTGATGCACGGCGAGGACGACCAGATCGTGCCGATCGCCGACTCGGCCCTGATCGGCATCAAGCTGCTGAAGAAGGGCACGCTGAAGACCTATCCGGGCCTGCCGCACGGCATGTGCACGACCCATCCGGAAGTGGTGAACCCCGACCTGCTGGCCTTCATCAAGGCCTAGGCTTGGGCTAACCTGGGTTCGAAGGGCGTCCGTCACCGGCGGGCGCCCTTTTCTTCGTTCGAGGGGGCCGCCGATGCCGATCTTTCCCGCTGACATCTACACCGAGCCGACGGACGTCGATCCCGACACCCTGGCGAACCTGGGCCCCTTGCGGCGACTTGCCGGAAGCTGGGAGGGGCGTGTCGGCGTCGACCTCAATCCGAAGGCGGACGGACCCGAGCGGCGCCCCTATCTCGAACGGATCGACATGGCGCCGATCGACCCCCAGGCCAACGGCCCGCAGCTGTTCTACGGCCTGCGCTACCACGTCCACATCACGACCGAGGAAGAGGACATCACCTTCCACGATCAGGTCGGCTACTGGCTCTGGGAGCCGGCCACCGGTCTGGTGATCCAGACGCTGTCCATTCCGCGCGGCCAAGTCGCGATCGCGTCCTGCCAGGCCGCGCCCGACGCCGACCGGCTGGTCCTGACGGCTGAGCGCGGACAGACGACCTACGGCATCTGCTCCACCGAGTTCCTGGAATACGCCTTCCGGACCGACAGCTATCGACTCGAGGTGACGTTCAACCCCGACGGCTCGTGGAGCTATGTCAGCGACACGATGCTGGCCGTGCGCGGCGCGGCCGAACCGTTCCGGCACCGTGACCGGAACACCCTGATCAAGGTGGCGGAGCCGGAGCCGAACCCGCTGGCGCGGATCTTGGCGGCGAAGGGCGGGATTTAGGTTTCCCCCAAAGGTCCGTCATCCCGGGCGTAGCGAAGCGCAGACCCGGGACCGACGCCTGGACGCGGCGATCCATGGCGGTCCCGGATCGGCGCGCTGCGCGCTTGTCCGGGATGGCAGACTCTAGGACGTCAGGTCGGGTGGACCGCCAGGATCACCGCCGCCCAGCCGTCCAGCGTCACGACCTGGCCCTCGACCGGCGCCTCGCCGAACGCCGCGCCTTCCACGGCGAGATCGTCGGGCAGCGCGTACCGCACGGTCTCGCGCCCGAAGTTCAACAGCACCAGCAGCCGCTCGCCCCGGCGATAGGCGAAGACCTGTTCGTGGGCGGGGTCGATGTCCTGATAGGCCCCTTCACGCAGATCGGCCGATCCGCGTCGGAACGCGATCAGGGCGCGGGTGTGGGCCAGCACCGAGTCCGGCCGCGCCGCCTGGTCTTCCGCATTGATCGCCTCGGCGTTGGGATTGACCGGCAGCCACGGCTTGCCCGTGGTGAAGCCGCCGTTCGGGCCGGCCGTCCACTGCATCGGCGTGCGGGCGTTGTCGCGGCCCATGGCCCGGGCGTTGGCCAGGTATTCTTCCTCCGACACCCGATGCTTCACGTCGCGCCAGCGGCCCCAGACCTCCAGGTCGTCGAAGTCGTCCAGGGTCTGGAACGGGTAGTTGGTCATGCCCAGCTCCTCGCCCTGATAGAGGAATGGCGTGCCGCGCTGGGTCAGGATCAGGGTGTTCAGCACCTTGGCCGAGCGCTCGACCCAGGCCGGGTCGTCGTCACCGAAATGCGAGACCGAGCGCGGGTTGTCGTGGTTGGACAGGAACTGGGTGTTCCATCCGAACGGCCCGGCCGCCTGGTCGAGCTCGGTATAGAGCGCCTTCAGCCGGGGCAGGGTCCAGGAGGTCTTGCGCCAGCCGTCGATGTCCATGCGTACGATGTCGAAATTGATCACCAGGTCCAGCTCGCGGCGACGGCTGTCGATCAGGTCGCGGGCGTCCTCGGGTCGCAGGCCGAAGGCCTCGCCGACGGTCATGGTGTCATAGCGATCCAGCACCTCGCGACGCATCTCTCGCAGGTAGTCGTGCAGCTTAGGGCCGGCGGCGTAGACGAACTGCGGCGCGCGGCGCTCCTCGGGCGTCAGGTCCGGCAGGCCGGGCTGTTTGGAGATGAACGGGATCACGTCCATCCGGAAGCCCGACACCCCCTTGTCGAGCCAGAACCGCATCAGGTCGTGGACTTCTTCGCGGACCTTGGGATTCTCCCAGTTCAGGTCGGGCTGCTTGGCGGCGAAATAGTGCAGGTAGTACTGGCCGGAGCCCTGATCGAAGGTCCAGGCGGGGCCGCCGAAAAAGGCGCTGTAGTTGTTGGGCGGCCCCCCATCCACGCCGTCGCGCCAGATGTAATAATCCCTGTACGGATTATCACGGCTCTTGCGGCTCTCGACGAACCAGGCGTGTTCGTCGCTGCTGTGGTTGACCACCAGGTCGATGATCAGCCGCATGCCGCGCGTCGTCATGCCGGCCAGCATGGCGTCGAAATCAGCCATGGTCCCGAACTGGGCCATCACCTTGCGGTAGTCGCGGATGTCGTAGCCGTTGTCGGCGTTAGGGCTGTCGAAGTGCGGCGACAGCCAGACCACGTCGACGCCCAGGTCTCTCAGATAGTCCAGCCTGGCCGTGATCCCCGGCAGGTCGCCGACCCCGTCGCCGTTCGTGTCGAGGAACGAGCGCGGATAGATCTGGTAGACGACCGCGTCCTTCCACCAGGGACGTTCGACGACGGGCGTTGGATCGGCGCTCACGACAGGACTCCGTTCGGCGACTCGACTCGACGCTAACCGGCCAAGACGCGGCTGGCGACCGCCGACGCCTTGCGCGGCCGTGCATGTTCTCTAAGGTGGTGTGTTGTTAAAATAACAGCTCAGGTTGTTTTCGACCTGGAGGGRGGTCTCGATGTCGTTCAAGACCGAGCTGGCGATGGCGCGCGAGGACGCCAAGCTGGTGCAGGCGCGTCGTGAGGAGGAGCAGGCCCGCCAAGCCGAGGCCGCCCACGTCATGGCCACCGACCCCGACCGGTACTGGGCGCGCTACTACCTGACCGACGATCTGGTGATGCAGGCCATCCGCGGCAGCGGCAGCTTCGCCATCAGCCTGCCGGCCGCCGCCTTCGGCTCGCAGACCGCCGCCCGCCTGGACGAGTTCCGCGACGCCGGAGCCGACGTCGACGTGGTCGAGACCAAGTCGCCCGCGCCCGACGGCGGCGACCCGATCGTCGTCAAGCGCGTCACGATCCGCTGAAGACACGGTCCGCCGTCCGCGAGCGGGCCGCGCGGGTCGGTGTCTGATTTTTAGGGGTTAGTGGCGGAGAGGGTGGACGCTCAATTCCTATCAAAATTCCATAATTTCAAACGTTTAGCTTTATTACAGCGAGGTGTCGTTCCACAAATCGATCCGCAAACCACTAAAATATGAGCATGTATCATCTTGAATATGGCCGATTAGGGCACGTTCTGATGACATGCAAATCTCGGAGCTTGACCGTCAACGAAAGAAGACTTGCTTCTGATACAAACAGGATCGAGGCCCGGCAGTTCAGCGTCACAAGCGGACATCTGTGCCGCGATCTCAATTGGACTCTGGGGTTGGTCAGCTAGGCGTACCTGCCGCCCCACCACAGATGCCTTCTACCAACACCGACCTGCGCGCCGGTTGACCGGCACGGTTAGTTACGCAACTCAGCTTCTTACGCTGCAAGATGCAGTACGGATCAAAGCCAGTTTGTGCGGCTCGTGCCGCCTGCGGCCTTGATCGCGACCGCGTCGGCGTTGAAACTGACCGGTCCGCTCATAGGCTGCCCCAATGCCCTTCACCACCTTCCGCGAATGGCTCGAGACCGATTACGTGTCGCCGGTCACCTCGCGCCCCTTGGGCCACGACGCGCCCAGCGACTACGTCTCGCGATTGCGGCTGCTGTCCCGCTTGCTGGACGCCGATATCGAGGGCGCCCCGGCCGAGACCCTCGAGGAGCTGGCCACCACTTTCGCGTCGCATCGCGCAGTCGCCGCAACACAGTCGCGGAAGGCGATCATCGACATGCGCGTGGCGCTGCGGCGATACGCCCTTTACCTCCGCCTACAGTCCAGCGCTGATACGGCCGCCTCTTCTGGCGAAGCGCGGGCGGAGACCTTGGCGAGACAGCTCCGAAACCTTGGCTTCGACCAGACTGGTGCGCGCCAACACACGTTCGAGCTTAGGCGCGGCGACCTGATTGTCTATGTGAAGCGGCTCTCGGACACCTTGCCGGTCGTTGTGGCCCCGGAGTTCGAAGCTTGCTTCTCGGCCCTGGCCAGCCTGGACGGCGTCAGGGGATCCACGCCGTTCGCTTATTATCACAACAGTCAGATGCCGGCCTTTCCGAAGCGGCTACACGGCGGGCATTCTCCCATTCACTACGGGCTCGCGTTTGATGTCGGGGGCCCCGCAGCGCTGGACCGGTTCGTCGCGGCCCTGATCGGACGCGACTTTCTCGCGCCGACCGCTGCGGATAGAGCCGAGCAAAACACAGAGACGGTGAGGCTCCAGAAGGCCCGCCTCGGTCAGGGTCAGTTCCGCGCCGATCTGTTCGAGGTCTGGGGTCGCTGCCCATTGAGCGGCGTATCCACGCCTGAGTTGCTCCGGGCCTCCCACATTAAGCCCTGGCGGGTCAGCGATCGCCGGGAGCGGCTGGATCCGAACAACGGCATTCTCCTCGCCGTCCACTTCGACTGCCTTTTCGACAACGGCTTCATCTCTTTTGACGAGGACGGCGGACTGCTGATTTCGGATCGCCTGTCCGACGCGGAGCGCGCGGCGTTCCCCATGCTGGACGCCTCCCGCCGTATTTCCCTCACCGCAGGCCACCTGCCTTATATCGCGCACCATCTAACCGAGGTGTTCCTCCACGGCGTGCAGACCACCCGCTGATTCAAGAGCCCGCTCCGCTCGCACAGCGAATGGTATGGCTCCGGAACATCTGAGGCAGATCCCCCGGTTGGCTACGCCGCCCGGATCGCTTAGGTTGAAATGCAAGCTCCGGATTCGCCGGACAAAACGTCTATGCCCGGGGGGGCTGCGTGGAAGGTATCGTGAAGTGGTTTGCGGGCGTCGATTGGCTCGCGCTCGCTTCGGGCGCCGCGATCGGCGTGCTGGGGCTCGGCCTGCGCATCATCATGCAGGCTCCCGTCAAGGCAGTGACCGAACACGCACTTGCTATCCGCGCGCTGTCGCGTCTGTCTCCGCAAGAGCCCTTCGGAGGTACATGGGAAGTCACCTGGCGCGTCGACAGCCGGCGGTTTCCAGACGAGAACATCGACCGCGTCCGAATCTACAGACTGTTCTCGAACATCACGTTCACCACGACGGCGACCCTGCGCGACGGATCGTCGGAACAGTGTGTTTTTGTCGGTAAACTTGTCGACAAGACTATCACTGGACGCTGGTACAACCCGGCGGACGCGGATCGAGGCTATTTCGGTACGTTCCAGACGAGGCTCCACGCGAGCTTGAAAGACGCCAAGGGATCGTGGGTGGGCTGGACGAACGATGGCGAAGTGCAGGCCAACGCGCTGACGCTCAAGAAGGTCGCCTAGGGGGGCTCGATGACAACGCCGATCGCAACAGCAAATGCAAACGCTAGCCGAGCCTTTTTCGTGGAGATGCTGACGCGCGACATTGCGCTCGACGATTGCATCCTCGACCTCCTCGACAACAGCGTCGACGGCGCGTGGAGGTCCTTGGGTCGCGTGGCTCCGGGGCTAAACGATGGCGTCGACCTAAGCCCTTTCCGGATTGACATTGTGGCCACGCCACAAAAATTCTCTATGGCGGACAACTGCGGCGGGATGGCCCAGCAACGTGCCGAGGAGCATGCGTTTACCTTCGGCCGCCAGGCGCCTCTTCAGGAGGATGAGGAAGCGGATGCCGAAGACGGCCTGCAGAACCCGGTAGCGGCGGACCAGATCGCAGACGTGGACGCGGAAACCCTCGAAGGCGACGAAGAGGGGGACTACAGCATCGGCGTTTACGGCATCGGCATGAAACGCGCGCTCTTCAAGCTAGGGCGCCAGATCGCCATCCATAGCACCTACAAAGGTTCCGACGGGACCCTGAAGGCCTTCGAGGTTCCGATCGATGTCCCAACCTGGATGGCCGACCGCAAGACGGATTGGAGCTTCGACATTTACCCCGCGAAGCCGCGGCCAGAAGCCGGCATATCTATCGAAGTCGAGGTACTGACCAAAGGAACCCTCGCAGCATTCTCGAGCCCCGCCGTTCTGCAAAATTTGCAGCGGGTCATCGAGCGCGACTACGCCCTCCATCTTCATCGGGGTCTGAAGGTGACCCTGAATGGAACCGCGCTCATCCCCATGCCGATCACCCTGCTGCAAAGCGACGAGTTCGAACCGCTCAACCGCAGCTGGGACATCCCGTTCGAGGGCGGCACAGTTCATGTCGAACTGCTGGCAGGCGCCAATGCGCTACCGATCGACGAAGAGTCGCCCGACGAGGAGGATCGCGGGGAAGCTCGGTTCGGCTGGTACGTGGCGTGTAACGGACGCATTGTCCTCGCCGCCGACAAGACTTCAACCTCGATCTGGGGCCTCGACGGCTTCCCGATGTGGCACCGTCAGTATCGCGGCTTCTTCGGTCTGATCATGTTCACCTCCGAAGACACGGAGCTCCTGCCGCTCACGACAACCAAACGTAGCGTCGACCAGTCGTCGGAAGTCTACCGCCAGAGCCGGTCCGCGATGCGCGAAGCTACCCGGGCCTGGATCGAGTATACCAATACCCGCAAACAGGACCGCGAGGCCGCAAAGGCCAAAGAAGCTGCGGCGAAGGCCGTGCCAATTTTCAATCTGCCCGTGCGCGAAGCGATCATCACGCCAGCGGTCCCTTCGCGGCCGCGTATCCGGACGACATCGATTCAGTACTCCG
Organism: Caulobacter sp. P1_D6; assembly: GCF_056406095.1. Classification (NCBI taxonomy): domain Bacteria; kingdom Pseudomonadati; phylum Pseudomonadota; class Alphaproteobacteria; order Caulobacterales; family Caulobacteraceae; genus Caulobacter; species Caulobacter sp. P1_D6. Next base: position 126,726 of record NZ_JBFUAW010000029.1, on the reverse strand, counting down.
AACCGGTGGCCAGAGTTCGAGCGCTCGGCGAGGCGTTTGGCAACGTCAACATGCCCGGCACGCAGGTCGGCGCGCGATCATTCGAATATGCGTATGGCGAGCTGGTAGGCGACGATTGATGGCTTCGTTCGACGCCGTAAATTACAGCCTGCGTCCGAACAAGACGATCCAGAGAGGGATCGTGTTCGACGGACTCAAGACGCTGTCTGTCGTCATGCCCTGGCAGGACGCCGCCTATATCGGATTTGGGTCGATCTGGTTCACCGATTTCGTGCTGGCGCACAAGCGCCTCGGCCTGAACAGAATGGTCTCCATCGAGGCGAACGAGATCGGCTTCCGTCGCGCGCTCTACAATAAGCCCTACCGTTTCGTACGAGTGCTCGAGGGCTTGTCGTACGATGTTGTTCCGACCCTCTACGACGACCCGGAAATCGCTAACCTCCCTTGGATTGTGTGGCTCGACTACGACACCGCCCTGTCGGAAGACTCCATTTTCGAACTCCGTGATCTTGTGGAGCGAGCTCCGTCCGACAGTTTGCTGCTTGTTACGGTCGACGCCGCTCACAAGCGCTACGGCAAGGACAGCGGAGAGCGTGCGGAACGGCTGCGCAATCTCCTCGGCGATATCGTCCCCGACCGTCCGGAGCCCGGCGCCCTTAAAGACACGGACCCCTTCGCCGACACCTTGTCGACCTATCTGGAGCAGTTTCTGGTGTCCGCTGCCGAGAGCTGTGCGAGACCGGGTGGGCTCGTTCCGGCGTTCAGGCTCCCCTACCGAGACAAGGCGGCGATGGCGACCGTTGGGGTAGTTCTGCCGTCGCCTGAACGCCGTCAGGCCTGCCTCGACGTCGTGTCCCATCCGAACTGGATGGGCGTTGCGGATCGCCCGATCATCGCGCCGCACCTCACGATGCGCGAGCTAGCCGTCCTGCAGGCGCAACTGCCTGCAGCGCCGATGGACCGCGCCGCTGTTCGCGCGCTCGGTTTCGATCTCGGCGAGGACCAGATCGGCATCTTTCAGCGCTACTATAAATATTATCCGACCTTCGCGCAGATCGGCACCTGACAACCCTCCGATCACGCGAGCGCAGAAGCCATGACGTGGAAACCGAAAATGGCGAAGGTCGGGACACCGAAGGCCGCTCGGAAGCCTAGACTGCCTGGCCTCGACCGTCTCGTCATCGAGACGCTTTTCCACATGAAGTTCCGGCCGGGCATGGAGGAGGTCCCCTTCGCACGGACCGACTATGAGGATGCGCTCGCTCTGGTCGCAAAGACGCACCCGGAGCGGTTCAAGAAGGCGGACCGCGCGGCACAGACGCTCGCAGACGCCGAGGAGGACCTGCCTGGGACCGCCGAACTCCCATCCGAACGAGTCGGCATCCCGCGCCACAAGAACATCGGAGCGGTGATCTACGACTACCGCTTTCGTCGCAAACTGCCCCCCGGCATTGCGGAGACCGAACGTCCCGAGGAGAACAAGTTCTGGCGCATCCAGTTGGCTGGTAAGGGCGAGTATCGGTTTAGGCTGGGCCCAGACCCGATCATCGTCCCGGGCAAGGACTTCGAAGATATAGATGTGTACGAGGCGACACCCGAAGTCATCGCCGAGTTCCGGATCGAGGACGAGCAGGCCCTATTAGCCAAGATACGGTACAATCGCTTGATCGACACCTTCCTCGGTATCACCGCCTACAGCCTGCAGAACCACCTGCGCACGGCGGTTCCCGGCATTGGCCAGATCGAGATCGACGAGCTTTACATCGGTCACGACGGCAGGGGCGACCTCTTCGTCGTCCCTGTTCAGGCCAAGGGCAAATCGGACAAGCTCTCCAGCGTGCAGACCGAGCAGGACCTGGCGTTCTGCCGCGAGTCCGAGCGGTTTTCCGTCGCCCAGGCCCGGTGCGTGTCCGCCCAGTTCCTTCCGGACGGCAGCGTCCATCTATTCGAGATGGCGGAGGTCGACGGCAACGCTGTTGTCAAACGCGAAGCGCGTTATCAGTTCAAGCGCTCGCAACGGTCGGTGATTGATCCGGCCTAGGTCTGGCTTACCGAACGTTCGTTCGCGCGTTCAGGACGTATGGCAGACAACCGCAGTCCCGCGTCCCGAAGCGCCCTGATGGCGCGCATCGGCTCGAAGAACACCGCACCGGAGGTTGTCGTCCGCCGGCTGCTCCACGCCATGGGTTATCGCTTCCGGCTTCACCGCAAGGATCTGCCGGGCACGCCCGATATCGTCTTGCCGGCCCGCCGGACCGCCGTCTTCGTTCATGGCTGCTTCTGGCATGCCCACGGTTGCAAGATCGGACGGCCGCCTAAAACCCGCTCCGAATTCTGGGGACCCAAGCTCGAGCGCAACCGGGAGCGAGATCGTGAAAGCGAGGCCGCCCTTCGCGCCGCGGGTTGGACGGTCGAGACGGTCTGGCAGTGCGAAACCCGGGACATCGAAACCCTGAAGGAGAGGATGACCCGCGCTCTGGGCGCTGCGGGCGCGAAGATTTCGATCGACATGTCTGCGCAGGATCGGTAAGCTTACCTGATTCATTGCGACGAGGCTTATTTCCATGGACAGACCCCTCGGCATCGATCTTTTCGCCGGCGCGGGTGGCTTGAGCCTCGGCTTCGAACAGGCGGGCTTTGACGTCGTCGCGGCGGTCGAGGTCGATCCAGTGCACTGCGCAGTCCACAAGTTTAACTTCCCCGACTGCGCTGTGATCGCGCGATCCGTCGTCGGCCTGAGTGCCGCCGAGTTGCGCAGCGCTGCCGGCATTGGGCTTAAACCGGTGCACGTCGTTTTCGGGGGCGCGCCCTGCCAAGGCTTTTCGCTCATCGGGCAACGGGTCCTGGACGACCCTCGCAACAGCCTGGTTCGGGAGTTCGTCCGGCTCGTACACGAGCTGCGCGCCTCCTACTTCGTGTTCGAGAACGTCAAGGGCCTGACGCTCGGCAAGCATCGCAAGTTTCTCGAAGAGCTCATCGACGCCTTCGAGGCGGTGGGCTACGAAGTGCGCCTGCCTTGGAAGGTCTTGGACGCCGCCGACTACGGCGTGCCGCAGCACCGCGAGCGGCTGATCCTGTTCGGCGCCAGAAAGGGCCTGCCCCTGCCAGACTACCCGGCCGCGCGGACCCGTCCGGCCGACCGGGCCAAAGGAGCAGACCTGCCGGTCGGGCCGACCGCAAAAGACGCTTTGGACGACCTTCCCGAGGCCGAGGCCTTCGCGGAGTTGCTTTATAGCGACGAAGTGCGCACTGCGAAGTGGGGCAAGCCCAGCCCTTACGCCAAAGCCATGCGCGGCTTGGACAGCGCCGCCACCGACTTCGCCCACCCCCGCAAATGGGAACCACGCTTGCTGACGTCCAGCGCCAGAACCGACCACACAGCGATCTCGCGTCGCCGGTTCGCGGCGACCGAGCCGGGCGCAGTCGAGCCGATTTCCCGCTTCTATCGCCTGGCGCCAAGTGGGCTGAGCAATACCCTTCGCGCCGGGACCGATGCGGCCCGAGGGGCTTTCACTAGCCCCCGGCCGGTTCACTATGCGAAAGCGCGGTGCGTGACCGTCCGGGAGATGGCGCGTCTGCACGGTTTCCCGGACTGGTTCCGGCTTAACGAGACCAAATGGCACGGGGCCCGACAGATCGGAAATGCCGTCCCACCGCCTCTCGCCAGGGCTGTCGCGGACCAGGTGATGACGGCCCTCGGGATTGAGCCTCTTCGCCCGTCAGAGGCGGTGGCGCTCGGCGACGAGACGTTGATCCGGATGACGGTGTCCGAGGCGGCCGCCCACTTCGGCATCGTCGCGCCCGACGGCAAGAGGGATCGCAAGAGCGGCGCCAAGAAGCGTAAACAGGCCGACATTGAGGCGGCGTTCGAAGCGCAGCGCGCGGTCGGGTTCGGATGACCGACGCCGTCGAAGGTGCGAACCGCTACCGCGCCCTGATCGAGCACATCTTCTTCCATCCCGGTTACGGAGACTACGCGGAGGGCAAGACGGTCTTGCCTTTCAGGCGCGACGACCTTGAGAGGGCGGCGACTGAGCTCGGGATTGCCCTACCCAAGAACCTTGGCGACGTGGTCTATTCGATCCGTTACCGCACCCAGATGCCCGCCCGGGTGCTCGCCACCCAGCCCGAGGGCATGGAGTGGATCGTAGAGGGGGCGGGACGCGCGCTGTACCGTTTCTGTCTGGTGCCGGTGAACCGCATCGTTCCGAACCGGGACCTGATCACGATCAAGATCCCGGACGCGACGCCGGAGATCATCGGCACCTACACACTCAATGATGAACAGGCTCTGCTGGCCAAGGTTCGGTACAATCGGCTGATCGACACCTTCTTGGGGATCACCGCCTTCTCCCTGCAGAATCATCTGCGAACCACCGTAAAGGGCGTCGGGCAGATTGAGATCGACGAGGTCTATGTCGGCGTCGACCGCCACGGAGTGCAGTACGTTGTGCCTGTCCAGGCAAAGGGCGGGACCGATCAGCTCTCGGTCGTTCAGGCCAAGCAGGACATCGCCTGCTGCGCGGAAAAGTTCCCCAACCTGGTGTGCCGATCCATCTCCGCCCAGTTTATGGACGACGAGCGGATCGCCATCTTTGAGCTGACGGTGCAGGACGATCAGGTGCGCATTGTAGAGGAGCGCCACTACAAGCTTGTGACCGGGCAGGTTCCGCTCGACGACCTGGCCATCTACCGCCGTTCCATCTAAGCGGCCACGCCGCCCCGTCCGCATGCACAAGTCACGAGCGTATTCCCACCGACGTCCCTGCGCTGGAGCGAGGTCAGCGGGGCGGCATCCGATGCCGCGGCAGCTGACCATTGATAGGGTTACGGCCGAGACGTCCCCCGGGCAGATCACAAGCGCGGGGGCAGCTTGAGTGGGACTCGCCGCGATCAGAAAGCTGGCCCCGCGAGGGTCACTTAGAGTCAGACTTGGGCCTGCGCCGACGCTCCGGTCGCACCTACGGAGCGAGATGTTATTATTTCAAAGCAGTCTGAGCAATTGGCGCGAATACAACAGGGCACATCTATCTAAATACAAACGTCTCGGCTGGGCTACATCAATCTGCTGCATAAAGGCCGCGCAAACGTTTCCGACAAAGCCCATGACCGTCTGAAACAAATCTATGTCGCCTTTGCCCAATGGACCCTGCGCGACATCACCGAGGAAGATGCCGAGCGGTTCAAGGGCGCATTGCTATTCGACGGCCTGTAGCCGTTATCTCTAAGAATCATTTATCTGCTCAAGTTCGCGCAGGAGGCGCTCTCCCGAGCGCTGCAGGAAGAATCCGGGTAGTAATCGCATGCGCTATCTTCCAAGAGCATTCTTCATCGCGCAACAAGCGGAACTTGCAGGCGTTCCGGATTCCGGGCATTCGGCCCGGCGACAGGGATTTTTCGGAGCCCGCGTCAGCGTCCGATATTTTCTAAGGTCTCAAGCAGAGACTTGAAGTCCCTAAGTCGTTCGATCTCTTCCGACGTGATCCCGTCGGGATCAAAGTGGGTCACATCATTTCTGATTTCACGAACTGCATCGAGGTCCTTGCAAAACAGCACGCGGTCTATGGCCAAGCCCAAGCGAGCCCAACGTTCAGGTTGCTGCAGCAGGCGAATGTATTCTCCGAACGTAAGATCGTCGACGCTGGCCACCTCGCGCTGGGCCCCGCCAGGGTCTAAAGCGGAAGCCAACTCGGGCACGCTGAACTTCTCGCCGATCATATTCCGAACGAGATTTTCGATTTCGCTCAGAAGAAGGAACGGCTCGCTGAGAGTCTGGAACTGCCGGCTGAGGTCGCTGGCGGTTACGATCCCAGTGATCTTGTTCTGTTCGCCCCGGACCAAGACGTAGTCGTACCGGGAGATCATGGGGATCGCATCGAAGATGGATATCTCTGCGCGCACTTCATGAGCCGGCTCCATGAACTCGCGCACAGGCCCGACGGGCCTCCCGAGCGCCAAACGTGAGCCAATACTCTTCCAGCTAATCGTGCCTTTGACGTCGCGCTCGCTGGACATGACGGGAATTTGCGAAAAGTCCCGAGCGAGCAATAAGGTGACGGCCTCGGCGAGCGTCGCGTCGGGCGAGATTCGGACGACCTCCTGGTTGGCGGCCGCTAGCTTGCTGATACGGTAGGTGGCGTCTCTGGTGACCCAGCTGCCGCCTTCTTCGAAGCTCTCTTCCTTTGGGGGCTCCGGGTCTTGCGCCGCATCGCTCTGGGCGTCCTGGACGAGCTCGAAATTGATTGGAGCGTCCACCCAACGTGATTCGAAATCTGGGACTGTCACAATCCCGGCCTCTTCGAGCTCGTTGCGGATGTTGCGAACGATTACCGGACCCCGGCGCTGGGCCTCAAACCACCAGAGGAAAGTTCGGACGGTTACCGGCTCAACGGTGCGCCCCGCCTTGAGGTCCTCGGCAATGGATCGCAGTTCGCGCTTCATAGTGGGATCAGTCCTAGAGATCGGAGCTCAGGCAGCACCGCCGTTGATTTTGCTCAATTGGACCTAACACACGCGAGCAGTCATCGCCGAAATAAGTCAGGCTCAGACGTTGGACACAGTCACAGATGCGCCAGATTTCCCCGTTTGCGGAATCCACCTGACCGCTGCCAAGAAGCGGGCCTTCCCAACGTCACCACCAGTCGCAGCTCAAAGAATATTTTGCCGGCATGGCGCCCATCGATCAGCGCTCACGTGTCTAGCCTGTGCGGACAATTGGCTCCGCCCAGCCAGTACGAACCTCATGCCCATCAAATCGAACAAGACGCCGCGTGGCGGCAAGAATGGTGCGATCAAGACGGCGATCGCGCGCAAGCCCAGAGGGCCTTACAAGACCAGAGCTGTCGACCTGAACCCCGAGCCGCTATGGACGGAGTGGGACGATCCTGCGGACTTCCAGGATGCGTTCGCGCTGCATATTCGCCGCTATGGCGAGAACGTCAGCCGACTTCACAAGGCCCTCGCACTTGGCGAGGACGTGGTCGATATCCGGACCCTCTACGATTGGCGCAACGGCGTGCTTGCGCCGCGCAGCAGCACGGGCTTCCGGGTGCTGGCGGCCATCGAGCGGCGCTACCACCTGCCCGAGGGTTACTTCAGGTCCAAGCTGCCGCACCCCGGCCGGTTGATCGCCAGCAAGACACTCTCCCGGCTCCCGATGTCTGAGCGCCGCCGGTTGGCTTGGCATCTGCCAGACGACTTCGATCGGCTCGCCAAGGCCAAGCAGGAGGAGGTTCTGTCGTGGGTGCGCACGGTGATCATCGCCGGCGCCACGGACTATCGGCGCTATCACATCAACGCCCTGCAACAACGGTTCGCGATCAAGTTCTCGAACGGGCCGGGCGCTTTGCCTTTCGCGCCTGAGGTTCCTCTCGAAGTGCGTCTGGATGACGAAGGGCGATGCGAGTTCGGTCGCCTCCTGGCGACCATGGCCGCGCCCGGGCCCATCGACGCTGAGGCGCGTGATCTCGTGCTCTTCAAGACCGCGACCCTCACGACCCGGGGGCGGGCTCGTAACGGCGTGTGGAATCGCGAGACGGCGGATCAGAAGATGGAGCACTTAGGCCTCCTGTTCGGCGCGCTGACGGCATCCCCTGATAGTGACGTGCGTGGCCACGGCATACCGATGCGCAGCCTGACCTTCGCCTTGCTGGTCTTTCCCGTCGTGTGGGATTGGTATCTGACTTGGCGGGAAGCACGGCGCGGCTTCTTTACGCGGTGGGAGAGCGAGATGCTCACCGTGATCGCGGGACTCACCCGCCGCGAGACAGGGTGGCTGCGCCAATCTCCGCGCCTTGCGTGCTGTCTGCGCCCAATTGAGGGTCTGGTTACAGCGAGCGACGTCCAGGCTGCTCATGACGATTGGGAGGGCCTTTGTGACGCCATGCACCGGCACGCCGTCATCCGAGCAAGAGAGATCGATCGGGTCGCCAGAGTGCATCGAGACCCGTTTGAACCGGTTCTTCCGATCCTGGAGGCTGACAGCCCGCTGGCAGAATACCGAAAGATCACTGAGGAGATCCGCCGTTGGCGGCCAGACCGGCGACGCTTCCCGCTGGCCGCCGCGGAAGCGACCCGGAGCTTCTTAATGCTGCGCCTGGGGCTTCACCTGGGTTTGCGGCAGAAGAACCTGCGCCAACTGCTATTCAAGCCCAAGACCCAAAGCCCGACACCAGAGCGGCAATTGGAGCTGCAGAAGCGCGGCGAACTGCGATGGAGCGTGCGCGATGAAGGCTGGGAGGTCTTGATCCCGGCCGCTGCGTTCAAGAATTCGGGCTCGACCTTCTTCCGCAAAAGTCCCTTCCGGCTCGTGCTCCCCGACCTGGGAGGGCTCTACGAGGAGATCGACACCTACATCGACAAAGACCGCGCCGTGCTTCTCAAGCGGCGGCAAGACCCGGGCACGTTTTTCGTCAAAACGATGAAGGCCAAGAGCGTGAGCGCGGAGTACGGCTCAAAGCCATTCTATGAGGCCTGGCGCCTGGCGATCCAGCGCCACGGCATCTTCAATCCCTACACGGGGCGCGGCGCGATCCCCGGTCTTCTGCCGCACGGACCGCACAATGTTCGCGACGTTTTGGCCACCCATGTGCTCAAGCAGACCGGCTCGCATGAGCAGGCCAGCTACGCGATCCAGGACACCCCAGAGACCATCGCGGGTCGTGCGCTGGATCTTGGCGCACGACCCGACACCGGCCGTGGGTGAAATGGGTGTGTCTGGAGCCAGGACGAAGAAAATCAGCACCACAAATACTAAGGCAAGATAAAAGCACAGGGACCTGACGGCCCTATGTCATTGTTGGTGTTCAGCTTTTTTAGGGACCTGCCGCAGAGGCCAGGTCCTATTTTCCTGATTTCTTCATGCCTTTCAACGGCTTGACCGGGACCAACCGCATCGGACTGTCCTATTAGTCCTGGATAACCCATTGTCGTGGAACGGAAAGTTCTGAAATCCGGGACCTAGGCGCAAGACAAGGTCCCGGAAATTCTCTAGCACCATCAGCGACATGGACTTGAAAAGGTCCCGGCGCTTTAATCTCGCCATCGACCTTTTGCGGGACTTCCAGCCTCCCGCGCCCTCCTAGTCACTATCACCAACGATCAAAGCGGCCAGCTCGCTGGATGGGGCAGCGCCACTAAGGCTGCCATCCAGCGCCGGGCTTCTGATTGCAGAAAAGCGGTCACCGCGACTCTGCGTTCGGGGTGGATGTCGGATGTCTAGGTGTCTATCCAGATTGCATGGCAAGAGTTCTCAACCAAGCGGTCCGTCCAGCGCCTGGCGATCTGGTTGTCGCTAGCCTTTCACAAGCTAGAAAACACAAACGGCGCTTCGACGCCGTGCTCACCCTTGAGGATCCAGGGTGTCGTCCGGCCAATCGGCTTCGTTTTACGCACCATCCTTCGCCCGCCCATCTGGTACTCGCTTTTGAGGACGTCGATGACGACACACTTGGCGTGCGGGTGGCGTGCCGCGATCAAGTCGCTGAAGCGCTGGCGTTCGCACGATTGCACGTCCAAGGTTCGCTCCTGGTCCACTGTTTCCACGGGGTTGGAAGATCGGCGGCTGTGGCGCTCGCGATCTTCGCAGATAGGGCGGGCCCAGGAGCTGAACGGGCAGCGCTTGCTCAGTTGCTGACGATCAGGCCACTAGTCACGCCGAACCTCGTGGTGGTGAAACTGGCGGACGATATTCTTCAGCGCCAGGGAAGTTTGATTGCCGCCGTTGCCGACTGGGAGGTGGCCGCGCCGGGCCTCAAGGAGAAGCGCGCGGCTCGCCTTCAGTTGGTGAAAACCAACCCGCAACTGTACTCATGGCTGTAGCGGCCAGAGGGCGCGAGAGGGGTGGAAATTGGGCAACGGCGTTAGCAACACAGCGGATCTGAGGCGTGGCTAGTAGCCTCGCGTAACCAACTAACTTCTTTGAGTTGGCGCGCCAGTGAGCCCCGGCGGCCTTTATCCATCACTGAGTGCTTCAGACCATCGCTCGGAGACAAACCGCCCTGGTGCGCTTGGTGGAACGAGGGCCGGACGGGCTGGCGCGCGTCAAGGGTGCGCGCCTCCGGCGCGCATCGCGGAGCGACGGCGAAGCCGCCCTTGACCCGCGCCATCCCGCCCGGCAGAGGCTCTCCAAGCGCTCCAGGGCGAGCACCGACCTTTCAGGTCCTGGCTCCCTTGAGCGGTGGGGGGGCGCCTACTTAACTAGGCGAACGCCGGGGCCGCCGCCGGCGTCGGCGCTGATAAAGATCACGCCCTCGGATTCGAGCGCGGCTTGGATACGATCGATCGTGCCGGTCTGCATCCCACCCTTGTTGGCCTCGAAACGATGGATCGTGGAATCGGCGACTTCCGAGCGCTCGGCGAGCACCCTCACGCTAATTCCAAGTGCGGCTCGCGCCATACGGATTTGAGCGGGCGAGATCATTTTTAGAGAAATTCTCCGACTTCTTGCGAATTTCTGTTGACCGAGCCGGCGAAATTCGCTGAAGTCTAAGCGAAATCCTCTGAAACTCCACCGATTAGCGTGCTGATCGGACCGAGCGCCTGCGCCGGGAGCCCCCGCATGTCCGAAGACAAGGCTGATCCCACGTCCATTTCGCGACGCACGCTCCTGGGCGCGACGTCCGCGGCTCCGCTGGTTTGCAGCGCCCCGAACGCAGAGCCGCCAATGCCAGCAAGGAGCCTCATCGGCCAATGCGCGCGCTGGCTAACCCACGACTTCGCCTCCGACGGTCTAGCCCGGCGCTGGGCCGCCCTGGAGACGCTGGCCGTTGCTGGATACGACTATTTCCGCATGAGCGACCATCAGCGTGGCAGCCTTCCCATGGCGCCCGAGATGGCCGCGATCGAGGTCGAACTGGACGAGCTTTGGGAAAAGCGGAAGCGCGGCCTCAAGGCCATAACCAAGCTGGAGCCTCGCAACATTCACGAGGTCGCCAGCCTGCTGGTCATCGCCGCCCGTATGGACTTTCACGACCCCGGCCCGACAGCGCCCCTGGTCAACAGGGCCATCGCGTTCCTGGCGTCGGCCAAGTGCCCCGGCTGCGGACAGCCCTATGTGCCGCCGAGCCTCCCCAAAGCCTGACACAGCGGATGCAAACCCGCCGATTCTTTCTTTTTCTTCGCCAGAGTACGCCCGCCTCAATTATCGCGTTGAAGGCCAGCGCAACTTAGGGAACCTCCACCGGCTGGGTGCCAACCCGGCGCGTGGAGGCAATGATGGTTGGAACCACCAGTGCGAGGCCTGGAAATGGCGTTGAACTAGGCAGCGGAATTCCCATTGAGAAGCTGGCCTACCGCGTGGTCGAGGCCGCCTACGCGCTCGCGATCAGCCGAAGCCGCGTGTACGAGTTGATCGGTTCCGGCGATATCAAAATCCTGAAGGACGGTGGCCGAACCCTCATCAGGCGGAGTGAGCTTGAGGCGTATCTTCTACGTCTGGAGCAGGTTTCGCAGGCCGCTGAGCGCGGCCCGCCGCGACGGCCCAATCGTCCATGAGAAGCTTGCGCTTTTCAAACAGGTCGCCGCGCCGATAGGCGGCTTCGACCTTGTTGCCGATCGTGTGGGCGAGCGCCATTTCGACAATCTCGCTTCGATACTCGGTGGTCTCGGCGGCCCAATCGCGGAAGGTGCTGCGGAAGCCGTGGGTGGTAAGGTCTCCGCGCTTCATGCGCTTGAGCACCGCCAGCATCGCCATATTGCTCAACTTCTTCCCAAACAGCGTGCCCCAGAAAAGAGGTCCGACCGGCGGGATGTCGTCTGGAATGGGCTGTCCCTTCGATTGGAGAACCCGACGGATCACGGCGGCGTAGTCCGCCCGGCGACCCTCGAGAATCTCCACCAAGGGCGCCGTGAGCGGCACGCGATGTTCCTTACGCCCCTTCATGCGGTCGGCCGGGATGACCCAGACGCGGCCGGCCAGATCGATCTCACTCCACTCGGCGCCGATGACTTCTCCGCTCCGCGCCGCCGTGAGGATCGTAAACTCAAGGGCCCGAGCCCCCGCGCCTGGCTGTTCCTTCAGCCCCGCCATGAAGGCGCTCATTTCCGCGTAGGGCAGGGCGGCATGATGCTCGACCTTATGAACACGGGACTTTGCCGGCAGCAGCTTTTCCAGGTGACCCTTCCAGCGAGCCGGGTTCTCGCCTTCGCGCAACCCTCTGGCGGTCGCCCAATCGAGCACCGCCTCAACCCGCCCTCGTACACGGCTGGCAGTCTCGGGCTTGGCGGACCAGATCGGCTCCAGAACGGCAAGGACCATGCCCGTATCGATATCCGAGACGCCGTGACTTCCGAAGATCGGATCAGCGTAGGTCGTCAGCGTGCTTTCCCACTGCAGAGCGTGCTTTTCATTGCGCCAGCCGGCCTTGTTGGCGCGGATGTACGCGGACGCCGCCTGCTTGAATGTAAAGCCTTTGGCGGCTTCCAACGTAGAGCGTGTGCGAGCCAGTTGACGTTGGTCGATCGGATCGACGCCGTCGAACTTGAGGCGACGGGCGTCTCGCGCCATCGCGCGTGCTTCCGACAAGCTGATGGTGTGGGCCGGGCCAAGCCCCATCTCCCGGGCGCGGCCCTGGAGCATGTAGCGGTAGACCCACGACCTACCGCCGCCCGCCTGGACCATCAAATAGAGGCCGCCGCCGTCCGGGTGCATTCCCGGTCGCGTCGTTCTCTTGACCTGTAGCGCCGTCAGGCGTTCCCAAAGCCGGGCCATTTTGTCCCACACTTCGTCCCACAAATGTGATGTGGAGCGTGGTGGATCGCGCTGGACGTGTCGAAACACGTTTTCGCGATTTCCCCTTATGTGGCGGGGATTTACGGGACGCCCGTGGACGTCTCTGGACTGGTTAGGATGGGGTGGTGGCGGAGAGGGTGGGATTCGAACCCACGGTGCCCTTCCAGGCACGCCGCATTTCGAGTGCGGTACATTCGACCACTCTGCCACCTCTCCAGGGGGTCTTCGGGGCCTGCCCGGGGGCTGGCCTTGAGTGAGGGCGGGATACCTAGCGGCGTCGCCCGAAGAGCGCAAGAGCTTGTGACAAGCTTTTGTGTCGCGGGGCGCGGTTTCCGGTCCTGGCTAGGCCTCGAGGTCCGGTCGAACCTAGGCCTTGGGGTAGAGAACCATCTGGGTGCAGCGGAAAAGCGCGATGGTCTTGCCGGTCGCCTCGGCGGTGACGAGGGCGTCCCAGACCTGGGTGTTGCGGCCGCCGTGGACCAGGGTCGCCTCGCAGGCCACGCCGCCGCCCTCGCGCACCGTGCCCAGGAAGTTGGACTTCAGCTCGATGGTGGTGAAGCCGGTCGCGCCTTCGGGCAGCGAAGTCATGCAGCCGTAGCCGCAGGCGCTGTCGGCCAGGGCGATAACGCTGGCGGCGTGCAGGAAGCCGTTGGGGGCCATGTGGCGCCTGGCGACGGTCATGCGGCCCTGGACCAGGCCATGGACCGCCTTCGTCCATTCCAGGCCCAGCAGGCCCGGCAGGTTCTCGGCCTGGGCGGCGGTCAGTTCGGCGCTCTTGTCTTCGGCCATGACGGCGTCTCCCGGTTCTTCGCGTGCGAAGCATCTACGCGCCGGAACGGGGCTGAAGCAAGTTAGTTTTTAAATAGAACTGATGTCGACGGGCTGGAAGCGCTTGCCGTCCTCGCCCTGTGGCGGCAGGCGGAAGGCGCGGATCCCGACCTGCAGGGCCGGGGCGGCCAGCGGGCCGGGCGTGGCGGTGACGGCCGTGCGGCGGGCGACGAAGGCCTGCGCCGAGACGGCGTCGCCGGCGTCGATGTTGCGGGCTTTCTGCTCGGCGACCGTGGTGCTCCAGGCGTCGATGACTTCGCCGGTCTGGCCCACCAGGATGCGGGTCGGCGGCGGCAGGTTCAGCAGGCGGCGGGCGGCGGCGTGCAGGCCGGCGGGGTCGGCGCCGGGCGCCGTGCTGTCATCCAGGCCCTGGTCGGGCGGCAGGATGGCCGAGCCGGCGAAGACCACGTCGCCAACCTGGTAGGCCGTGGCGCCGGGCAGGCGGCCGGGCAGGGCGATGACGGTGATCTCGATCCCGCCCATCGGCAGGGCCTCGCCGTCCTGGGCCAGCTTGTCGAAGTCCCAGCCGTCCAGGTCGACGCCGTCGCTGCCCAGCACGGGGGCCAGGCGCTTGAGGCTGTCGAGCACTTGGGCGCCGATGCAGATCGAGGCGCCGGTCTCGTATTTCAGGTGGCCGGCCGCCGACAGGTGGTCGGTGTGCAGGCCGGTCTCGAGAATCCAGGTCGGGCCCAGGTCCTTGGCGCGGACGTCGGCGATGATGGCGTCGATGAAGCGTGTGTCGACGGCCTGGGTCAGCGGGTCGTAGTCGAGGACGGGGTCGACGAACGCGCAGAGCAAGGTGGCCGGATCGGCGATCAGATAGGTCACCCGCCCGGTGGCGGGGTGGTGGAAAGCGGTGATTTCCGGCTGCATAGATCGGTCCGATGACGCCCTGAGGCGGGCACCTTGACCGGAAGCTCTTAAGTATCGGCGAACAAGACCAGCTTGCTCGCCCCCGAGGCGATTCGTCTCAGGGATGAGACCTACGGACGTTCGGCGGCCGCCGCGCAGCTCTTGTCACCGCGCATTTCGGTCACCCAGACGGGCTCCACATAGCGCTCGCCGTCGCGGAAGCCGGGGGCGCAGCCCTCCGGCGTGTCGGACCGGCTGCGCTTGGCGCCGCCGCGCATGTCCAGCGACAGGGCCAGGGACTGGGAGGTTCCGCCGCGCGGACCCCAGCCGTAGCCGTATCCGCCGCCATAGCCGCCGCCGTAACCACCATAGCCTCCGTAGCCGTAACCGCCGCCGTGCTTGCCGAAGTCGGTCTGGCTGACGGCGACGCCCAGGGTGCCGGTCTCGCCGATCGGGATGAGGCTGGAGACATAGCCGCTGCGATAGCCGCCGGTGCCGACGCTGACGCCCACCTCGCCGTGGACCTGGCGTTTGCCGTCCTTGTCCAGGGGGTAGCCGTTCACGTCGAGGTCCGCGCGCGGCGCGTAGCCGATCGGGCCGCCTTCGATCGGCGGGGCGTCGGCCACCCAGGCGGAGATCTGGTCCTGGGTGCTGACCGGCTTGGCGGCGCGCTCGGCTTCGGCCCTGGCCTGGGCGTCGGCCTTGGCCTGGGCCAGCTCGGCCTCGGTCGGCGGGCGGGTGGCGCGCGAGGCGGCGGTGGTCACGACCTCGTCGTCGACCGAACGGGCGAACGCGGTCCCGGGGAGGGCCAGCGGGAGAGCCAGAAGAGCGGCGAGGGCGATGCGGGACGCGAACATGGACGAAACCTCCGACCCCGCCACAGTGGGCCCGGTCTGTAACCGAATTAGGGCCTGAATGTATCGCCTAAGCAAGACAATGGGGCGCAAGGCGAAGCTGGGGACGCGGCTACAGCGCTTCAAGGGCGGCTTCCAGCGCCGCCATGTCCGGGGGCAGTGGGGTCTCGAACCGCAGGGTTTCGCCGGTGATCGGGTGGACGAAGCCCAGGACGGCGGCGTGCAGGGCCTGGCGGGAGAAGCCGATCTCGGTCAGGGCCGCCTTGACCGGCGCGGCGGGAGCGCCGGCGCCGTAGACCGGATCGCCCAGGCAGGGCGAACCCTTGCTGGCCATGTGCACGCGGATCTGGTGGGTGCGGCCGGTCTCCAGCCGGCAGGCGACGCGGGCCGCCAGGGGGGCGTTCTGGGCCTTGGCCGACGACGACCCGAACGTCTTCTCGACGCGATAATGGGTGATCGCCTCGCGGCCGCCGGACTTAAGCACCGCCATCTTCTTGCGGTCGTGCGGCGAGCGGCCCAGCTGGGTGGTGATCGTGCCGACGGCCGGCTGCGGCGCGCCGCGCGTCAGGGCTAGATACATGCGGTCGATGTCGTGCTTGGCGAACAGGGCCGACAGCCCCTGGTGGGCGGCGTCGGTCTTGGCCGCCACCATCACGCCCGAGGTTTCCTTGTCCAGGCGGTGGACAATGCCGGGCCGGGCGACGCCGCCGATCCCTGACAGGCTGGCCCCGCAGTGGAACAGCAGGGCGTTGACCAGGGTGCCGGTCTCGCAGCCGGGCGCCGGGTGGGCGGCCATGCCCGACGGCTTGTCGATGACGATCAGCCAGGCGTCTTCGTAGAGCACGGTGAGCGGGATGTTCTCCGGCTCGGGCTCGGCGGCGGTCGGCGGCGGGACCAGCACTTCATAGAGGCCGGCGGGGGCCTTGGCCTTGCCGTCGGTCATCGGGCGCGGTTCGCGGCCCTCGACGACCAGCGACACCTGGCCGGCGGCGATCAGGGCCTGCAGGCGGGCCCGCGACAGGTCCGGGGCGGCGGTCGCCAGGGCCTTGTCCAGTCGCTGGCCGGCCAGGTCGGCGCCCAGCTCGATCCGCACCACGTCGCCGCCGGCGCCCGCATCCTGGGCGTCCAGGTCCTCGATCTCGTCATCGGCGAGCGGCGCGGTCGGGTCGGGCGGCTGGATCAAGGCGTCTTCACGGCTCCGTCACGGCTATGTCGTATCGCGGACATCGCCCGCGCCTAACGGCTCAGGTTCAAGTCTTGCGTTCGAAGGGGATAGTCGATGCGCGCGTTCCGCACCACCTTGCTTATGACCGCCGTCAGCGGTCTCGCGCTGATCGCCGGCGCCGCCCATGCCGCCGAGCCGGACGCTCCGGCTTCCGAGCAGGTCGAGGAACTGATCGTCACCGCCCAGAAGCGCGAGCAGAAGGCCCTCGACGTGCCGATCGCCCTGACGGCCTATTCGGGCGCCATGCTCGACCGGCTGGGCGTGCAGGAGTTCGACAAGCTGTCGGCCTTCGTCCCCGGCTTCCAGGTCCAGAACCAGTCGCCCAACAACCCCGGCTTCGTGATGCGCGGCATCACCTCCGACAGCGGCGAGGCCACGGTCGAGCCGCGGGTCTCGGTGTTCCAGGACGGCGTGTCGATCTCCAAGTCGCGCGGTTCCTATGTCGAGCTGTTCGACGTCCAGCGCATCGAAGTGGCCAAGGGCCCGCAATCGACCCTGTTCGGGCGCGGCGCGATGATCGGCGCGGTCAACATCATCCAGAACAAGGCCGACGTGCACGCCCTGGACTGGCGCGTGGGCGCCGAGCTGGGCGACAGCGCCTACGGCCTGTTCGAGGGCATGGCCAACGTGCCGCTGAGCGACACCTTCGCGATCCGCTTCGCCGGCCGCTACAAGGAGCGCGACGGCGCGATCGAGAACGTGCTGGGCGGCAAGAACCTGGGCTCGACCGACACCGGCGCGATGCGCCTGTCGGCCCGCTGGACCCCGAACGACAAGCTCGACGCCAACCTGATCCTCAACTACGAGGCCGACCATCCGACCGGCACGTCGTTCAAGTCCAACACCTTCAACCCGACCAACATCACGACCGGCCAGGCGCTGGGCGACCGCGACCCCACCAGCCCGGCCGGCCTGTCCAGCGGCTACGGCTTCGAGGGCGGCGCGGCCCTGGGCCTCAAGCGCTTCGTGCAGGGCGCGACGGCCCTGGTCGACTACCGCTTCAACGACGCCTGGAGCCTGTCGTCGATCACCGCCGCCCGTCACTTCGCCAGCGACGAGGTGTTCGATCCGGACGGCTTCTCGCTGCCGATGTTCGTGTTCGCCGAGGATGCACGCGGCACGCAGTACAGCCAGGAACTGCGCCTGAACTACGACAACGGCGGCAAGCTCAGCTGGTTCGGCGGCGTCAGCTACTTCGATGAGGACGCCCAGACCCGGGTGCCGCTGCAGTTCGACGAGCGCTACGCCCTGGCCCTGCTGACCGGCCAGCTGACCAAGCCCAATCCGCAGCCGAACGCGGTGCTGACCAACACCACCTTCCTGGCGGCCCTGGTCACCGGCCTGACCGGCGGCGCGGCCAGCGGCGCGACCGCCCAGGGCATCGCCAACAATCTCGGCGTCCACACCGAGCAGTTCACCAACTACGGCACGACCCAGTCGTGGGACGTCTACGGCGACGCCACCTGGCGCGTGACCGACCGCTTCGAGCTGTCGGCCGGCCTGCGCTACACCAGCGACGACAAGTCCAGCGGCGTCGCTTCGTCTGTGACCCAGCGCTCGATCCTGGGCGGAACGATCGGCGCGCTCAGCCAGGCCCCGGCGACGCGGCAGGCGATCCTGGGCGCCCTGGCGGTTCCGGGCGCGGCCAACATCCCGACCTCGGCCGGCTATCCGATCCCGATGTTCGGCCTGTTCGCCCAGCCCACCACCGGCAACGGCCAGATCTCGACCCAGGACTTCACCGACGACGGCCTGACCTGGCGCCTGGTCGGCCGCTATGAAGTGACCCCCGACGCCAGCCTCTACGCCTCCTACGCCCGCGGCCGCCGTCCCAAGGTGCTGTCCTCGGCCGCGCCCGCCGCGCCGATGACGCCGGGCAAGTTCACGCCGGTCTCGGCCGAGACCGTCGACAGCTACGAAGCCGGCGCCAAGAGCCGCCTGCTGGACGGCCGGCTCTATGTCGAGGGCGCGGCCTACTTCTACAGCTACGACAACTTCCAGACCTCGATCCAGGAAGGCGCCCAGGTGATCACCACCAACGCGGGCAAGGCCGAGAGCTACGGCTTCGAAGGCCAGGCCACCTGGCAGGCGGCCAGCTTCGCCGAGGTGTTCGCGACGTACGGCTACAACCACGGACGCTTCAAGGCGGGCATCCGCGACGGCAACCGCTTCCGCCTGTCGCCGGACAACAAGTTCTCGCTGGGGACCAGCCTGCACGCCGACCTGCTGCGTGGCCGCTTCACCTTCACGCCGATCTACGCCTGGCAGTCCAAGGTGTTCTTCGACGACGACAACGACATTTCCGCCCTGCAGAAGAACAACCTGATCCCGGACCTGGTGCAGGACGAGTTCCAGAAGAGCTACGGCCTGCTGGACCTGCGCCTGCAGTACCAGCCCTCGTTCGCCCACTGGACGCTCGGGGCCTTCGTGACCAACGCCACCGACGAGAAGTACGTCAAGGACGCCGGCAACACCGGCGACGGCTTCGGCATCCCGACCTTCATCGCCGGCAACCCGCGCTACTACGGCGTGACGTTCTCGCTGCGGCGGTAGGATGCTGCGTCGGGGACAGGCGCATGCGCCTGTCCCCAGCCTTGACGCTACTTGTCGGTCGCCTCTTCCTCATGGCCGGTGATCGAACCGTCCTTGAACAGATATTCCCTCAGCTGCTCGTCGGTCTCCGGATCGCTGCGGCGCAGCCATTCCAGCACCATGGCCGCGTGCTCCAGCTCCTCGCGGGCGTTGTGCAGCAGGATCTTGCGCAGCTCCTCGTCGTCGCAGTCGTCGGCGCGCTGGCGGTACCAGTCCACCGCCTCCAGCTCCTCGATCAGCGAGGTGATGGCGTAGTGCTGGTTGAGCGTCTTGCCGCGCAGCTTTTCGCGCGGGACGTGGAGGCCTTCGCTGGACATGTACCGTCATCCTACTGTTGTCTCCGGGGGCTAACGCACGAGAAGACCAAGCGGCGCCGTGAGCCTTCGGGGAGTTGAGCATGATCATCGACAGACGCAGGGCCCTTGCCCTCTTCGGCCTGGGCGGCGCGGGCGCGGCCGGGGAGGCGATGGCGGCGACGCCCCTGTTCGCCGGACGGGCCGCCTTCCTGCACGGCGTCGCCTCGGGCGATCCGCTGGAGGACCGGGTGGTGCTGTGGACCCGGATCACGGCGGAGGCGACGACCGCCCCGATCGCCGTGCGCTGGGAGGTGGCGACCGACGCGGCCTTCAAGACCCTCGTCCGTCAGGGGCAGGCCGTCGCGGTCTCGGGCCGCGACCACACGGTCAAGGTCGACGTTACCGGCCTGAAGCCGGCGACCGACTATTTCTACCGCTTCCAGTACGTCAGGAAGGGCAAGCCGTTCGGCAAGCCCGTCGGCGGCCGGACCCGCACCCTGCCCAAGGGGGCGACCCGCGACGTCGTCCTGGCGGTGGTGTCGTGCGCCCTCTACCCGAACGGCTATTTCAACGCCTATGACGCCATCGCCAGGCTGCCACGCGTCGACGCCGTGCTGCATCTGGGCGACTACATCTACGAGTACGGCGCCGCGCCCGACGACTACGGCATGAATTCGCCGACCGCCAAGGGCCGCGTGCCCGATCCGCCGCGCGAGATCCTCAGCCTGGAGGACTATCGCCGCCGCCACGCCCAGTACAAGACCGACCCCGCCCTGCAGGCCGCCCACGCCCGCGCGCCGTGGATCGTGGTCTGGGACGACCACGAGACGGCCGACAACAGCTGGATCGGCGGAGCCGAGAACCACCAGCCCAAGACCGAAGGCGACTGGGTCAAGCGCAAGGCCGCGGGCATCAAGGCCTACTACGAGTGGATGCCGATCCGCGAGCCGGTGGCCGGAACCCTGCCCGAGGCGTCGTGGCGGCGCTTCCAGTTCGGCGACGTCGCCACCCTGCTGATGACCGAGACCCGGCTGACGGCCCGCAGCCACCAGCTGGACTACGGCCGCGACCTTCCGGTCAAGGACGGCAAGCCCGACTTCACCGCCTTCGCCGCCAAGCTCGCCGATCCCGACCGCCGGATGATGGGCCAGGGCCAGGAACAGTGGCTGGCCCGCGAGGTCGACGCCTCGACGAAGGCCGGCACGGCCTGGCAGGTGCTGGGCAACCAGGTGGTGATGGCCCGGGTGGTGCCGCCCGACCTGAAGGCGACCATGGGCGATCAGGCCTATGCGGCCCTGCTGGCCAAGCTGCCCGCCTATGTCGCCAAGCCGGTCGAGGAAAGCCGGGGCCTGTCCCTGGCCGGCGCGCCGGGCAATCTGGACGCCTGGGACGGCTATCCGGCCGACCGGGCCCGGGTCTACGACATCTTCAAAGCCGGCAAGGCCCGGCCGATCGTGCTGGCCGGCGACAGCCACGCCTTCTGGGTCAACGAGCTGTGGGACGACGCCGGCACCGCCCGGGTGGCGGCCGAGTTCGGCGTCACCTCGGTGACCTCGCCCGGCTACAGCGACTACCTGCCCGGCGTGCCGCTGGGCCAGGCCTATGTCGAGCGCAACAAGGAGGTGAAGTTCACCGACCAGGGCGCCAAGGGCTTCCTGCTGCTGACCCTCGAGCACGGCCGGGCGACGGGCGAGCTGATCGCTGTCTCGACGATCCTGGACCCGAAGTACCAGACCCGGGTGCTGAAGCGGTTCGTGGTGACGCCGGGCGACGAGGGCGGGGTGAAGGCGCTGGCGGAAGGGTGAGGCCCTAGCGCGGCGCTTAGGCGTATCGACATTCAGCGTCTGAGGCGAAAACCTCGTCCTTCGACAAGCTCAGGATGAGGTTTTTCTACCGCTTGGGCTTGTAAATGGTCCTCATCCTGAGCCTGTCGAAGGACGAGGACCACGCACCGAGCGTGAATGTCGATACGACCTAGCGCGCCGGGCCTCCGAGCGCCTTAGCCGAGCCGCATGGACAGCTCGACGTCTTCGGCGAACGGCGTCGACAGGTAGCCCGCCGCCGGCGAGCGCACGCGCGCCAGGTAGTCGGGCGCGTAGTCGGCGTTGTCGGCGACGATCAGGGCGCCGGGACGCAGGCGGCCCTCCACCAGGCTCAGGATTTCCGGATACAGCGCCTTGGCGCCGTCCAGCAGGACCAGGTCGATCGTCTCGGGCAGATCGACGGCCAGGGTCCGCAGGGCGTCGCCCTCGCGGATCTCGACCAGGTCGATCAGGCCGCCGGCCGTCAGGTTGTCCCGCGCCCGCGCCACCTTGGACGGCTCGAACTCGCTGGTGATCAGGCGCCCGCCGCCGTTGTCGCGCAGGGCCGCGGCCAGGTGCAGGGTCGAGATGCCGAACGAGGTCCCGAACTCGACGATGGTCCGGGCTTTGGCGCTACGGGCCAGCATGTAGAGCAAGACGCCGGTCTCGCGCGAGACGGCCAGGGGCATGTCCTTCATCTGGCCGTAGAAGTCGACATAGTCGGTCTTGCTGCGCATCAGGCGGGACAGGTCCTCGGGCGTGAGGCCGGCCGCGGCGGGCAGGTCCATCGGCGAGGTCTCGTCGGCCTGCGCGAACAGGCGCTCCAGCAAGGGCGCCAGCGGGGCGGTGGTCAGGGTGTTCATCGGCATTTCCAGGTGCAAAAGCGCGTGTCGTTGCGCTGGCCAAGAAATGCGACTAATTCGTCAGGTTTCCTATTCGCATTGCCCGAACACGCCATGACTGATCGCCCAAGTCCCCGGATTTCCTCGCGAAAGCAGCCTCGCCAGGCCCGCTCCAACGACCTGGTGGCGGCGATCCTGCAGGCCGCTGTTCAGGTTCTGGCCAAGGAGGGCGCGGGGCGCTTCACCACGGCGCGGGTGGCCGAGAAGGCCGGGGTCAGCGTCGGCTCGGTCTATCAGTACTTCCCCAACAAGGCCGCGATCCTGTTTCGGCTGCAGAGCGACGAGTGGCGCCAGACCACCGACCTGCTGCGCGACATCCTGGCCGACGTCGCGCGACCGCCCCTGGATCGGCTGCGGACCCTGGTCCACGCCTTCGTCCGCTCCGAATGCGAGGAGGCGGGCATGCGCGTGGCGCTCAGCGACGCCGCTCCGCTCTATCGCGACGCGCCCGAGGCCCAGGCGGTCCGGGCGGCGGGCGGCGACATCGTCCGCGACTTCATGCGCGAGGCGCTGCCCACGGCGACCGACGCCGTCCGCGATCTGGCCGGCGACCTGATCAAGACGACGCTGAGCCAGGTGGGCAAGGCCTTCTCGGAAATGCCGCGCACGGCCGCCGAGATCGCCGCCTATGCCGACGCCATGGCCGACATGTTCGGCGCCTATCTGGACCGCCTGGAGCGCGGGCCGGCCTAGCGCCGCGCTTGTTTGGAAAACGCGCCTAGCGCCGCTCCAGCGCGATCCGCACGCCGAACGCCACGAACACCCCGCCGGTCACCCGGTCCAGCCACTTGACCACGCCCGGCTTCCTCAGCGCCTTGGCGATCGGCGCGGTGGCCAGGATCAGGCCGCCGGACCAGGCCAGGCCCATGACCACGTGGATCGATGCCAGCAGCAGGCCGAAGACGGCCGGGCTGGCGCCGGTCGGGATGAACTGCGGCAGGAACGACACGTAGAACACCCCGACCTTGGGATTGAGCAGGTTGTTCCAGAAGCCCTTGGCCAGGGCCGCGGCCAGGCCGTCCGAGGGCGGGACCTCGCCGGCGCCGGTGTCGAAGGCGGCGCGCGGCTTGCGCAGCAGGTTGACGCCCAGCCAGACCAGATAGGCCGCGCCGGCCCACTTCAGGATCGTGTAGGCGGTGTGCGAGGCCACCAGCAGGGCGCCGGCCCCGAACGCCGCCGCCGCGCCCCAGGCCAGGCATCCCAGGCCGATCCCCACGGCCACGGCGCTCGCCCGCCGCCAGCCCTCGGCCGCGGCCGTGCGCAGCACCAGGGCGGTGTCCAACCCCGGCGTGATGGTCAGCAGGCCGGCGGCGACGGCGAAGGCGATCAGGGACTGGGCGGTGGTCATGCCGACCTTGTCCGCCGCGACCAGGCGCGAGGCAAGCGGTCAGCCCGCGATGCGGCCGATGGCGGCGGCGATCGCCTGCCAGGCGGGCGATTCGGCGACCGGGACCTGGGTCAGATGCAGCACCAGCATGGCCGCTCCGCCGATCAGATAGACCGGATGAGGCCGTCCGCGCGTGCGCCAGTCGACCCACATGGCCAGGAACAGCAGCAGGTCGCCGACCAGGGCCGGCGGCACGGCCACGAAGACCGGCGGCGCGACCACCAGGGGCAGGCCGGGCGGCGGGGTCGGCGGCGGTCCGCCGTGCGGGGCCAGGAAAGTCAGGAACCAGCGGGCGATCGGCGCGCCCAGCATCGAGATCGTGGCCAGCAGCAGCAGGCGCTTGTGCGTCTCGGGCCGCCTGACGTTGATGATCGCCAGGACGAACAGCACCGTGAAGAAGCCGATCCCGCCCATGCTGACCCAGGCGAAGGCCCGCACCTGATGGGCCAGGCCCTCGGGCTGGCCGGGCAGCGAGGCCTGGGCGACCCGCAGCGAGACGACGGCGGTGACCACGAACAGCATGGCGGTGGCGATCGCCACGCCCAGCACGCCCCAGGTGCGGTGGGCGACGGTCCTGCCCTGGGCCACCAGCCAGGTCTGGGTGCAGAAGAACGTCATCCAGGCGTACAGCACCAGGCCGTGGATATGGGTCAGCGGCGGGGCCTTGAACTTGCCCTGGGCCATCGGCAGGAAATAGGTCGGCATGAAGCCGAGCACGGCGATGGCCAGGCAGGTCAGCGCCATGGCGAAATAGAATTGGCGCGAGGCGTTGGCCCTCGCATCGGTTCGCAAAGCCGCTTCGGTCATGTGTGTCGCCCCCCGTTGGTCCCCGGGACGACGATGCCACAGATCTCATTGCCTGTAACGCTGGCGGAACATCGGTCTTCGACCGGCGGTCTTCACGCGATCTGCACGTTCCCTGGCCGCCGGCTCGACGCGGGCGGGGCAGGCTGGCGCGATGAGAAGAGCCCTACGCCTCGCGCTCGACCAGCGCCCCGTTCTCCCAGACGCGATAGAAGCACGAGCGGAAACCGACGTGGCAGGCGCCGCCGTCGCCTTGCGGGCGGACCTTGATCAGCACGGCGTCCTGGTCGCAGTCGATCCGCAGCTCGGTGACGACCTGCAGCTGGCCGCTGGTCTCGCCCTTCTTCCAGAGGCTGTCCCGCGAGCGGCTGAAATAGTGGGCGATCCCGGTGTCGAGGGTCAGCTTCAGCGCCTCGTCGTTCATCCAGGCGAACATCAGGATCTCGCCGGTGTCGGCGTGCTGGGCGATGGCGGCGACCAGACCGGCGGCGTCGAAACGCGGAGCGATGGCGGCGCCGCGCTCGAGCGCGGTCTTGTCGGCGGCGGGCGGGAAGATCGAGGAGGTCATGAGGCGACATATGGCGCCGGCGCCCCCCGTACGGCTAGCGCCAATGACTGGATCAAGAGCCGGGTAGCGGCGATGGACGCCTGGGCGCGGCCGTGGGCCGAGCGATCGCGCCTCAACGGCTGGGCGTACGAGTTCCTGCTGTTCGGCCTGAAGCAGGCCTGGGCCTGCCTGTTCGGCGGGCTGATGCTGGTCCTGATCGTCGGCACGCATCTGCTCTGGTCTGCTGACGCGCCGCTGGCGCGCTACGACTTCCTGGTGCTCGCCTCGCTGGCCATCCAGGTCGCCCTGCTGGCCCTGAGGCTGGAACGCTGGAACGAGGCGGTGGTGATCGGCGTCTTCCACGTGGTCGGCACGATCATGGAGGTGTTCAAGACCGCCCACGGCTCATGGATCTATCCCGAGCCCGGCCTGCTGAAGATCGCCGGCGTGCCGCTGTTCAGCGGCTTCATGTACGCCTGCGTCGGCAGCTACATCGCCCGGATCTGGCGACTGTTCGACGTGCGCTATGTCCGCTACCCGCCGATCTGGAGCACCTGGGTCCTGGCCGTCCTGGCCTACGCCAACTTCTTCACCCACCACTACGGACCCGACATCCGCCTGGGCCTGTTCGCGCTGTCGGTGGCGGTCTTCGGCCGGACCTGGTTCCTGTTCACGCCCGACCGCGTCGCGCGGCGCATGCCGTTCCTGATGGGCGGGGTCCTGGTGGCCCTGTTCATCTGGTTCGCCGAGAACCTGGGCACCCTGGCCGGCGCCTGGATCTATCCCAGCCAGCGCCACGGCTGGCACATGGTCTCACCCAACAAGCTGGGGGCTTGGTACCTGCTGATACTGCTCAGCTACGTGCTGGTGACGGTGGTGCACAGGCCGAGGCGGGCATGTCTCTAGGTCTCGAACATGGCCCGCAAAGCCGAGAGCACCTTGCCGAGCGTCTCCTCGTCCGCCGCGCCGAGCCGTCTGATCATCCTAGCACGCGCGACGGTGCGGATCTGGTCGGGCAGGACCAGACCCCGTTTGCCGTTGAACTCGATATCCGGACGAAAGCGTGTCGGATGACCGCCGGTGGTCATCGGCGCGACGATGAATGTGTCGAGGTGGCTGAGGCCTTCGGGCGAAACCACGACGCAGGGACGCGTCTTCTGGATCTCGCTGCCGACTGTCGGGTCCAGCCGCACCATCCAGATATCGCCTCGCTTCACCATTCAAGGTCTTCGTCGGCGTCGGCGCTCAGGGGCGCGTCGAGCCATTCGCGCTCTTCCTCGCTGAGGCCCAGCGCGCCGATACGCCTGGCGTCTTCTTCCCAGCCATCGCGCGGGTGCGGCTTGGGCGCCGCGACGATGATGATGCGGTCGTCTTCCATCGTCACGTCCACGGCGTCGCCGGCTTCCGCGCCGATGCTGGCGAGAAAGGGCTTGGGCAGGATCACCCCTGCCGAATTGCCGATCTTGCGCACCGAGGATCGCATGATGCCGTCTCCGTTAGAACGGAGTTATAACATTCTTCGATCGCTACTTCCAGATCGGCTTGCCGTCCCCAGGCAGACCCAGCCGCGCCCACTTCTCGCTGACGGTGTCGATCACCGCCTGGTCCATGCGGATCTCGTTCCCCCACTCGCGGTGGGTCTCGGGCGGCAGCTTGTCGGTGGCGTCCAGGCCGATCTTCGAGCCCAGGCCGCTCTCGGGACTGGCGAAGTCGAGATAGTCGATGGGGGTGTTCTCGATCACCGTGATGTCCCGCGCCGGGTCCATCTTGGTGCTGATCGCCCACATCACGTCTTTCCAGTCGCGGGCGTTGATGTCGTGGTCCACGACGATCACCCACTTGGTGTACATGAACTGGCGCAGATAGCTCCAGACGCCCAGCATCACCCGCTTGGCGTGGCCCGGATAGGCCTTCTTCATCGAGACCACGGCGATGCGGTAGCTGCAGCCCTCGGGCGGCAGCCAGAAGTCGACGATCTCGGGGAACTGCTGGCGGATCAGCGGGATGAACACCTCGTTCAGCGCTTCTCCGAGCACGGACGGTTCATCCGGCGGCCGGCCGGTGAAGGTGGTCAGGTAGATCGGCTGCTTGCGCATGGTGATCGCCGTCACCTGGAAGACCGGGAACTTCTCGACGCTGTTGTAGTAGCCGGTGTGGTCGCCGTAGGGGCCCTCGTCCTCGTACTCGTCGAGCAGGACGTGGCCCTCGATGACGATCTCGGCGTGGGCCGGCACCATCAGCGGCACGGTCTTGGCGGGCACGAGATCGACCTTGGCCCCGCGCAGCAGCCCGGCGAACTGGTATTCGCTAAGCGTGTCGGGCACCGGGGTCACCGCGGCCAGGATCGTGCCGGGATCGGCCCCCAGCACGGCGCAGGCGGGCAGGGGCTCTCTCTTCCCAGCTTTCTTATGGCGAGCGTAGTGCTGCGCGCCGCCGCGATGGGCCAGCCAGCGCATGATGCAGCGGTCCTTGCCGAGGACCTGCATGCGGTAGATGCCCAGGTTGAAGTCGTCCTCGCGGTCCTTGCCCGGGCCCTTGGTGACCACCAGCGGCCAGGTGATCAGCGGCGCGGGCTCGCCCGGCCAGCAGGTCTGGACCGGCAGTTTGGTCAGGTCGATGTCGTCGCCGGTCAGCACCACTTCCTGCACAGGGGCCTTCTTCACCGTGCCCGGCCGCATGGCCATCACGGTCTTGGCCAGCGGCAGCATGTCCAAGGCGTCCTTCAGGCCCTTGGGCGGCTGGGGCTGGCGCAGGAAGGCCAGCAGTTCGCCGACCTCGCGCAGCTCGCCCGCCGTGGTGCGCGGCTCGCCGCCCAGGGTGACGCCCATGGCCACGCGCTTGACCGTGCCGAACAGGTTGGCGAGCGCGGGCATCGGCGAGCGGCTGCCGTCGGGCAGGATCACGTTCTCGAACAGCACCGCCGGGCCGCCGGTGGCCAACAGGCGCGTCTGGATCTCGGTCATCTCCAGCACGGTCGAGACCGGCTCGGTCACCCGCACCAGCTCGCCCTTGGCTTCAAGGACATCGATGAATTCGCGAAGCGAGCGATAGGCCATGCCGGGGGACTCCTGAACGCGGCGGAACCTAACCGTTTTTACCAGGCTGGCTACGGCGAGTTGAACGCCTCGGCCAGGACGGCCCGCAGGCGCGCCCTGTGCTCGGGCGTCATCGGGCCCAGCGGGCCCCGCCGGTCGGGCGGAAGATGGGCCGCCGGGTCGCCGTGGGTCTCGAAGACGAAGTGGTCGAACATCTCACGCCAGACCGCGCGCTCGGCGGGCGGCAGGCCGCGCACGCTGGCCATGGCGTGGACCAGGGCCAAGAGGGGCGGGCTCAGCAGGGCGGGGGTCTCGTTCCACCAGTAATTGATCAGCACGGTGAAAGGGTCGAGGGACTCGACGTTATGGAACCAGCAGTAGGGAATATAGATCGCGTCGCCCGGCTCCAGCTCGGCGACCTGCGCGGCCGCCAGGGCCTCCTGGAAAAGCGGATAGCGCTCCAGGTCCGGCCGGGCCACGTCGACCAGGCTGACCGGCGGCCCCGCGGGGGTGAAGTCGAACGGCCCCATGTAGAGGTTCTTCAACTGGTCCGGCGGGAACAGGGTGAAGCGCCGCCGCCCGGCCACCGCGCAGGCGATGTTGTGGCTCATGTCGAAGTGGGTGGCGGTGGTGATGGCGTTGCCGATCCAGATGCGCGGCGCGATCCTGGCGTCGACCAGGGGCAGGGCGTTGGCCTCGGCGAAGCCGGGCAGGGCGCCCGGCGTCGGCGTCGACTGGACGGCGACGGCCGGCGGCCGGGCCACGGACCGCAGCTCCAGCAGCGCGGCCAGGGCCCGGGACAACGGCATGTCGTCGCGCTGGAAGTTCAGGCCGCTCAGGTCGGGGGTGTAGAAGAACCGCCCGCCGATGTCGGCGCCGGCGCTCAGCACGTTGACCGTCGCGCCGCTGTCCAGCGCGCCCAGATAGGCGACCAGGGCCTCGTCCGATCGGCGGCCGGCCGCGACGGCGGGCCAGTCGGCGACCAGGCCCTTGAGGATCGCGGGCTGTCCGGCCGGCAGGATCTCGTCGCGGAACCGCGCGGCGTCGACATCGCGATGTTCCGGCGTCCGGGGCGGGGTGGTCGTCACGCTGTGGCTCCTCGACGGTCGTCCTCTCGTAGAGCAAGGGTCGACGCCGCCGCAAGCTTGGCCCTAGGCGCCGCTCGCGCCGCGTGGTCCTGTCCCCCATCGATAGCAAAGGTTGTGAGAGTCCGCCGATGACCGACCTTCCCCTTGGCGCCCCGCTGGAAACCGCCGATCGCCCGCCCGAGCCTTGGGCCGTCCGCCGCGCGACGATCATCCGCCTGGCCACGGGCCTGATCCAGGGCCTGCTGCTGTACGGCCTCTGGCAGGCCGACAAGTCCAAGGTCTGGCCGGCCACCCAGCGCGAGGTCTATGCCGCCTTCCTGCTGATCGTCCTGTTCGTCCCGCCCGTGGGGCTGGCCGGCATCTCGGCCCTGCGCCTTCGCACCCTGGCGGTCTGGAAGGCCGTGGCCGCGATCATCGCCGCCGGACTGGGCGCCTATGGCGTGTGGAGCGGCGATCCCGCCGCCCGGGGCGTCGACGGCATGGGACCGCTGGCCTTCCTGGCTGTCGCCGCCCTGATCTTCATCGGCCATCACCTGGTCCAGCCGGCCGACATGGAGCGCCGGCGGATCGCCCGCTATCCGACCTATTTCGACGTCACCTGGAAGCACGGGGTGCAGGCGGTGCTGTCGGTGGGCTTCACCGGGGCGTTCTGGCTGCTGCTGTTCCTGGCCTCGGCCCTGTTCAAGCTGATCGGCGTCGACGCCATCGAGAAGCTGATCAAGCACGAGGCCTTCGCCTTCCCCGCCACCGCCCTGATGTTCGCCGCCGCCGTGCAACTGACCGACGTGCAGGCCAATCTGGTGCGCGGCGTGCGGACGGTGGCCCTGACCCTGCTGGCCTGGCTGCTGCCGTTGATGGCCCTGATCGCCGCGGGCTTCCTGCTGACCCTGCCCTTCACCGGCCTGGAGCCGCTGTGGAAGACCCGGAGCGCCACGGTCATCCTGCTGGTCGCCGACGCCTTCCTGATCCTGCTGACCAACGCCGCCTACCAGGACGGGACCGAAAAGACCGCCGTGGTGCTGAAATGGGCCGCGCGCCTGGCCGGCGTGCTGCTGGTCCCAATCACGGTGCTGGCCGCCTATGGCCTGTCCCTGCGCATCGGCCAGTACGGCCTCAGCCCCGACCGGATCATCGCCGGCGCCTGCGTGCTGGTCGCGGCCGGCTACGCCCTGGGCTACACGATCGCCGCCGTGCGGCCGGGCGCCTGGATGAAGACCCTGGAGGCGACCAACATCGCCATGGCCTTCGTCGTCATCGCCGTGCTGCTGGCCCTCTGCACGCCGATCGGCGATCCCCGGCGCCTGTCGGCGAACGACCAGGTCGCGCGGCTGAAGGCGGGAAAGGTCAAGCCGGACGCCTTCGACTATGTCGCCTTGCGGTTCGACGGCGGCCGCTTCGGTCGGAAGGCCTTGGAGGGTCTCGGGCGTGATCCGGATCCCACCATCCGCACCAAGGCGCTCCGCGCCGCCAAGTTCGACAGCAGGCCCTATCTGGCCGAGGCGACCGCGATTCCCGATCGCTACAAGAAGACCAAGGTCTATCCGAAGGGTCAGGCGCTGCCCAAGAGCTTCGTCGACCAGACCTGGAACGGCGGGGACGAGCCGACCTGCCTCTGGGGCTACCAGCAATGCCGGGCGACGCTGGCCGACATCGACGGCGACGGCGTCGCCGAGGTGCTGTTGTCCTCCGGCCGGACCTTCGACATCTTCAAGGTCGACGCGGCCGGCGTCTGGGCCCAGACGGCCGAGACCTCGGTCTTCTGCGGCGATGTCGACAAGGGACTGGAGGCTGGAGACATCCAGGTCGCCCCGTCGCCGCCGGCCCAGGAACTGGTCATCGGCGGCAAGCGAGCCAGGATCGAGCCGGCAAAGCGCTGCGCGGCCGAAGAGGCGGCCGTGCTGAGCCAGAAGAAGCCCTAGCCAACGCCCTCGCTGACCGCGTTCAGCCGCGCGTAGACCCCGCCGGCGGCCTTCAGTTCGCCGTGGCGGCCTTCCTCGACGACGCGGCCGTTCTGGAAGACCAGGATGCGGTCGGCGCCGCGCACGGTCGACAGGCGGTGGGCGATGACGATGGTGGTGCGGCCGGCCATCAACGCCTCGGCGGCTTCCTGCACCTGGCCCTCGGTCTCGACGTCGAGCGAGGAGGTGGCCTCGTCCATCACCAGGATGGGCGCGTCGGTCAGGAAGGCGCGGGCGATGGCCACGCGCTGGCGCTCGCCGCCCGACAGCTTGATCCCGCGCTCGCCCACCAGGGTGTCGTAGCCCTGGGGCAGGCGCAGGATGAACTCGTGGGCGCGGGCCTTCTTGGCCGCGTTGACGATCTCTTCCTCGGTCGCGTCGGGCCGGCCGTAGGCGATGTTGTCGCGCAAGGATCGGTGGAACAGGGCCGGATCCTGCGGCACCACGGCGATCGCGCGGCGCAAGGACCCCTGGGTCACGTGCGCCACGTCCTGGCCGTCGATGACGATCCGTCCGCCCTGCAGATCGTGCAGGCGCTGGACCAGCTTGACGAAGGTCGACTTGCCCGAGCCCGTCGGCCCGACCAGGGCCACGCGCTCGCCCGGGGCGATGGTCAGCGAGAAGTGGTCGTACAGCGGCGCGCCGGCCGACTTGTAGCGGAAGGTCACGTCCTCGAAGGCGACGGCGCCGGGGCCCCTGACGAAGTCCGGCGCGCCGGGCGCGTCGGCGATCTGCGGCGCCAGGCCCTCCCAGGCGGCCAGGTCCTCGGTGTCGTCCAGGCCCTTCTGCAGCATGCGGATGTTCTCGCCCATGTTGCGCAGGTAGCCGCTCATCAGCATGAAGGCGGTGATGGCGAAGGCCACGTCGCCGGGCGTCGCGGTTCCCTTGGACCAGGCATGGATCATCGCCGCCGTCAGCCCGCCCTGCAGCAGCACCAGCAGCAGGTTCTGGCCCAGCCAGACATTGGTGAACTTGTGCCAGGTGACCATCACCGCCTCGCGCCAGGCGGCCGTGACCTCGGCCACCCGGGCGCTCTCGCGGGCCTCGGCGCCGAAGCTCTTGACGGTGGGATTGGAGGTGACCGCGTCGGCCAGGCTGCCGCCGATCCTGGAGTCTAGGGCGTTGGACTTCAGGTTGGCCGGGCGCACGTAGCGGGTGGTGACCACCAGGTTCACGGCGATGTAGGCGGCCACCACGACCAGGGCCACGGCCCCGGCCAGGGGCTGGCGCAGCAGCAGCATCACCGACAGGCCGACCAGCACGATCAGGCTGGGGGCCAGCCAGATGGTCACCGCGTCGGTCACGCTGTCATAGCCCCACATGGCGCGTGTCAGCTTGCGCACCGTGGCGCCGGCGAAACTGTCGGCGTGCCAGTCGGACGAGAAGGCCTGGACGCGGGCGTAACCCTCGTTGGTCATCTCCTCCATGTTGCGGGCGGCCAGCGGGATCCAGAACCGCATGGCCAGGTTGCGGATCAGCGAGAAGCCCAGATAGACGCCGACGAAGGCCGCCCAGGCTGTCCAGGCCGCGTCGATGGCCGACGGGCCCTTGATGATGGTGTCGATCAGCCGGCCGGAGGCCCAGGGCAGGGCCAGGTCGAAGCAGATGGCCGCCAGGGTCAGGCCGACGCCGGCCAGGAACAGGCCCTTCCGGCGCAGCCAGAAGCGCGCGATGAAGCCCAGCACCCGGGCGTTGCTCAGGGCGCGGCGGCGTCCGCCGTGTTCGTCCTCATCGATTTCGTCGGTCATGGTGGAGGGTAGATAGGCGCTGGCCGTCCCGGAGGCGAGCGGGGCCGCCGCTTTGGTGTCAGGCCTTCGGGGAAGTGTTGCCCCGGCGCCGCGATCCGCCGAACGGCCGCCAGCGCAGGTACCAGCGGATGGCCGGGCCGATGATCGGCGTGCGCAGCAACGGCCGCACCGCGTGGGGCCGGGTCTTCAGGAAGCACATCACCGCCCCGATCCAGAACACCGTCGTCGGCATCCCGGGCACGAAGGCGCCGACCGCCCCCGTGGCGAACAGCGCCACGCCCAGGCCGTCCAGCACCCAGTGGACCGGGCGGGACAGGCGCTTGCGGGGCGGACGGGGGGCGTCGGTCATGAAGCTGGAATGTGGGGGATGGAAGGCGAAACGGGAAGGCGCAGTCTTCACCCTCTCCCTCTGAGAGGGTTCAAGAGTGCTTATGCTCGGCGGATAGCGAATGAAGTTCAGCGATTTCAACGCCCTAAACTTTCTCGACCCGTTTTGGTCCTCACCCTTCCGGACCGCCCGTATCCTGATCCCACCTGAGAGCACGGGGAGGGTGCACGTACGGCGACCGATGCGGCTTTCGGGGGTGGTTGAGCGGGAAGCGTTCGTCGGTGGGTCTTGAGTGACCACCTTCGCGACGGTCCTGGGCAGGTTCCTTGAAACACAGGACGAAACCCAGGCGGCGGAGGATCGGCAAGCGCAGCAGGCATGGGCTGAAATCGCTCATGCGGTCCGGGACGCGCCAACGTCCTGCCCGTCGGGGGCCTCCATCGGAGCGGGTTAAGAATCCGCGATCCGAAGGCTTCCGGATAACGGCCGCGCGAAGCGCCTGAACTTCGTCGAAACGGTACTCACAACTGCAAATCATCCGGGCGAGGCCCGGGCGCTTCGCACCCTCCCCATCACGCTCAGCGGGTTTCCCGCGTGAGACGGCGAAGCCGTGTCCCGCCGGATCCCTCAGGGTTCCGCCTAGGGCAAAACCAGGGATTCCCTGATGGCGGAGGCAGCTTGACCGGCATCATTGTGCCGGCCGTCGACAGTCCTGTCTGGCGGGAGCCGAGGCCCATGAGGATCGATCGTCCGGGACCTGCGAGGATCGTCGTCGTCGCCTATCTGGCGGCCTACCTCCTGGCCTGTCTGCTGGTCCTGGCCTTGGCCCTGGTTCTTCCGGTGGCGGCGCCTCGCTAGGCCTCAGGCGAACCGCAGATGGCTGAGCGTGTCGCCGCGCAGGCCGGCGCGGATGCGGCCGCCGAACTTCGTGCCCGAGGTCAGCCGTGACACCATGCCGGCGTCGCCGGCCCGCCTGAAGGACCGCGCGGCGGCGGTCCACAGGGCGGTGGTGACCGGGTGCGGCGCGACGATCCCGGCGGCGAGGCTCAGGGCCAGCAAGGTCCAGGCTTCCAGGCGATCGATCAAATGGGTCATGGCGGAGACCTTTCGAAGCTTAGCGAGGAGGGCCGCCGCGCTGGGGGGAGACGGCGGCCCTCCTCGGGCCCGCGAAACAGCGGGGGATCGCCGTTTCGGTGAAGGCACCTTGGTCCCTGGCGCTGGATCAATCCAATTGATCGTTTTTCGGATCGAGATCGGAAAGTTCTATGGTCGCGGTTCGGCTGGGTTGCGCGAGGCCGGAGGGCGGGGCTAAGCCTTGGCCCATGAGTTCTCCCGACACCGCCATCCTGCCCGACGCCGCCGCCGGCAACTGGGTCGACCGCCATGCGCCGCCGGCCCTGCGGCCGTGGCTGAAACTGGGCCGGTTCGATCGGCCGGCGGGAATCTGGCTGCTGATGCTGCCCGGCTGGCAGGGCATCGCCCTGGCGGCGGCGAGCCAGGGCAAGTGGCCCAATCCCTGGCTGCTGATCGCCTTCTTCGTCGGGGCGGCCCTGATGCGGGCGGCGGGCTGCGCCTTCAACGACATCGTCGACCGCGACTTCGACGCCCAGGTCAGCCGCACGGCGATGCGGCCGATCCCGGCCGGCCTGATCAGCGTCAAGCAGGCCTGGGCCTTCGTGATCGGCTGCTGCCTGGTCAGCTTCCTGATCCTGCTGTGCCTGAACCCGCTGTGCCTGCTGCTGGGCGTGCTGTCGCTGGGCCTGGTCGCGGCCTATCCGTTCATGAAGCGCATCACCTGGTGGCCGCAGGCCTGGCTGGGCCTGACCTTCAACTGGGGCGCGCTGCTGGGCTTCGCGGCGGCCAATGGCGGGCTTTCGACGCTGGGATATGTTGCGGGCGGCGTACTGGTGGCGACTGGGCAGTGGCAGACTTTCGGCGCCGCTCCCATCGGCGGCCTGACCTGGGCCGCCGTCCTCCTCTACGCCTCGGGCTTCTTCTGGACCCTGGGCTACGACACGATCTACGCCATCCAGGACATCGAGGACGACGCCCTGGCCGGGGTGAAGTCCTCTACCCGCCGGCTTGGCCAGCATGTGCAGAAGGGCGTGCTGGCCTTCTACATCGCCTGTTTCGTGCTGGTGATCGCGGCGGCCTGGGTCGGCGGCCTGGGGCCGCTGTTCCTGCCCCTGGCCGCCCTGGTCGCCGTCCACCTGTCGCGTCAGGCGGCCCGGGTGCGGATCGACGACCCGGTCGGCGCCCTGGCCCTGTTCAAGTCCAACGCCCAGGTCGGCTTCGTGCTGTTCCTGGCCCTGGCGGCGGGCCTGTGGCAGCCGCCAGGGCTGTAGGGCTCAGAACGGCCCGTTGCGATAGATCCGCTCCATGCTCCGTTCCAGCTCTCCCAGCCGGCGGTCGTAGGCGCGGTTCAGGCATGAGCGGTTCGCCCCGCACTTGCGGCGATCCCGCAGCCACTGCTGCTGGGCGTCCTGCATCGCGCCGCGACCGCCCATGGCCAGGGTGCGCTTGTTGATGTCGTAGAGCACCGACATCTTCACGTCCTTGTCGTTCAGGGCGGTGTTGGCGCAGATCGCCTTTTCGTCCGGCGCGCGAGCGCGGCCGCAATCGAAGCTGGCGGCGTTCGCCACGACGGGCAGGGCGAGGGTCAGGGCGAGGGCGGTCAGCACAAGGCGCATGGGGGTCTCCGAAGGGGCGTGACGTCGGGTCATTCTGTAAGCCGGAAGCTGAATGTGGCATGATGGGTTCCATGGTCGTCGCGTCCAGGATCAAGCCGCAGGAACTGTTCACGCCCCAGGAGTGGGCGCCGCTGTCGGCGCGCTCGTCCTGGAAGGGTCTGCTGATGGTGGCCCATGCCTGGGCGGTGATCATCGCGGCCGGCGCGATGTTCGTGATCTGGCCCAATCCCCTGACCTACGTCCTGGCGGTGATGCTGATCGGCGCGCGTCAGCTGGGCCTGGCCATCCTGATGCACGAGGCCGCGCACGGCGGCCTGCACACCAACCTCAAGGTCAACGACTGGGTCGGCGAGTGGCTGTGCGCGGCCCCGACCGGCGCTTCGCTGGCCAAGTACCGCCCCTATCACCTGACCCATCACAAATACGCCCAGCAGGCCGAGGATCCGGACCTGGTGCTGTCGGCGCCGTTCCCCACCACCCGCGCCTCGCTGCGCCGCAAGATCGTCCGCGACCTGACCGGCCAGACCTTCTTCAAGCAGCGGTTCGGTCCGCTGCTGGGCAAAATGAAGGGCGCGGGCGACCAGCCCAAGGGCGCGGTGTTCGCGGGCGAAGTGGCGCGGCAGAAGCCTTTCCTGCTGTGGAACCTTGGTCTGCTGATCGTGCTGAGCGCCATGGGCCTGTGGTGGGCCTGGCCGGCGCTGTGGATCGTGCCGATGGCGACCTGGTTCCCGCTGGTCACCCGGCTGCGCAACATCGCCGAGCACGCCCTGGTGGCCAAGGACGAGCCCGACCCGTTCCGCCACGCGCGGACCACCCGGGCCAACTGGATCGAGCGCGCCCTGATCGCGCCCTACCACGTCAACTTCCACGCCGAGCATCACCTGTTCATGCACATGCCGTGCTGGAACCTGCCCAAGGCGCATAGGCTGCTCGCGGAGAAAGGCCTGACGGTTGGCATGCTGACCGCCCCGGGCTATCTGTCGGTGCTGAAGGCGGCGTCCGGCAGGGCGCCGGCCGCCGCCCAGCAGGCTTAGTTCGCCGGAGTCGCGGGAGCCGCCGCGGCGACCTTGGCTTCGGGCTCCAGGGTCACCTTCAGCGGGTTGGGCGTCAGGTCCTTGCTGGCGCCGGTCGCCGCGTCGACGCCCAGGCCGATCAGGCCGCCGACCAGCACGTTGCCGGCCAGGGCCGCCCCGCCCTTGCCGCCGATCTGGTTGGTGATGCTGGTCGTGTAGGGCTTGTAGCCGGCCTTGGTGATCGTGACGTCGAACTCCTTCTTGCGCTTCATCTTGAAGGTGCAAGGCGTGGCGTCGCACTTGAAGCCCGTCGTGGTGGCCACGGCGGCGCCCCCCGGCGTCGTCTCGACCGTCCAGGCCTGGCTGGAGCCGCGCGTGACGGTGGCGCAGGCGCCGAGGCTGAACGCGGCGCAGGTCAATAAGGCCGCCCGAAGGGCGAGCCGGGTGTCGAACTTCATGGTATTCCCCCGAAATGAACGTCAGCCGTAGCTTGGCTGTAGCGCAATCGCTAAACGGTTGAGCTCTTTCGTCAAGAACCTTCGGTTGTCGTCAACCCGACATGAAAGTCTCCCGCATCGACCAGACCCTCCCCGGCCGCCGGGCCTTCATCCTGGAGAACACGCGTCTCCAGGCCCCGCCGCACACGCCTGAACTGGTCCTGCATCTGGCCGACGAGATCACCCCGATCTGGCGGCTGACCGAGGAGGCCCTGGTCGAGATCGGCCTGCCGCCGCCGTTCTGGGCCTTCGCCTGGGCCGGCGGCCAGGCCCTGGCGCGCTACATCCTCGACAACCCTGCAATCGTTTCTGGGAAACGCGTGATCGACTTCGCCAGCGGTTCGGGCCTGGTGGCGATCGCCGC
Organism: Caulobacter sp. P1_D6; assembly: GCF_056406095.1. Classification (NCBI taxonomy): domain Bacteria; kingdom Pseudomonadati; phylum Pseudomonadota; class Alphaproteobacteria; order Caulobacterales; family Caulobacteraceae; genus Caulobacter; species Caulobacter sp. P1_D6. The sequence goes on along the minus strand of NZ_JBFUAW010000029.1, from coordinate 89,186 downwards.
GATGAAGGCCGGCGCGGCCAGCGTGCTGGCGGCCGACATCGACGTGTTCTGCGAGGCGGCGATCGGCGTCAACGCCGACGCCAACGGCGTGACGGTGGCCTTCACCGAGGTGAACCTGCTGGACGCTCCGCCGCCGGTCGGCCCCCCTCTAGGCGCGGACGTGCTGTTGGCCGGCGACATCTGCTACGAGCGGCCGATGGCGGAAGCCGTCATGGCCTGGCTGGGCCAGGGCCGGGCGGCGGGGGCGACCGTGCTGATCGGCGACCCCGGCCGCACCTATTTCCCCAAGGACGGCCTGGTGAAGCTGGCCGAATATCAGGTGCCCACCACCCGGGAGCTGGAGGACATGGCCGTCAAGCGCACCAGCGTCTGGACTCTGCCCTGACGGCGATCTAGAACATAATAAGAACAAACGAGAGGCGCTACCATGCGGGAAGACGGCAAGATCGACTATATCGAATGGCCCGCCGGCGACCTGCCGGCCACCAAGGCCTTCTACACCGCCGCCTTCGGCTGGAGCTTCGTCGACTACGGCCCCGACTACGCGGCCTTCGAGGGGCAGGGGACCGACGGAGGCTTCACCACCCCTCAGGAAGGCTCGACCGACCGGCCGCTGGTCGTGCTCTACGCCCACGACATCGAGGCCATGCTGGCCAAGGTGACGGCGGCCAAGGGCGTGGTCACCAAGCCGATCTTCAGCTTCCCCGGCGGCCGCCGCTTCCACTTCACCGACCCCTCGGGCAACGAGCTGGCGGTCTGGAGCGAGAGCTAGTCCCTCGCGACAGAAAAACCGTCACGAAACCGCGATAAATCCGTCTCCGGACGATTTACGGGGCGAGCGACGGTGGACCAGGCCAGAACCTGCGGCGATTGCGGGATGTGCTGCAAGCTGATGGGCGTGGCCGCCATCGACAAGGCCCCGCACGTCTGGTGCGGCCATTTCCGCAAGGGCGCCGGCTGCGGCATCTACGCCGACCGGCCCAAGGCCTGCGCCGACTACGCCTGCTACTGGCTGGACGCGCCCAATCTCGACGACCGCTGGCGGCCCGACCGGGCGCGCTTCGTCCTGCATCGCGAGAACGGCGGCCAGACCCTGGTGGTCGAGGTCGATCCCGCCTCGCCCGACGCCTGGCGGCGCGCGCCGTACTACGACACCTTCAAGACCTGGGCGGCGCGGGGCGCGGCCAAGGGTCTGACCCTCAATGTGCTGGTCGGCGGACGCGGCTACGAGATCCTGCCCGACCGCGACGTCGACTACGGCCTGGTGCGCGAGATTCCGGCATGAGCGAAGCGGCTTCCATCCCTGTTTCGGCCCCCGTCCCCTCCAAGTCGTGCGGCGACTGCGGCATGTGCTGCAAGGTCCTGCACATCAGCGAGCTGAACAAGCCGGCGGGCCAGTGGTGCGGCGTGTTCCGCAAGGGCTCGGGCTGCGGCGACTACGAGGCCCGGCCCCAGGCCTGCCGGGGCTTCCACTGCCTGTGGCTGACTTCGGAAAAGCTGGACGACGCCTGGCGTCCCAACAAGGCCGGCTTCCTGATGTACCCCGACCGCGACGGCAAGCGGCTGAACGTGGTGGTCGATCCGGGCAAGCCTTCGTCCTGGCAGCGCGAGCCCTACTATTCGCGGCTCAAGGCGATGTCGCAGCGGGCCTATGACGGCTACGAACTGCTGATCTGCATCGGCGATCGCCGGGTGGTGATGTTCCCGACCGAAGACGTCGACCTGGGCGTGCTCAACCCCGACCACAAGCTGGTCAGCGGCTATGTCGACAAGGACGGCGACAAGGTCCCGTTCGCCATGGTGCTGAGCGACGCCTAGGTTCGGCGATATCCGACCGATCCCTAATTCTCCCGTCATTCCCGCCCTTGTGGCGGGAACCCCTCTGTCCGCCGCAAGGGCAGTGGGGTGGTGTGGCGCGCCGGCGCGCCAAGGCGCCTCACCGTCAGCTGAACCAGGGGTTCCCGCCACAAGGGCGGGAATGACGAACATAGAAAGCTAGTTCGCGGACCGGCCAAGCAGGCCGAGGCGTTGAACTTCGATGCGCCCTCAGAACCGGGGCCTGAACTCTCGCGGCGCCCAGCCGAAGTCGGTCCGCGCCGCCGCGTCGTCGAAGGTCAGGTCCTGGGCCATGCGGTCGCCCATGGTCGCCGTGGCGCCGGGATAGAACGGCTTGGCCAGGGTCAGCAGCAGGCGGAACAGCCAGGCCGGCAGGGGCAGGATCGCCGGCCGGCGGCCCAAGCCCGCATAGATCCGCTCGGCCATCGTCCGGTAGGTCAGGGTCTCGCCGCCGACCAGGTCGTAGGCCTTGTCGCGGGCCGCGGGGGCGGCGGCGGCCGCGATCGCGCCGCCGGCCAGGTCGTCGGCGTGCACCGGCTGGCGCAGGCCCTCGCCCTTGCCCGACAGCGGCAGCACCTTGAAGCGGCGGATCAGGCCCGCCAGCCGGCTGACGTTTGCGTCGCGGCCTTCCAGATAGATCAGGGTCGGCCGCAGGATCGTCCAGGCCACGCCATGTTCGGCGCAGAAGGCCTCGACCTTGGCCTCGGACTCGGCCAGGGCCTGGGCCACGGCCCGCTCGGAGGCCTCCGGCGAATCCTGCTTGGTGAAGCGGCTGGTCGAGGAAAAGGCGACCAGCCTGGTCATGCCGCGCGCCTTCAGGGCGGGCAGGGCCTGGGGCAGCAGCCAGATCGGCGACAGCGAGAACACCGTGGCGACCGGCGGCAGTTCGTCGGCCAGGTTCGGGTCGGCCAGATCGCCGTCCACCCAGCAGACGTCGTCGGTCGGCGGACGCCGGCTCAGCGCGATGGGCGTGATCTCGAGGGCGTTCAGCCGCGCCAGCAGGAACTCGCCGATCAGGCTTGTGGCGCCCAGCACCAGGATGGGCGAGGTCAGGCCTGAAGACGAGGAGGGGGAGGTGGTTTCAGCGTCCATCTTTCCCCTATAATCGCGCGGCAAGCGGCGACCCAGGACTTTGCTCATGACCTTCGAGGATGTTCGCGCCTTCGCCTTCAAACTGCCCGGCGTGACCGACGGAACCGCCTACGGCCATCCGTGCCTGAAGGCGCACGGCAAGTTCCTGACCCGGGTGTGGGACGACGGCGACACCCTGGTCGTTCCGGGGATCACGTTCGACGAGCGCGAGATGCTGATCGAGGCCGAGCCCGACACCTTCTACGTCACCGACCACTACAAGAATTACCCGTACGTCCTGGTCCGCTTGTCGCGCGTCGACGCCGGCACGGTGGAGCGCTTCCTCGAACGCCGCTGGCGGGCGACCGCGCCCAAGAAGCTGCTCAAGGAGCATGACGCGGCGAACGCATGACGCGGCTTGCTCAAGCGCCTATATCGGCCTGACCCCCAGCCGGAGATCCGCCATGCCCCATTCCATCCCCGACATCCGCGCGGGCGACGTGGCCATGCCGATCATCGGCCTGGGCACCTGGCAGCTGGACGACGGCGCGGCCCAGCCGATGGTCGAGAAGGCCCTGGAGCTGGGCTACCGCCACATCGACACCGCCCAGGCCTATCGCAACGAGCAGGATGTCGGGGCGGCCCTGACGGCGACCGGCGTGCCGCGCGACCAGATCTTCCTGACCACCAAGGTCTGGGTCGACCAGTTCGCCCAAGGCGACCTGCAGCGGTCGGTCGAGGGCAGCCTCAAGCGCCTGAGGGCGCCGCAGGTCGACCTGCTGCTGCTGCACTGGCCCAAGCCCAGGCCGGCCCTGGCCGAGACCATGGCGGCGATGAACGACGTCCACGCCCGGGGCCTGACCCGCGCCATCGGCCTGTCGAACTTCCCCTCGGCCCTGATGGCCAAGGCCCAGGCGGCCTCGGAGGCGCCGATCGCCACCAACCAGGTCGAGTACCACCCCTACCTGTCGCAGAAGACCCTGATCGCCAAGGCCAAGGCGATGGGCTCGACGATCACCGCCTGGTCGCCCCTGGCCCAGGGCAAGGTGGCGGCCGACCCGGTGCTGATCGAGATCGGCGAGGCCCACGGCAAGACCCCGGGCCAGGTGACCCTGCGCTGGCAGGTCCAGCAGCGGGTCGCGACCATCCCGCGGACCAGCAATCCGGCGCGGTTGGCCGAGAACTTCGACATCTTCGACTTCGCCCTGTCGGACGCCGAGATGGCGCGGATCTTCGACCTGGCGCGACCGGACGGACGGCTGGGCAACTGGTTGGACGCGGCGTTCGAGTGGGACGCGGACTAGAACGGCGTCAGCCGGACGGTTTCCGGAAGCTGGACCTTCACCATCGCGCCGGGGTGTTGGGTCTTGGCCGCGACGGCGCGGAGGATCGCCGAGATGTCGGCGCCGTCCGGCGAGTGGCCGGCGCCCTGGATCGTGAACAGCGCGCCCGTCCTGTGGTCCGACGCCGCCGCTCGGCGCAGCGCTTCGCCGTGGGCGAAAGGGATCACCTCGTCCGCCGTGCCGTGGATCAGGTACAGGGGCTCGTCCAGCGTCGAGATTGTGCCGATGTTGTCGTACCGGTCCGAGATCATCCAGCGGGCGGCGGCTGGGGCCATGGTGCGAAGGTCGGTGAACGTGCCGATGGTCACCAAGGCGTCCAGTGTCTGTCGCCGGGCCAGGCCGAAGGCGACGCCGCCGCCCAGGCTGTGGCCCACCACGATCAGCTTGCCGCCGCCCGCCACGACGCGGGCCCTGGCGTAGAAGGCGTCCGCGTCGGCGGCCAGGCCCTTCTCGCTGGCGCGGCCCGGATTGCCGCTGTACTCGCGATATTCGGCCGCCACCACGCCGTAGCCCTCTGCGATCAGCGGGGCGAGCCACTGCATCGACCGGGTCGCGGCCGAGCCGTTGCCGTGGAACACCAGGAAGGTCGGCTTGCCGTCGCGCGGCGCGATCTCCACGCCCTTGAGGGTCAGGCCATCGGCCGTCCGCACGGTGATGATCGCCGCGCCGGCCGGCAGGTCCGCCGGGGCGAGCGGAGCGGTGGGGGCCGGATAGATGCGCTCGTGAATCTGGGCGCAGGCGGGTACCGACAGGAGCAAGACCCCGACGAGGACGAGACTTGTAAGGCTGGCCATGCGTTTCATGGTCGCGATGCTATGCGGTCCAGCTTGCGGGGCAAGCCCCGAGGCCTACTCCGCCAGACCCATGGCCAGCCGGATGGCCTGCTCGACGGGGGCGTAGGCGCCGTCATGCCTGTCCAGCCTCAGCGGCGTTCGTGGAAGCAGCGGCGGCTGCGCCATGAAGCGGGCGTTGCGTCCGTGGTGCGGCTGGGCCGCGTGCACGAGGAACGGATGGCAGAGATAGACCGTCCCGGCCTCGCCGACGGCCATGGCTTCGTCGCGCGGCTCCATGTCGCCGATGGTCCGCACGAGCTCCCGGAGCGTTAGCCCCTCTTCGCCGGCCGTCGCCAGGCTCCGCGCGATGTCCCCGTGCGAACCCGGGAGAAGGCGCGTGGGCGCATCCTCCGGCCCGACGTCGGAAAACAGGAACAGCATCAGCAGCGCCCGTCCTTTCGAGGCGACGTTCGTTCGCCATTCCATGAAATCGGGCTGGTCATGGCCGAAGCTCGGATCGACGTGCCATCCGGTGTCGCCGGCGTCCTCCGCCGAGGGAAACCTCACCGGGAATGTTCCCATCGCCATGCAGGGAAGCCAGCGGCCTGGCCCCACGAGCTGATCGAACGCCGCGTGCAGGACCGGCGTGTTGGCGGCTTCCACGAAGGGCCTCTGGCTGTACATCCCCAGGCGGACAACGGGTCTGGTCCAGGTGCTCGGATCGGCGGGATCGCAGCCCGTGTCGCGCCACAGAATGGCGCGCGCCTCGTCCGCGAGGGCCCGAGGGAAGGCCCGGTCGATCCGGACAAAGCCGCGTTCGATGAAATGCCGAATTTCGGCGTCGTTCAGCATGCGGCTCTCGGCGGATTCCCGTTCGCCCGACATGCGTTCAGCGCGCCAGCCGCCCGTCCGTCAGCGCCGCCGGCTCGAACTTGAAGATCACCTCCGGATCCGGCCGCTTGATCCCCTTCAGCAGCTTCTTCGGGGCCGAGACGTGCAGGAGCCAGCGCAGGATGTTCAGCCGCGCGGCCTTCTTGTGGTTGGCGCGCACGCAGATCCACGGGACCGGCGTCGAATGGGTGCGGATCAGCATCTCGTCGCGGGCGGCCGTATAGTCGTCCCACTTGGCCTGGGCCACGGCGTCCAGGTCGCTGACCTTGAAGGCCTTCAGCGGCTCCTCGCGCCGGGCCTTGAGGCGCTCGGCCTGGGTTTCCTGGTCGATGTCGAGCCAGAACTTGGTCATCTTGACCCCGTTCTCCACCAGCATCAGTTCGAAGGCCGGGACGTCGCGCAGGAACTGTTCCTGCTCGTGCGAGGTGGAGAAGCCCATCACCCGCTCGACCCCGGCCCGGTTGTACCAGGAGCGGTTGAACACCACGGCCTGGCCGGCGGCGGGCAGGTGGCGGACATAGCGCTGGAAGTACCACTCGCTGCGCTCGTGGTCGCTGGGGGCGGGCAGGGAGATCACCTGGGTGGCGCGGCGGTGGGCGTGTTCGGTCAGGCGGGCGATGGCCCCGTCCTTGCCGGCGGCGTCGCGGCCCTCGAACAGGGTGACCGTCTTCCAGCCTTCCTTGATGGCCTGACGCTGCAGGCCGATCATCGCCAGCTGCAGGTCGCGGAGTTCGGCTTCGTAGTCTTCGAGCTTGCTCATGTCTGGAGCCTACCCCCGTCCGGTTCAGTTGCGCTAGAAGAGCGGCATGATCCGTCTTTTCGTTCCTCATCCGCTCAAGGCCGGCGCCGGCGTCGCGCCCACCGTCGATCAGTCGCGCTACCTGTCCGCCGTGATGCGGCTCAATGTCGGCGACGAGATCCTGGTGTTCAACGGCCAGGACGGCGAGTGGCGCTGCAGCCTGACCGAGGCCGGCAAGCGCGGCTGCCTGCTGCGCTGCGAGGCCCAGACCCGCGAGCAGGACCACGCGCCCGACCTCGACCTGGTGATCGCCATGGTCAAGCGCGGCCGGGTCGAGACCATCGTCGAGAAGGCCGCCGAACTGGGCGCGCGCCGGGTGCGCCTGACCCAGACCCGCCGGACCAATGTCGACTTCCTCAAGCTGGGTCGCCTGGACGCCATCGCCATCGAGGCCGCCGAGCAGACCGGCCGCCTGGACGTGCCGGTCATCGACGACCCGCTGAAGCTGGACAAGATTCTGGATGGCTGGGATCCGGAGCGCCGGCTGATCTTCTGCGACGAAGGCGGCGACGCCCGCCCCCTGATCGAGGCCGCCAAGGAAGCGCCCGCCCCGGCCGCCATCCTGATCGGCCCCGAAGGCGGCTTCGCTCCGGAGGAGCGCGAGCGCCTGCGGAGCCTGCCGTTCGTCATTCCGGTGTCGCTGGGCCCTCGCATCCTGCGGGCGGATACAGCGGCGATCGCGGCGATGACGCTGTGGCAAGCGGCCGCGGGGGATTGGCGCTAGCGGCGGTGCCTCCGCGATAGCTTCGGGCCGCGTCCGGCGCGACCTGCAAAGTCATAGCCACGTCGAGAGTTCACTTCCGGGCACAACCTGCGATGGACTTGTCGGGTGCGCTCCTTGATAGTCGTCCCAGCATTGGGGGCGACCCATGAAAACGTTCGCACGCACAATCGTCACGTTGGCTTTGGCCTGGAGCGGCTTGCCCGTCCTGGCGGCGGAGCCGACCTATGAAATCGCCTTCGCCAGCTTCGCCCCGCTCAATAGCGACATCTTCATCGCCGACGCGGACGGAAGCCATGCCAGGCCGTTCCTGCCGCATGCCGAACTCGATTCCAACGCCAGCTTCTCACCCGATGGAAAGTGGGTGCTGTTCACGTCGCGACGCGCGGGAAACTCGGACATCTACCGTGGGCACCCCGATGGCGGCGGATTGGAAGCCTTGGTGGCCTCGCCCGCCTTTGACGATCAAGCCGCCCTGTCGCCCGACGGCCGGACACTGGCCTTCGTCTCCAGCCGTAGCGGCCAGGCCGACATCTGGTTGCTGGATTTGGCCAGCAAGGCGCTGCGCAACCTGACGAACAACGCCGCAGGCGACTTTCGCCCGTCCTGGTCCCCGGACGGACAGTGGCTGGCCTTTTCATCGGACCGCGATTCCGAAAATCCCCGCAGTCCCAAGGGTGACTTCACGATCCGGCATTCGACCGAGATCTACGTGGTGAAGGCGGACGGCTCGCAGCTTCGACGGATCACCCAGAACCAGCAATACGGCGGCAGCCCGACCTGGTCGCCGGACGGCGCCAAGCTGGCTTTCTACGCGACGACGATCGCCGAGGTGCGCAACATCACCAGTCCTCTGCGGTCGCGCGGTGTCAGTCAGATCGAGACGGTCGACCTGACGACCGGCGCGCGGGAGGTGTTGACGTCCGGCGCCGGGGAGAAGTGGTCGCCGCATTGGTTGGCGTCCAGTCAGATCGGCTATGTCAGCGGTGGGCCCGAAGGCGGCGTTGAGCGGGTGGCGGGCTCTCCTGGGGCTCGGGGCCAGTTCAGCAGTCCCAGCTGGTCCGCGGACGGTCGTCGCATGGTGTTTCATCGTGAGGTCGAGCAGGCGTGGCCGCCGGATCACCGATGGGTTTCCCTCGATCCGAGGTTTGCCCTGAAGCGTGTCGGCGTCTTTCCGTCCTATTCGCCTTCGGGCGACCGTCGGGTCAGCAACGACAAGACCGCCGGCATCCTGCACAACAGCATACTGATGATGCAGGCCGACGGATCGCGAGCGTCCGTGCTGTTCGGCGACGCCGAGAAGAGCGCCCTGGCGCCCACCTGGTCACGCCAGGGAGACCGGATCGCCTTCGGGCTGGGTCAGTTCTTCCAGAACCTCCAGGGGCCGGCCCAGGCCGACATCGCCGTCATCGACACCAAGGGCGGGGCCTTGCGGATACTCACCCACGGCGGCGGGAATTTCGGCTTTCCCGATTGGTCGGGCGATGGCCGCCATCTCGTCTATCGCCAGGCTGGCGCGATCCGCGCGCTGGATATCATCGACCTGGACACCGGAGCTTCCCGCGTCCTTCTGACCGGGGCGGCGCACTATAATTTCCCGGCCTGGTCGCCCACCGACGACGTCATCGCCTTCACCGCCGATATCGACGGTGACTACGAGATCTATTCCATCCGCCCAGATGGCTCCAACCTCAAGCGTCTGACACGCTCGCGCGGCAACGACGCCCACAACGCCTGGTCACCGGACGGTCAGTGGATCGCCTTCACGAGCGCCCGGGGAGGGTTCAAGGACGAAGCCCTTCTGCATCCGGCCAATCCGCAGCCCTACGGCGAGATTTTCGTCATGCGAGCCGATGGCTCTGAAGTCCACGCCCTCACCGACGAGCCTCATGAGAAGGGTACGCCCAATTGGGCGCCGCTCGGCAAGGTCAATTGAAGCTCGACGCGACCGACGCCATGCCTTGCGAGGGAGGCGAGGCCGGAAGCTCGACCGAACCTTCCTTGTTGCGAAAGACTGGGCGTCCCTCTTGAGGTTCGCTAAGAAAACGCCCAACTGCGCAGCACGACAGTTCGCGGGCGGGTCGGAGGGTTTGCCCCTCCCTTCTTGATGCGTGTTTTGGGAGGGATGGCCGATGGCCGAAGCCGCGAGCCAGGAGCGTCCGCTGACGCTGGACGATCTGACCGCCTATTTCGCCCAGGGCTCCAAGCCCAAGGAAGCCTTCCGGGTCGGCGCCGAGCACGAGAAGTTCGGCTTCTACCTCAAGGACCACACGCCCGTTCCTTACGAGGGCGACAAGGGCGTGCACGCCCTGCTGACCGGCCTGCAGCGCTTCGGCTGGAAGCCAGTCATGGAAGGCCCGACGATCATCGGGCTGGAGCGCAACGGCGCCAATGTCAGCCTGGAGCCCGGCGGACAGTTCGAGCTGTCCGGCGCGCCGCTGCTGACCATGCACGACATCTGCGAGGAGACCGGCCAGCACCTGGACGAGGTCAAGACCGTGGCCGACGAGCTGGGCCTGGGCTTCCTGGGCCTGGGCTTCTCGCCGGTTTGGCGGCGTGACGAAGTTCCTGTCATGCCCAAAGGGCGTTACGTGATCATGCGCAACTACATGCCCAAGGTCGGCGGCCTGGGCCTGGACATGATGCTGCGCACCTGCACCGTGCAGGCCAATCTCGACTTCTCCAGCGAAGCCGACATGGTCGCCAAGTTCCGCATGAGCCTGGCCCTGCAGCCGATCGTCACCGCTCTGTTCGCCAATTCGCCGTTCACCGAGGGCAAGCCCAACGGCTTCCTGTCGGCCCGCGCCAACGTCTGGACCGACACCGACGCCGACCGCACCGGCCTGCTGGACTTCGTGTTCGAGGACGGCTTCGACTTCGAGCGCTACGCCCGTTACGCCCTGGATGTGCCGATGTACTTCGCCAAGCGCGGCGACAAGTACATCGACCTGGCCGGCCGCAGCTTCCGCGACTTCATCGACGGCAAGATCGACGAGCTGCCGGGCGAGCATGCCTCGATCAAGGACTGGGCCGACCACACCACCACCCTGTTCCCCGAGGTGCGACTGAAGACCTATCTGGAGATGCGCGGCGCCGACGCCGGGCCGTGGAGCCGCCTCTGCGCCCTCCCGGCCTTGTGGACCGGCGTGTTCTACGACGACGCGGCCCTGGCCGCGGCCTGGGACCTCTGCAAGCACTGGACGGCCGAGGATCGCGCCGGCCTGCGCCGCGACGTGCCGAAGCTGGGCCTGAAGGCCGTGGTGGCCGGCCGCACGGCCCAGGACGTGGCCAAGGACTTCGTGGCCATCGCCAAGTCGGGCCTGAAGTCGCGCGCCCACCTGAACGGCGGCTTCCTGGACGAGACGATCTATCTAGGCGACCTGGAAGAGATCGCCGCCACCGGGATCACCCCCGCCGAACGGCTGCTGTCGCTCTACAACGGCGCCTGGAAGGGCGACATCAACCGGGTGTTCGAGGACTTCGCATACTGAGGCCTTCGGGGCTGAGGCCAGCGCGCCCTCACGCGAACCGCTTGGCCCCGGCCACGCACAGCACGATCACGGCGGTGACCGCGATCATGGTCATGGCGACGGGCTCGTGCAGCAGCAGCCCGGCCAGCGTCAGGCCGAAGAACGGCTGGAGCAGCTGCAGCTGTCCGACCTTGGCGATGCCGCCCAAGGCCAGGCCGCGATACCAGAACACGAAGCCGACCAGCATGCTGAAGACCGAGACATAGGCCAGGCCCAGCCAGGCCGGCGCGCCGATCCCGCTCCAGGTCCGGGGCAGGGTGACCAGCGCGATGATCGTCATCAGGGGCAGCGACAGCACCAGCGCCCAGCAGATCACCTGCCAGCCGCCCAGCCTGCGGGACAGGACCGCGCCCTCGGCGTAGCCCAGGCCGCAGGCGACGACCGCGGCCACCATCAGCAGGTCGCCGGCCAGCGATCCCGAACCGCCCCGCGAGACGGCGAAGCCCGCGACCGACAGGCTGCCGATGATCGAGCAGACCCAGAACGCCGGCTTGGGGCGCTCGCCGCCGCGCAGGACGCCGAAGATCGCCGTCGCCAGCGGCAGCAGGCCGATGAAGACGATGGAGTGGGCCGCGTCGATGTGCTGCAGCGCCAGGGCCGTCAGCAACGGAAAGCCGACCACGACACCCAGCGCCACGATCACCAGCGGGCGCAGGTCCGACCTGGCCGGCCGCGCCTGCCTCAGCGCCAGCAGCAGGGCCACGCCCAGCACGGCGGCGATCACGGCTCGGGCCGAGGTCAGGAAAACCGGCTCGAAGCCGCCGATCGCCACGCGCGTGGCCGGCAGCGAACCGCTGAAGATGATCACGCCCAGAAGGCCGCTGCCCCATCCCTTTGATGTCTGTTCCATCTGCTCGTCCCCGAAAAGCCAGCGCGAGGCATAGTCGAGGCGGTCGCGCATGACCCGGAACGGTCAGTACGATCTGGGGCGAACTGTATGCTACGCTAGGCCGCACAGTTGAGGTGCGGGTGAATGAGCAAGGCCGTGAGCCGGACCGGCGAGGCGATGGAGGCGATCCGCGGCAGGATCTCCAGCCGGGCCTTGTCGCATGGCGACAAGCTGCCCTCGATCCGGGGCCTCGCCGCGAGCTTGAAGGTGTCGCCCTCGACCGTCGTCGAGGCCTATGACCGGCTGGTCTCGGAGGGCGTGGTGCTCTCGCGGCCGGGGTCGGGCTTCTATGTTTCCGCGGGCGTCGCGACGCCGGTCGTCAACGATCTCCAGCCGAGAGCGGATCGGGCGATCGATCCGCTGTGGGTTTCGCGCCAGTCGCTGGATGCGGAGCCGCAGGCGCTGAAGCCCGGGTGCGGCTGGCTTCCGTCGGACTGGATGCCCAACGCGATCCTTCGACGCGCCATGCGCGGCCTGGCCCGCGCCGACGACGCCGTGCTGGCCGACTACGGCAATTCGCGGGGGTTGCTGGACCTGCGACAGCTGCTGGCCAGGCGCTGCGCGGGCGACGGCCTGGATGTCGGCCCCGAGCAACTGTTGCTGACCTCGTCCGGCACCCAGGCGATCGACCTGATCTGCCGGTTCCTGCTACGCCCCGGCGACACGGTCCTGGTCGACGACCCCTGCTACTTCAACTTCCAGGCCCTGCTCGCCGCCCACAAGGTGCGTATCGTCAGCGCGCCCTATACGCCCACCGGCCCGGACGTGGCGCGGTTCGCGCAGGTCCTGGTCGAGGAGAAGCCGCGCCTCTACATCACCAATTCCGCGATCCACAATCCGACCGGCGCGACGATATCGGCGCAGACCGCGCACAAGCTGCTGACGATCGCCTCGGCTCATGGCCTGATCATCGTCGAGGACGACATCTTCGCCGAGTTCGAGCCGGAGCCGTCGCCGCGCCTGGCGGCGTTCGACGGCCTGGTCAACGTTATCCGGATCGGCAGCTTCTCCAAGACTCTGTCGGCCTCGGTCCGCTGCGGCTACATCGCGGCGCGGCCGGAATGGATCGAGGCGATGGTCGATCTCCAGGTCGCCACCAATTTCGGCGGCGCCAGCCCGGTGGCGGCCCAACTCGTCTTCAGCAGCCTGATGGACAGCGACTATCGGCGGCATGTGGAGGCGCTGCGGCGCCGGCTATCGGGCGCCAGGCGCGACGCGACGGCCAGGCTGGCGGACCTCGGGGTGCGGACCTGGGTCGCTCCACGGGGCGGTTTCTATCTCTGGGGGCGGCTGCCGGATGGCAAGGACGCGTCGGACATCGCGCGGGCCGCGCTGCTGGAAGGCGTGATCCTGGCGCCGGGAAACGTCTTCAGCGTCCCGCAGGAGGCCTCGGACTTCATGCGGTTCAACGTTGGGCAGATGCAGGACCCGCGCGTCTACGCGGTGCTGAAACAAGCCCTGGCGAGCGCCTAGGCGCGGTTCAGAAGATCGCGCGGAAGCCGGCGATGATCCCAACCCAGGCCAGCACGCTGGCCGCCACGACCGCCAGCCGGCCCCAGGCCAGCTTGGCGCGGGCGGGACGCGAGCGCGCGGCGCCGGGCGACGGCCGCATACCGGAATCATAACCGACGTAAGCCACGACGTTTCTCCCAGGGACGCCTCTCTAGAGGAGGCTTCGCGCTAAGCGCTGCGGATATTGCAGCGCTTGAAAGGTTAACGAACGCTTTACACTTGTAGCCGGTTCAACGTGGCTCAGATTGATCCGGTTCCCTCATAGGGCTTTGCGATGTGCGCCGGCCCCTCTTCGCGGATGTCGTCGCCCTCCCACGCCGCGTCGTCGGGCATCGAGACATTGGGCGCCCAATGCTCGGCCTGGCTGGAGCCGGAACCGCTGTCGGTGTGCCGGACCACCTCGTCGACATCGACCGCCCGGGTCTCGGCCGCGGTAAGGCCGGCGCGCTTGAAATCCACGTGCTCGGGATAGAAGGCCAGGCGGCCGGCGATCTGACTGACGCCGGGCAGCGGGTTCTCGTACGACCAGACCGCGTTCTCGATGATCTGGGCGTCGCGATAAATCGTGTAGTAGCTGGCCTGGCCCTTGTAGGGGCAGTGGGTGACCTTGTCGGTCTTCTGCAGGAAGTCCATGGCCACGTCCGCGCGCGGGAAATAGCGCACCGGGGCGTAATCGGCCTCCTTGAGCATCAGGACATCGCCACTGTCGGCGATCTCGTGGCCCTCGAAAAGCACTTCGACCCGTCCGTCTTCGCGCGAACAGGTGATGGGGTGGTCCTGGGTCGGGTCGGTCATGGTGAATTCTCCCGCCTGAGAAGGGCGCCGCCTAGGAAACGCGCGGGAGGGGAGCGGGGCTCCGAAGCGGCAAGCCATTGCTTGTGAAACGCAAAGCGCCGTGATCTTCTCCCCGCCAATTGGGGAGGGGAGGGCGAAACCACCTGTCGGTCGCCCGCCCGCTTGTACGTTTCAAGGTTCGTGAATGAATATCGTTGTCGCCGCCGGCATCCTGGTCACGCTCGTGACCGGTGTTCCCGTGCTTATCCAGCTGTTGCGGGGCCATCCGCGCGGCCTGATCATCTGCTTCCTGGCCGAGATGTGGGAGCGCTTCTCCTACTACGGCATGCGAGGGCTGCTGATCTTCTACCTGACCCAGCACTTCCTCTTTGATTCCAAGACCGCCGGCGGCCACTACGGCTCCTACACCTCGCTGGTCTACATCGTGCCCCTGCTCGGCGGCTTCCTGGCCGACCGCTATCTGGGCACCCGCAAGGCCGTGGCCTTCGGGGCGATCCTGCTGGTGGCGGGCCACCTGACCATGGCGGTCGAGGGCCGCCCGGCGACCCAGACCCTGCAGTACGCCGGCCAGACCTACGAGTTCCAGGTCAAGGGCCGCGGCGAGGAGCGGGTGGCCAAGATCGTCGTCGGCGACAAGCCGTACGACGTGGCGGCCAACGCGGCGGGCGACTTCGAGATCAAGAACCTGCCGGCCCAGTCGGCCCTGCCGTCGGTTCTGCCCAAGGGTCAGTACAAGCTGGACGTGAAGGACCGCGATCCGCTGTACCTGAACATCTTCTGGCTGGCGCTTTCGCTGATCATCGTCGGCGTGGGCTTCATGAAGGCCAATGTCGCCACCCTGGTGGGCCAGCTCTATCCGCAGGGCGATCCGCGCCGCGACCCGGGCTTCACCCTCTACTACTACGGCATCAACCTGGGCTCGTTCTGGGCCGCCATCCTCTGCGGCCTGCTGGGGGTAAACCTGGGCTGGGGCGCGGGCTTCGGCATGGCGGGCCTGGGCATGCTGGCCGGCTTCGTGGTCTTCGTGCTGGGCAAGCCCTGGCTGCTGGGCAAGGGCGAACCGCCAGAGCCGGTCAAGCTGAAGGCTCCGGTGCTGGGCCCGGTGAACCGCGAGGGCTTGATCTACGCCGCCTCGCTGGGCCTGGTCGGGGTGATCTTCTTCCTGGTGCAGTACACCCCGGTGGTCAGCGTCACCCTGATCGCCGGCAGCGTCCTGTCGTTGGTCTACATCCTGTGGTTCGCCTTCGTGAAGTGCGAGAAGGTCGAGCGCGAGCGGCTGCTGCTGGCCACGGTGCTGGTGCTGGGCGCGGTGATATTCTGGGCCCTGTTCGAACAGGCCGGTTCGTCGCTGAACCTGTTCGCGGCCACCAACGTCAACCTCGTCCTGCTGTCGCAGCCGGTGCAGTGGTTCGGCGGCGCGGTGGTGCTGGGTTCGCCCGAGCAACTGGCCGCGGCGGGCTGGAGCACGGCCGGCAAGCTGTGGGTCAACACCTCGTTCAACGCGGCCCAGACCCAAGCGCTCAACGCCGGCTGGATCCTGATCTTCGCCCCGGTGTTCGCCGCCCTCTGGACGTTCCTGGGCAGGCGCGGCCGCAATCCGGGTCCGATGGTCAAGTTCGGCCTGTCGCTGATCCAGGTGGGCGCGGGCTTCCTGATCCTGCTGGTCGGCGCCCAGTTCGCCGACGGTGCGTTCCGGATGCCGCTGATCTTCCTGGTGCTCATGTACATGCTGCACACCTCGGGCGAGATGTTCATGTCGCCGGTCGGCCTGTCGCAGATGACCAAGCTGTCGCCGCTGTCGATCGTCTCGTTCGTGATGGCCGTCTGGTACATGGCCCTGGCCATGGGCAACCTGGTCGCCGGCTGGATCGCCGGCATCGCCTCGACCGAGACCATCGGCGGTCAGGTGCTGGATCCGGCCGCGGCCATGGCCCAGTCGCTGCTGGTGTTCAAGATCATCGGCCTGATCTCGATCGCCATCGGCGTGCTGTTCCTGGCCCTGTCGCCGGTCCTCAAGAAGTGGTCGCACGGCTCGGACGACACCAACCCCGAGCCGGTCGCCGAACCGGCCTCGATCGCCCCCTAGGCGTTCGCCCAGACAAGAAAGGCCCCGGAGCGATCCGGGGCCTTTTTTCATGGCCGAAGCTCAAGCGCCAAGTTGACGCGAATAATTCTCCATCGCACGCTATGGTCGATTTAGCGGCGCGAAGCCGCCGTCTCGGGAGGGCGTCATGGGAACTGCCTACACCATCTTCGGCGCGGGGCCGGCGGGCCTCTACACGGCCTGGCGGCTGGTCACCGGCGGCAAGGCCGTGGCGGGCGACAGCATCGAGCTGATCGAGTGGGGCGACTACGCCTTCGACGGTCCAGGCTCGGGCACCCGCCTGCCTGCCGGCCGGATCGTGACCCACTTCTGCAACGACGATCCGACCCAGTCCTATGTCGAGGCCGGCGGCATGCGGTTCATCGAATGGGACGGAACCCAGGGCCACCAGCTGGTCACCCTGACGATCAACATGCTCGGCCTGGGGCCTCAGGTCGTGCCGTTCAACACCACCACCGACCCGCTGCTCTATCTGCGCGGCGAGCACATCTACCAGAAGAACCTGGCCACCCAGAACGCGCCCTACAACACGCCGGGCAACAACGCCGCCCCGGCCGCGACGCTGTTCGCCAACATCTCCAACCTGATCACCGGCACGCCGGCGCCCGCCACCCGCACCGCCCAGTGCACGTTCTACGGGACGGGAGTGCTGCCGCCGACCTTCAACTCGTTCGTCTATGCGCCGGGGTCGACCGCCGGCAACATCGGCTACTGGAACATCTTCTACGACCAGGCCGGCAACGAGGGCTACGAGTACGCCTCGGACGCCGGCGGCTACACCTCCAACGTCATCAACTGGAACGCCGCCAACGCCGCGGTCTACAACAGCGAGTTCGCGCCCGGCGGCCAGTTCAAGACCGTGCAGGGCGGCTACTCCCAGGTCTTCGTCCAGCTGTTCCAGCAGACCCGCGCGGCGGCGCAGGACGCCGGGGTGGCGTTCTCGCTGCAGGCCAATACGCGGCTGCATTCGGTCTGGCTGGCGGACGGCGTGATAAACTATCGCCTGGCCAGCGCCGCCGACCCGTTCAAGGGCGGGCCGACCCTGACCACGCCGAACGCCCTCCTGGCGATGCCGCCGGCCTCGCTGGACCTGGTGGCCGAGGCCACGCGCTACGCCGACCTGCCGGCCGGCACGCTGGACATCATGAACCAGCGGCCCGTGCAGCTCTACATGGACGGGGTGATCCGCCAGCCGTCGATGCGGGTGATGCTGTTCTTCGACAGCCCCTGGTGGGAGACCTGCCCCTATCCGCCGGACCTGACCAGCGACGGCCTGCCCAACACCTTCGGCCCGACCATCACCGACCTGCCGCTGCGCCAGGTCTACTATTTCGGCGACAACAGCGACGGCAACCCCAACCCCGTCTACGGCGTGCTCGCCTCGTACGACGACATGCAATACGTGCAGTTCTGGCAGGAACTGGAGCTGCACGTCGACGAGCGCCGCACCATCCCGCTGGAGGAGGACTACCAGGTCCTCCATGCGCCCGCGACGGCCAACGAGACGATGGTCCGCATGGTGCTGCTGGAGCTGGCCAAGGTGCACTACGGCAGCCCCGACGACGCCTACAAGATCCCGTACCCGGTGTCGGCGGTGTACAACGACTTCTCGTTCAACCCGTTCGGGGCGGGCTACCACGCCTGGGCGGCGCACTACGACATCTGCGACGTGATGCAGAAGATCCGCCAGCCCACCGGCCTGGTGGACGGCGCCCCGGCCGCCAACCTGTTCATCATCGGCGAGGCCTATTCCAACGACCAGGCCTGGGTGGAAGGGGCGTTCTGCACGGCGGAGTCGGTGCTGGTCGACTACTACGGCATGACCACCATCGCCGACACGACCAACTATCCGCTGATCTGCGCCTGCTCCTGACGGCCTAGGGGCGGCGCGGCGCCTGGGAGTGCGGCCGCCAGTCCTTGGGCGCCAGTTCGAAGCCGTCGAAGTGGAAGCCGGGGGCCACGGTGCAGCCGACCAGGGTCCAGGCCCCGAGGCTGACGGCGGTCTGCCACCAGCCGGTCGGCACCACCAGCTGCGGCAGGCCGCCTGCCCGCAGGTCGGGGCCCAGGACGTGGACGGTCGCGCCCTGCCCGTCGGGGGGCGACATGGTGATCTTCATCGGGGCGCCGGCGTAGTAGTGCCAGACCTCCACCGCGTCGATCTTGTGCCAGGCCGACACTTCGTCGGCCTGCAGCAGGTAGTAGATCGCGGTCGAGGCCGGGCGGGCCTCTTCGGCCGGGGTGTCCTCGAACGTTCTGCGATACCAGCCGCCCTCGAGGTGCGGCTGCAGATCGAGCAAGCGAATGACCTCGTTGCCGCTTAGCTCGCCCGAGATTTCCGACAACATGCTCACCCCTTGAAGTCGTCCTTGGCGGCGCGAATCTCGCCGAACGCCTCCGCCGGCGCCAGATGGGGCCGCAGCAGGGGCGCGCGCAAGAACGGATTCGTCGCCTTCTCCAGGCCGATGGTGGTCGGCACGGTCGGCTCGCCGCGCTCGCGGGCGGCGAACACCGCCGCCGCGCGATCCTTGAGCACCGGCGCGTCGTCCACGGACAATGCGAAGCGGGCGTTCGAGGCGGTGTATTCGTGGGCGCAGTAGACGGTGGTGTCGTCGGGCAGGGCGGTCAGCTTGGACAGCGAGCCCCACATCTGCTCGGCCGTGCCCTCGAACAACCGGCCGCAGCCCAGGGCGAACAGGGTGTCGCCGACGAAGGCGATGTGGTCGCGGGCGTCGTGATAGGCGATGTGCCCCAGGGTGTGGCCGCCGGTGTCGATCACCGCCAGCGGCGTCTCGCCCAGCATCACGGTGTCGCCCTGGCCGACGGGGCGGTCCAGCGGCGCGATGCGGGTCACCTCCTGCGGGCCGACGATCGTCGCGCCGGTGGCCGCCTGGATCGCCGCGTTGCCGCCGGCGTGATCGGGGTGCCAGTGGGTGTTGAGGATCAGGTCCAGTTTCCAGCCCAGCTTGTCCAATTGGGCCAGGATGGCGTCGGCGTCGGGCGTGTCGATCGTCGCCGTCGTTCCCGTGGCGTCGTCGCGCACGAGAAAGCCGTAATTGTCCGACAGGCAGGGGAACTGGTGGACGGTCAGCGACATGCTCTCGACTCCGGACTGGGGCGTGACGCGAAGGGTCGGCCCGCCTACATAGATGAAGCCATCGATCGGGAGACTCAATGCGCCGCGACGTGCTCGATCTCAGAGCCTTCTACGCCAGCCCGCTCGGACGCGCGGCCCGCGAGATGCTGGGCCGGAAGGTCGAGGAGGCCTGGGGCGACGCGCGGGGACTGGACGTGTTGGGCCTGGGCTACGCCACGCCCTTCCTCGACAAGGCCCGCACCCAGGCCCGCCGGGTTGTGGCGGCCATGCCGGCCACCCAGGGCGTCGAGGTCTGGCCGAACGGCGGGGCCAACGCCGCCACCCTGGTCGAAGAGACCGCCCTGCCGTTCGCCAACGCCATGTTCGACCGCATCCTGGCCGTCCACGCCCTGGAGGAGGCCGACGACCCTGCCGCCGTCCTGCGCGAGATCTGGCGGGTCATGGCGCCGTCGGGCCGGCTGATCGTCGCCGTGGCCTCGCGCGACGGCCTGTGGGCCGGGGCCGAGAGCACGCCCTTCGGCCATGGCCGGCCGTTCAGCCGTCACCAGCTGGAGGCCCTGCTGCGCGAGGCCGACCTGGAGCCCGCCGGCTGGACCCGGGCCCTCTACGCCCCGCCCATGCCGGTGGCGGCGCGCTGGGCCGAGGGGTTCGAGCAGGTCGGCGCCCGCCTGTGGCCGCGCTTCGCCGGCCTGATCCTGATGGAGGCGGTCAAGCAGACCTTCGCCGTCAAGCCGCGCGGCAGCCGTGCGCGGGTGCGGGTGTTCGCGCCGGGCGTGTTGCAGCCCTCGCCGGGCGGTCCGGCGCCTGTTCGAAAGGCGCCGCGTAATCTAAATGCCGCAAAGCCCTTGGAGCCATCGATTCCCGGGCCTAGCTTCAAGTCGTAGAACAAGCCGTCGTCAGCGGGAGCCGCGCCATGAAGATGATCGTCGCCATTATCAAGCCCAGCCGCCTTGACGCCGTGCTTGAGGCGGTCACCGAGGCGGGCGCCTCGGGCCTGACGGTCACCGAGGTTCGCGGCTACGGCCGGCAGAAGGGCAAGACCGAGGTCTATCGCGGCGCCGAGTACGAGGTGAAGCTGCTGCCGAAGGTCAAGCTGGAGATCGCCGTGGCCAACGACGTGGTCGAGCCGGTGGTCGAGGCCCTGCAGAGCACCGCCAACACTGGCAAGATCGGCGACGGCAAGGTGTTCGTCATGGACCTGGAACAGGCCCTGCGCATCCGCACCGGCGAACGCGACGCCGCGGCGATCGCGGGCTAGCCGCTACCCCTCCAGCTCCCGCAGGTCGCGTCCGCGCGTCTCGGTGCCGAACCACGCCACCAGGACCAGGGCCAGGGCCAGCGGCGCGATGATCATCAGGGCGGCGACCTTCAGCGGCGGCACGGCCGCCAGGATGCCCAGCAGCTGGGCGATCAGTCCGCCCGACTTGCTGCACGCCGCCACCCAGCCGGTGGCCCGGCCGCGAATCCGCAGCGGGAAGCTTTCGGCCGTGTAGGGCAGCAGGATGGCCAGCAGGCCGTTGGTGCCGATGATCATCAGGGCGACCGGCAGCACGGGACTGACGCCGGGGCCGATGGTCAGCACGCCGGCCACGCCCAAAGCGCTAACGGCAATCGTCGCCGCCAGCGACCACTTGGTGCTCCAGCGGCTGTACAGGAACGCGCAGACGAAGACGGTCGGGAAGGCGATCAGGGCCGACTTGGCCAGCAGCTGGCTGGAGACGCCGACGCTGTGGCCCTCGGCCACCAGTTCGGCCGGCAGCCACAGCAGCAGGCCGAAATTGACCAGGCCCCAGGCCACCGCCGCGATGCTCAGCGCCAAGGTCTTGCCGATGAAGCGCCGCTCGACCGGCGGCGGGGTCAGGACGTGGTGATGATCCTCGGGCGTGTCGACCTTCTCGCGGACCACCGAGCCGAACCGCTTCATGACGGTGTGCGCGGCGTCGATGCGGCCGATGGTCATCAGGAACTTGGCGGACTCGGGGATCGCGCCGCTGAGGGCGATCAGGATCAGGCCAGTCGGCAGGTTCAGGAACCACATGATCCGCCAGCCGAACTCCGGCTGCAGCCAGGCCGAACAGCCGGACGAGGCCAGGTAGCCGCCCACGGCCCCCAGGCCGCCGACCAGCACCAGGGCCCAGCCGCGGTGCTTGGACGGCATGGTCTCGGCCAGCAGGGCGTAGACCACCGGCAGCAGGCCCCCGGCGGCCGCGCCCATCATGAAGCACATGATCACGTTCCACCAGAAATCGGGCATGGCGCCGCAGATCGAGGTGCCGACGAACATCACCGCCGACAGCAGGATCGAGGCGCGCCGTCCGAAGATGTCGGCCAGGGCGCCCCAGATTATCGAGCCGGTCACCGTGCCGCTCAGGGCGGCGAAGGGCAGCCAGGCGACCATGGACTTGCTGACGCCGTACTCCTTGATCATGCCGGGCACCACGAAGCCCAGGCTGGCCGGTTTCATGATGTCGATGATCAGGGCCACGACCAGCACCAGCATGAGCCACCAGTGGGCCATGGACAGCGGCGCGTCCTCCGGCGGCGTGACCTCGACGGTGTGCTCCAGGTGATGGTCGACGCCGTGTCGGGGCAGCAGGCCCCAGCCGGCCAGGGCGCAGCCGGGCGGGATGATCAGCATGCCCACCGTCATGCCCAGGTCCATCTTCATGCCGGCCAGCTGGTAGCCGATGTCGGCGCCCATCAGGTACATCGGCACGTGCAGCACGACGCCCGCCGTGACCACAAGGCAGCCCAGCCAGAAGGCCCACAGGCGCTTGCGGTCGGCGAGGACGTGATGGGCGGGCGTCTGGGCTGTCATGGGCGTCCAACAAACATGCGGGAGACTTCTATCCAAGCGCAGCCATAACATGGGTCCGTGCGTTGACGAATTTCCGTGGCACAAAGGGGCGACATGGCCGACGACGCATCCTCGCTGACCTCCGCTTCGCTTCTCCGTCCGGGCGCCACCTGCTGGCGCGTGGAGCAGGCCGACCGGCTGGCGCTGTTTATCGACAACGACGAGGCGTTCGACGCCCTGAAGTCCATTCTGCTGTCGGCCCGGAAGTCGATCTGGATCCTGGCCTGGGTGTTCGATCCGCTGACCCGGCTGGACCCCGACCGGGTGCGCAAGAGCCGCGACCCGGCCCATGTCGACCGCATCGGCCTGCTGCTGCGTCGCCAGGCGGCGCTGAACCCCGGGCTCGACGTGCGGATCCTGGTCTGGGACATGCCGTTCCCGATCGCAGCCTCGCAGCTGTTCGGCCCGCATCGCGGCCAGGTGTTCTTCACCGGCTCGCGGGTCAAATACCACCTGGACAACACCCTGCCGGCCAGCGCCTGCCATCACCAGAAGGTGGTCGTGGTCGACGGCAGCGTGGCCCTGGTCAGCGGCGGCGACATCGGCGTCGACCGCTGGGACACCACCCAGCACCTGGACAACGATCCGCGCCGTCGCCTGCCGACCGGCCACCACTATCCGGCTCGGCACGAAGTGGCGGCCCTGGTCGACGGCAAGGCCGCCGAGGCCCTGGGCGACCTGTTCATCGCCCGCTGGCAGCGGTCGACCGGCGAGGCGCTTGAGCGCTCGGAGAAGGCCGAGGAGACGCCCTGGCCGGACCACCTGGTCCCCGACCTGCGCAACGTCCCCGTCGCGATCTGCCGCACCCAGCCGGCCTGGAAGAGCGATCCCGAGATCAACGAGTCGATGCTGATGCACCTGGCCAGCATCAAGGCGGCCAAGCGGCTGATCTATCTGGAGAACCAGTACCTGACCTCGCCGATCATCGTCGAAGCCCTGGCCGACCGCCTGGCCGAGCCGGACGGTCCCGAGGTGGTGACGGTCGGCCCGGCCCACAGCCCCAGCTATTTCGACCAGATGACCATGGACAGCGCCCGCACCTCGGCGATCAACCGCCTGCGCGAGACCGACGTCCACGGCCGCTTCTCGGCCTTCAGCGCCCGCACGCCCAAGGGCGCGGCGATCATCGTCCACTCCAAGGTGGCGATCATGGACGATCGCATGCTGCGGCTGGGGTCGGCGAACCTGAACAACCGCTCGATCGGCCTGGACACCGAGTGCGACATCGCCTTCGAGGGAACCGACGACACCAGCCGAGCCGCCATACGCGCCTTCCTGGGCCGGCTGATCGGCCACTTCCTCGATCACGAGACCGAGCACGTGCTCGAGACCTATGACCGCTTGGGCGGCTTGGCGGCGACGATCAACGAACTGGATCGCAGGGGCGGCCTGCCGCGCCGCCTGGCGCCGGTGCCGATCAAGTCGCTGACCGGCGTGCAGCAGTTCATCGCCGACTGGAGCCTGGGCGACGCCATCTCGCCGACCGACGCCTGGCGGCCCTGGGGCCGCCGCAAGCGACTCAAGCGCGAGCTGCACCGTCTGATGGACGATCATCAGTCGCCGGTGCTGCCGGATCACCTGCTGGACTGATCTCCAGGTCGATCACCAGCGGCAGGTGGTCCGAGGCGGTTCGCGCCAGGGCGCCGTAGGGTGAGCGCACCCCGACCGTTTCCACGCCCTTGGTCAGGAACACGTGGTCGATGCGCATGAACGGGAAGTTCGACGGAAAGGTCGCTGTCGGGGCCTGGCGCCACGTCGCGGTCGGGGCCTGGGCGTCGCGCAGGGCGGCCTTCAGCAGGCGATAGGTGGCCGAATAGGGCGTGGCGTTGAAGTCGCCCAGCAGGATGCCCGGAGCCTTCCAGGCGTCGTGGGTGATCCAGCCCTCGCCCAGCAGGGCGGCGGCCTGGCGCTTCTGCTCCTGGGGCACCAGGCCAAGGTGGGTGTTGATGATCTGCACCGGGGTGCCGCCGACGTCGACCGTGATCCAGATCGCGCCGCGCGGCTCCAGGCCGGGGATCAGCGGATACAGCGGCAGGCCGCCGGCCTTGACCTTCTTCTCCGGCAGGGCGGTCAGGATGGCGTCGCCGTAGAGCTCTTCCTCGACGGCCATGGCCGGATGGAAGTGCGAGCGCATCTTCAGCAGTTCGGCCAGGCGGTGGGCCTGGTCCACGCCCTTGGTGCGGGCCCGGCGGACGTCCAGTTCCTGGAGCGCGACCACGTCGGCGTTTTCCGCAGCGATGACCTCGGCCACACGCTCGACGTCGAGCTTGCGATCCGTGCCCACGCAACGGTGGACATTGTAGGTCATGAGACGAAGCTTCATCCGTCGAAGAGATCGCCTGAGGGGGCTGGAGGTTCCGCCGCCGACGCGGCGCCGGCGGGCGCGGGGTTGCGGCTGAGCATGAACAGGCAGGTTTCCGCCCGCCAGTTCTCGAGGGTCCTGGTCGGGTCGATCTGCCGGGCCGGGCCGTTGCCCGCGAAGGCGGCGCAGGCGTCGATGCGGACATCGAGGTCCTCGGTCAGGGCCAGGAAGTCGGCCAGGGTGCACAGGTGGATGTTGGGCGTCGCCCACCACGGCAGGGGCAGGGCCTCGGTCTCGGGCATCCGTCCGCGATGCAGCAGCGACCAGCGCACCCGCCAGTGGCCGAAGTTGGGGAACGACACCACGGCCCGGTCGGCGATCCGCAGCAGCTCGTCCAGCACGTGGCGCGGCCGGCGTGTGGCCTGCAGGGTCTGGGACAGCACCGCGTAGTCGAAGGTGCGGTCGGGGAAGTGGTCCAGGTCCTGGTCCGCGTCGCCCTGCACTACCGACAGGCCGCGCGACATGCAGGCGGCCACGCCGGCGGCGCTGATCTCCAGCCCGCGGCCGTCGACCTGCTTTTCCTGGGTCAGCAGGTCCAGCAGCACGCCCTCGCCGCAGCCGACGTCCAGCACGCGGGAGCCTGGGCGGACGAGGCGCAGGATCTCCTTGAAGTCTTCGCGGATCATTTAGAGAGCCCCCGCTCCCGTTCCACCGAGCTGAGGAAGCCTTGCAGCGCCGCATCCATCACCGGCTCGTCCAGCAGGAAGGCGTCATGGCCCTTGTCGCTCTCGATCTCGACGAAAGCCGCGCGGCAGCCGGCGGCGGTCAGGGCGCGGACGATGTGGCGGTTCTCGGCGGTCGGGTACAGCCAGTCGCTGGTGAACGACAGCACGCAGAAGCGCACGTTGCGCGCGCCGGCGAAGGCTCGGGCCAGCACCCCGCCATGGCTGGCGGCCAGGTCGAAATAGTCCATCGCCCGGGTGATGTAGAGGTACGAGTTGGCGTCGAAGCGGTCGACGAAACTGGCCCCCTGGTGGCGCAGGTAGCTCTCGACCTGGAAGTCGGCGTCGAAGCCCCACGACAGGCCGTCGCGTTGCAGTTCGCGGCCGAACTTCCGCTGCAGGGCCGGCTCGGACAGATAGGTGATGTGGGCGGCCATCCGCGCGACGGCCAGGCCCTTTTCCGGACGCGACTTGCCCTGGGCGTAGGCCCCGGCCTTCCAGTCGGGGTCGGCCATGATCGCCTGGCGGCCCACCTCGTGGAAGGCGATGTTCTGGGCCGAGTGGCGCGAGGCCGAAGCCACGATCACCGCGCTGAACATCTTGTCCGGATAGTCGGCCGCCCACTGCTGGACCTGCATGCCGCCCATGGAGCCGCCGATCACGGCCAGCAGGCTCTCCACGCCCAGCGCCTCGACCAGCATGGCCTGGGCCCGCACCATGTCGGCGACGGTGATCACCGGGAAACTCAGGCCGTAGGGCTTGCCGGTGGCGGGATTGATCGAGGCGGGACCGGTCGAGCCCGAGCAGCCGCCGATCACGTTGGAGCAGATGACGAAATGCCGGGCCGGATCGACCGGCTGGCCGGGGCCGACCAGGCGCGTCCACCAGCCGGCCTTGCCGCTGACGGGGTGGGTTCCGGCCACGTGCTGGTCCAGGCTCAGGGCGTGGCAGATCAGGACGGCGTTGGTCCCGTCCTCGTTCAGCGTGCCCCAGGTGCGGTACGCGATCTCCAGATTTTCCAGGGTCGCGCCGGAGTCGAGCCGCAAAGGTTGATGGGCCGGGAACCGCCAGGTTCCGCCCTCCGAAAGCACAGCCCCGGCGAAATCGAGATTTGCCATGCCCGCCTTGGACCGCTTGGCGACTTCTGTGTCAACCGCGCGCTTCCGGAGCGCTCCGGTGAAGGCTATGGAGGATCATGGACCGACTGATCCTCATGCGCCACGGCAAGGCCGAGCAGCACGCCGCTTCGGGCGGCGATTTCGAGCGCGCCCTGGCGCCGCGCGGCCAGAACGACGCCGCCTTGATGGGCAAGGTGCTGGCCAAGGCCGACCTGTCGCCGGATCTGGCCCTGGTCTCCTCGGCCCGCCGCACCCGCGAGACCTGGGAGGCTGCGGCCCCGGCCTTCCCCAAGACGCGCGTCGAAACCCGCCGCGACCTCTATCACGCCGAGGCGCAGGACGTGCTGGCGGCGATTCGCGAGGACGCGCCCGACAGCGGAACCGTCATGGTCGTGGGCCACAATCCCGGACTCCACGAGCTGGCCCTGCGCCTGGCCATGGGCGGTCCGGCCGATCCCGCCAAGCTGGCCCAGTTGCGCGGCAAGTTCCCCACCGCGACCGTCGCGGTGTTTGCGATCGACGCCGATGGAGCCCCGACCTTGAGCCACCTGTTCTATGCATCGGAAAACGGCGGACACGGCGGCGAATGAGCAAGATCTACAAGATCCTTCCCAAGGCCGAGTGGGACGCCGCCCGCGCCGCCGGAGCCTTCGCCGGCTCGGCGGTCGACCTGGCCGACGGCTTCATCCACTTCTCCGGCCACGACACCGCCCAACGGACGGCCCAGCTGTACTTCAAGGGCCAGGCCAGCCTGATGCTGCTGACCGTCGAGGCCGATGACCTGGGCGAGGCCCTGAAATGGGAGGCTTCGCGCGACGGGGCCTTGTTCCCGCATCTGTTCCGCGACCTGAAGGTCGACGAGGTGATCGCCGAGCGGGCGCTCGAGCTCGACGCCGACGGCGTGCCGATGCTGGGCGAGCTGCCGGCATGAGCCTTCACGACATCGCCGCACGCGCCCTGCACGCGCTGGATCCCGAGGACGCCCACGGCTGGGCGATCAAGGGCCTGAAGATGGGCCTGGGGCCGCGCCAGACCGACGTCGACGACCCGATCCTGGCCTGTACGATCGCCCACCTGCCGCTGTCCAACTGCGTGGGCCTGGCCGCCGGCTTCGACAAGAACGCCGAGGTTCCCGCCGCCATGTCCCAGGCCGGTTTCGGCTTCGTGGAGTGCGGCACGGTCACGCCTCTGGCCCAGGACGGCAATCCGCGCCCGCGCCTGTTCCGGCTGACCGAAGACCAGGCGGTGATCAACCGCATGGGCTTCAACAACGAGGGGCTGGAGCCTTTCGCCGCCCGCCTGTCGGCCCTGAAGACCCGCCGGGGCTCCGGAGGGCGTCAGCCCATCGTCGGCGCCAATATCGGGGCCAACAAGGACGCGACCGACCGCATCGCCGACTATGTCACCGGCCTGACGCGGCTGTGGGGCCTGTCGGACTATTTCACCGTCAACATCTCCTCGCCCAACACGCCTGGCCTGCGCGCCCTGCAGACCAAGGCCGCGCTGGAGGACCTGCTGGGCAAGATCGCCGAGGCGCGGGGCCTGCTGAAGGCGGCCGGCACGGTCGACTATCCGATCTTCCTGAAGGTCGCGCCCGACCTGGAGGACGGCGAGGTCGAGGCCATCGTCGAGACGGTCGCGGCCAACGGCCTGAACGGCATCATCGTCAGCAACACCACCATCGCCCGGCCCGACGACCTGACCTCGCCCCAGAAGGGCGAGAGCGGCGGCCTTTCCGGCAGGCCGCTGCTGACCGCCTCCACGGCCATGCTGGCCCGCTTCCATGCGGCCAACCACAGCCACCTGGCGCTGATCGGCGCGGGCGGGATCGCCACGGGCGCCGACGCCCTGGCCAAGATCCGCGCCGGGGCCTGCGCGGTGCAGCTCTATTCGGCCTTGGTCTATGGCGGGCCGGGCCTGGTCCAGCGGATCAAGACCGACCTGGCCGCCCGACTGCGCGCCGAGGGCTTCGCCTCGGTGACCGACGCGGTCGGCGCGGGATGACGCCCGACACCACCCTGGCCTGGCTGCGCCGTTTCGGACCGCTGGCCGCCTTGCTGATCCTGCTGGTCGTGGCCCTGACCACCGGCCTGGCGGGGCGGCTCAACCTGGAAACCCTGCAGGCCCAGGGCCAGGCCCTGCAGACCTACGCCGCGGCCAATCCGCTGAAGACGGCGGTGATCTACATCCTGATCTACGTGGCCACGGTGTCGATCTCGCTGCCGGGCGCCCTGATCCTGTCCCTGACCGGTGGTTTCCTGTTCGGACCGATCGGCGGCGGGGCGGCGGCGGTGACCGGCGCGACCGGCGGCTCGACCGTGGTCTATCTGGTCTGCCGGACGGCCTTCGGCGACTTCCTGCGCAGGAAGCCCGGCGCCTTGCTGGCGCGGGTCGAGGAGGGGTTCAAGGCCGACGCCTTCTCCTACCTGCTGACCCTGCGGCTGATCCCGGCCTTCCCGCTGCTGCTGGTCAATGTCGCCTCGGGCCTGATGAACATTCCGGTGCGCACCTATCTCCTGGCCTCGTTCCTGGGGATGGTGCCCAGCTCGTTCGTCTATGCCGGCATCGGCGCGGGCCTGGGCCACATCTTCGCCAGCGGCGAGCCGGTGACGATGCACACCCTGTTCTCGCCGCGCATCTATCTGCCGATCGCGGCGATGGGCGGGCTGGCCCTGTTGCCGCCCCTGTGGCGCTATTGGCGACGCCGACGCGTTGCCGAAGCCCCAGACCTGAAGTAACCCAGACAGATGACCGAGCCGGTCACGCCGTCCGTTCCGGAAAATGCCAAGCCAGGGCGTCGCTTCCCGTGGCCTGGAGGCCTGTCGGCGCGTCTGCTGCTGCTGACCGCCCTGTTCGTGGCCATCGCCGGCGCCCTGATCCTGCCCCCCGCCCTGGCCGACTTCGAGAAGCAGTGGCTGCTGGACCGCGTGCGGGCCGCCGAACTGGCCTCGACCATCGCCGACGCCGATCCCGAGCGCCGGGTGACCGACAAGGTCTCCCAGCAGCTTCTGGACCAGGCCGGGGTGGTGATCGTGGCCCTGGAGGTCGACGGCGCCCGTCGCCTCGTCCTGCCCGCCGAGCCGCGCGGCCTGCGGATCAAGACGCCCTATCTGGTCGACCTGCGCCGGCAGAACTCCGGCTCCTGGCTGGCCGCCCCGTTCTTCACCCTGAAGAGCGCGCCCGGCAGCATGGTGCGGGTGATGGCCGAGCCGCGCTTCCGCCAGGAGGCCGAGTTCGTCGAGATCGTCCTGCCCGACGCCCCCCTGAAGGCGCAGTTGGTCGCCACCCTGGGGCGGCTGGCCGGGGTGACGCTGTTCGTCGCCGGCCTGGCCGGAGGGCTGATCTATCTGTCGCTGAACTTCCTGCTGGTGCGCCCCATGCAGCGCATCACCCAGGCCATGGAGCGGTTCCGCGCCGATCCCGAGGATCCGGCCGCCCGGGTCGTGGTCTCGCGGCGCCGTGACGAGATCGGCCGGGCGGAGCGCGAGCTCGACATGATGCAGTCCGACCTGATCACCGCCCTGCAGGCCAAGGCCCGCCTGGCCGCCCTGGGCGAGGCGGTGGCCAAGATCAATCACGACCTGCGCAACATGCTGACCAGCGCCCAGATGGCGTCCGACCGCCTGGCCGCCCTGGGCGACCCCAAGGTGGCCCAGGCCCTGCCGCGCCTCGAACGGGCCCTCGACCGCGCCATCACCCTGGCCAGCGACGTCATGGCCTATGGCAAGTCCAAGGAGCCGGCCCCGGCCCTGCGCACCACGCCGTTGCGCGCGGCCCTGGACATGGCCGCCGAGGACTCCGGCCTGCAGCCCTCCGGCGTGGCTCTGGAGACCGTGATCGACAACCGCGAGCAGGTGGTCGCCGATCCGGACCAGCTGCACCGCATCCTGACGAACCTGCTGCGCAACGCCCGCGAGGCGATCGAGGGCGCGCCCGACCGGGGCGGCAAGGGCCGGGTGTTCGTCGAACTGCGCCGGGTCGAGGGCATGAGCGTCCTGCGGCTGTCCGACGATGGTCCGGGCGTGCCGGAGAAGGCGCGCAACAACCTCTTCCAGCCGTTCGTGGGTTCAGTGCGGCGCGGCGGCACGGGTCTGGGCCTGGCCATCGCCCGCGAGCTGGCCCAGGGCCACGGCGGCGACCTGGCCCTGGTCGAGACAGGTCCGGGCGGTTCGGTGTTCGACCTGACCCTGACGGGAACTCCCGAACCGCTGCCGGAAGCCCCGCCCGAACCGGCGAAGCCCAAGGCCCGGTCGAAGCCCTAGTTCCTGGTTTCCCTCCCCACGAGGGGAGGGAAGGGCGTCTCTACAGCCCCTTCGCAACCCCCTCGCGCCGGGGATCGGCCCCGCCTTCCAGCACGCCGCCCGGCCGCACGATCACGCCGTGCAGGCCCGAGGTCTCGTTCTGGCCGGTCCTGATCGCCACGCCGCGCGCCTGCAGCGCCGCGGTCATCTCCGGTCCGAACTTCTCGACGTCGGCCGAGAAGCTGTCGCCGCGCGCCACCAGGTTGGGCAGGTTGATCGCCTGCTGCATGGTCAGGCCCCAGTCGAACACCCCGACCATGGCTTTCAGATTGTAGGACAGGATCGCCGAGCCGCCGGGCGAGCCCACGGCGGCCAGGAACTTGCCGTCCTTGTCGAGCACGACGATCGGCACCATCGACGAGCGTGGCCGCTTGCCGCCGGCCACCGCGTTGGCGCCGGGGACGCCGTCCGGGTCGTTGGGCGCGAAGTTGAAGTCGGTCAGCTGGTTGTTGAGGAAGAAGCCGCCGACCATCCGGCCCGAGCCGAACACGCTCTCGACCGTGGTGGTCATCGACACCACGTTGCCCATCGGATCGACGATGACCATGTGGGTCGTGCCCGCGGGCTCCTGGGTCTTGTCGGGGCCGACGGCCGGCGCGCCCTTGGGCTGGCCGAAGCTCGGGGCCGGACCTGCGGTCTCGCCGATCAGCTTGGCGCGCTCGGCGACATAGGCCGGATCCAGCAGGCCCTCGACGGGCACCTTCACGAACGACGGATCGCCGACATAGCGGTCGCGGTCGGCGTACATCACGCGCTCGGCCTCGGCGAGCAGCGTCCAGGCCACCGGGTCGGTCGGCCCGCGCTTGGCGATGTCGGTGTGCTCCAGCATCATCAGCGCCTGGATCACCGACACGCCGCTCGACTGCGGATTGGGCACGCAGACGGTGTAGACCTTCCACGGCCGGCACAGGGCGTCGGCCGAGCGCGGCTTGTAGGCCTTCAGGTCGGCCAGGGTCATGCTGGAGGGCAGGTCGCCCTGGTGCAGCCGGTCGACGATCTTCTGGGCCAGCGGACCCTCGTAGAGGGCGCTGGAGCCCTTGGCGGCCAGGTCGCGCAGGGTGGCGGCGTAGGCGGGGTTCTTCAGGGTGTCGCCGGCCTGGTAGCGCTGGCCGTTCGGCTTGGTGAAATAGGCGATCACGTCCGGCGCGGTGTTCTGCGGGATGCGCGGGCTGTTGATCATGCCGGCCAAGCGCGGACTGACGGTGAAGCCGTTGTCGGCCAGGCCCTCGGCGTCCTTGAACAGCGTGTTCCAGGCGGCCTTGCCGTGCTCCTTCTGGGCCTGGGCCAGCATGCCCACGGCTCCCGGCACGCCGGTCGAGCGGCCCGACAGCACGGCGGTCACGAAGTTCAGCGGCTTGCCGTCGGGACCCAGGAACAGCTGCGGGGTGGCTCCCTGCGGCGCCTTCTCGCGACCGTCATAGGCGGTCACCTTGCCGGTCTTGGCGTCGTAGAAGACCATGAACGCGCCGCCGCCCAGGCCCGAGCTCTGCGGCTCGACCAGGCTCAGCACGGACTGCACCGCCACCGCCGCATCCACCGCCGTGCCGCCGTCGCGCAACACCCGCAGGCCCGCCTCGACCGCCAGGGGATTGGCCGCCGCCACCATGCCGCTGGGCTTGTAGGCCGGCGCCGAGGCGGGGGCTGGAGCCGCCGCGGGCGGCCGGGCCTCGGCCGAGAGCGGCGCGCAGCCGGCGAGCAGGGCGATGAGCAGCGGGGTAATCAGGCGCATGGCGAACTTTCGTCGAGGGACTCTGGTCACATGAGCCCTGGTCACGGAAACGGGGAGCGCGCCGTGGCGATCCCCGCGCGGCCAAGGTCGTTCCTTTCAAGAAGGGAGCGGAGCCTTGCGGGTCAAGGCCTGGAAGCCCTTCTCCACAAACTTCGCGCGTTCTGCATCAAAAGGCGCTTGCGTCCCTGGATGGTCCGGGCTATCTCCCCCGCCTCGCCGAAAGGCAGTGCGCGCCCGTAGCTCAGCTGGATAGAGCATCAGACTACGAATCTGAGGGTCGGACGTTCGAATCGTTCCGGGCGCGCCATTTCGGTCTAGAGCCGAGAACCTCCAGAATTGCAGACCGGTCGCCGCCTGCAGCGGCCGATGTCCGAAGCGGTTCGGTCCCTTTTCCCATGATCTTGATCTCGGCGGCGGACAGCGTGTCCACGCGGTGACTTTCGGCGTCGGTCGCGTTGATCTGGGTGGTCTAGATTGTCCCGATCGCCGGATGGAGAGTAGATCCTAGGTTGTACAGGCGCCCGCCTTTGTCGTCCTGGACTTCAATAGATCGGCTCGCCCCAAAAGGGAATGTCTTCCTTTTGTGCAAAGGCGGAGATCAGCTTTTCGCCGCCGGCTCACGTCATGGATCTAAATCTCGGAATATTGAGAGATCGGGCGGCGCGCTGCTGGCGTCGAAGCTTGACTTGTGCGACGCACAATATCGGGAAGCTCGGGGGATAGACGACTATGCGAATGGACTGGGGGGGCGCCGTACTGCCGGAGCTAACGTCGGCGGAGCCTGGCGACCGGAAGCAGAAGGTGAAGTATCGCCCCGACATCGACGGGCTTCGAGCACTGGCCGTGGTCCCGGTCGTTCTGTTCCACGCCGGCATGTCGGGGATTTCCGGCGGCTTCGTGGGCGTGGATGTGTTCTTCGTCATTTCCGGCTTCCTGATCTCGCAGATCATCGCCACGGAGATCGGGGAGAACCGCTTCAGCCTCGCGCGGTTCTACGAGCGCCGTGTCCGGCGCATCCTGCCGGCGTTCCTCTTCGTCGCCGCGATCACCTGCCTGGCCTCTTTCGCCCTGTTGCTGCCGGAGGATCTGGCGCGATTTGGCGATAGTCTCGTGGCGGCCGCGCTCTCGGGCTCGAACGTCCTGTTCTGGCTCGAAAGCGGCGACTATTTCGCGAACAAGTCGGACCTGAAGCCCCTTCTGCACACCTGGTCCCTGGGCGTGGAAGAACAGTTCTACGTCGTCTTTCCCCTGCTCTTGCTCGCCGTCAGCCGCCTTCGCGGCTGGCGATTCCTCAAGCCCGTCGTCGTCGTCGGACTTGTCCTGTCGCTGGCCCTGTCGATCTACGCGACCGACCACTACAGCATCGCGGCCTTCTACCTCCTGCCCGCGCGGGCCTGGGAGCTGCTCGCCGGGACGCTGCTGGCCATCGGCGTCGTGCCGCCGCTGACACGTCGCCTGCACGCCGAGATCGTCTCGGCGCTGGGCCTGATCGCCATCGTCGCGAGCATCTTGCTGTTCAACGAGACCACGCCCTTTCCGGGCTGGGCGGCGATCGCGCCGGTGGCCGGGGCCGCGATGATCATCCATGCGGGAAGCGCGTCGACGCAAACGCTGGTCGGTCGCCTTCTGGCCGCCGCGCCCCTGCGGTGGATCGGCCTGATCAGCTTCTCGCTCTACCTGTGGCACTGGCCGCTGATCGTCTTCACGAAGTACTATTTCATCGAACCGAACCCCGGTCTGATGGCCGCGGTCGTCGCGCTTTCGTTTGCCCTGGCCTATCTCACCTGGCGTTTTGTCGAGCAGCCGCTGCGCCACGCCAAGCCGGGCGGCTCTCCTCGTGGAGCCCTGATCGTCGGCGCGGCCGCCCTTGCCGTCGCGGCGTGCACGGGCGCCGTCCTGGCCAAAGCCGGCGGCTTCGCCGGACGGATTTCGCCGGAGATCGTCCGGTTTTCGGAAAAGGCCACGCACCAGGGCCCGCGCCGTGACTGCGGGTTCGCTTTCGACAAGAAGCGGACGGTCGACACGCTTTGCGTCCTCGGCGCGCCCGGCGTCGCGCCGACCTTCCTGGTGGTCGGCGACAGCCATGCCGACGCGATGGCCGCCGCCGCGTTCGAGGCGGGCGCCGGTGTCGGCCAATCCGGCTATCAGATCTCGGCGACCGGCTATCGGCCGGTCCTGGGCTATCGCAAACGCGGCGAGCCGGAGAAGTACGCCTACCTCAACCCTCTGGTCGTGAAGCTGCTCGACACCCATCCGGAGGTCCGCGAGGTCATCGTGGTCGTCTACTGGAAGGCGGCGACGGTGACGGACGACTATATCGACGCCCAAGGTCGTCGCATCGCGGGCGATGTCGCGATGTCGCGCGGCCTGAACGCGCTGATCGACCGATATCCCGACCGGCGCTTCCTGGTGACCACGTCCACGGCCGACTCGTTCAGCTTCGGAGGTCACCCGGCCGCCCGCGCCCGGATGTTCCACCAGCCCTTCGACCCGCGGATCCCCCGTGAGACGTTCGACGCCTCCCGCGCGGCCTACGGCGGCGTCCTGACCCAACTCGCGGCCAAGCCCAATGTGACGATGATGGATCTTGCGGCCCGCACCTGCGACGCGGCCTACTGCCATGGACAGCTCGACGGTCACCCCACGCTTGATACAGGCCCGTGCGCATGTCCCGGGTGTTGCCGATCGGGTCGTGAGCCGCCAAATGGTGGTGCAGGACAAATCCCGGGCGAGCCGCCATGACCACACCGATCGACGACCGTCTCGCCGCCGTCGCCTTCCACAGGCTGGTCGAGCATCTGCGCCTGCGGACCGACGTCCAGAACGTCGACCTGATGGGCGTGGCGGGGTTTTGCCGCAACTGCCTGGGGGACTGGGTGAGCGAGGCCTCGGAGGGCGCGCTGAGCCGGGACCAGGCCCGCGAGGCGATCTACGGCATGCCGCAGTCCGACTGGAAGTCGCGCCACCAGGGACCGGCGACTCCCGAGCAATTGGCCCGCATGGAGGCCAGCGTGGCGCTCAACGAACGCCTGCGGGCCAAGCGGGAGGCCAAGCTGGACGAGGCGCTGGAGGACAGCTTTCCGGCCAGCGATCCGCCGGCCATGACCGAGCCGGGACGCTAGGACGGGCGGCTAGAAGGCGGCCTGCAGGAAGATGGCGGGGCCCTTGAACTGGTAGGCCACCTCACCGTTCCAGCGGTCCTTCTCGATGTCCAGCTCGTAGTCGACATAGCGGTACATCACGCCGACCCCGACGTTCTTGAACAGGCGGTACGAGGCCCGGGCCTCGGCGTTGATCAGGCGGCCGTCGTAGTCCGACACCTTCAGCGACAGGTAGTCGACCCGGCCGCCCAGCGACAGCCTGGGGGTCACCTGGTAGGCGCCGTACAGACCCACCGTCGGCAGGGGCGCGAGGGCGTCGCGCTTGCGGTTCTGGGTCTGGACCGCGGCGGAGCCAACGTGGCCCTGTCCTTCCAGCGCGACCGAGAACTGCGTGGCGTGCAGGCCGAGCGCCACGCCCAGATCGGCCTTGTCGTTGCGGATGAAGGAATAGCCGACCGCCAGGCGATAGACGTCTGTGTCGAACTCGCTGGAGATGGTCGCCCCGGCCGGGAAGGTGACGTCGTCGAAGACGATGTCCCGGTTGGCGCTGGCCGAGGCGCTGCGGTTGAGGGCGTAGTACTCGCCGATGATCGACCAGTGGTCGCCGAACCGGGCGCCGGCGAAGAAGGCCGGAAGGGACTTGCGATCCTTCAGCTTGAGATCGGATTCCAGGTCGATCTCAGTGCCGATCACGCCGCCGTTGCCCTCGACCCTGACCGTGGTGTCGATGTCCGGCCAGAAGGCCTGGGCCTCCAGCCAGTAGCGGTCCTCGATGTTCTGGGCGTGAGCGGATGAGGCGAAGGCGACGAAGGCTGCTCCGACCGCCGCCCCCGACGTCAGGAAGCAGCACTTCGTGGACGATCGGGCCATGGGGTCTCTCCGCGTGTACCCGTCAAGCTGCTCGTGGAAGCGCCGCGAACCAATCGGGAGAATTCTCAATTCGCCCGTGGATTTTACATTAGTGCGGATCAGGTTTGTCTGGAGACGATGGGCTCAGACGGTCAGCTTCCTGGCCTTCACCTTGACCCGGATCACCCGGTGGTTGGACGACATGTAGAGGTGGCCGTCGGCGGCCAGCTCGCAGTTGGAGATCACGTCGTCGGCGCGGATGATCCCGACGCGCTTGCCGGTCGGGGTGAAGATCGAGATCCCGTCCTTGCCGGAGGCCCACAGGTTGCCGCCGCGATCGACCTTCAGGCCGTCGCCGCCGTCTATGCCGCTGCTCGCGCGGTCGACGAACTGCCGGCGGGCGGTCGGGGCGCCCTTGGCGTCCAGGTCCCACGCCACCCAGCCCGACTTGCGGTCGGTGGCGTAGAGGGTCTTGCCGTCGGGCGACAGGCCGATGCCGTTCGGCTCGATCGTCTTGTCGATCAGGGTCACGACATTGTCGGTCCCCAGGCGGTAGACGCCCGAATAGTCGGTCTGGCGGTAGGGCGAGCTCCAGTCGCCCTTCAGGCCCCAGGGCGGATCGGTGAAATAGATCGCGCCGTCGCGGGCCAGCACCAAGTCGTTGGGGCTGTTGAGGCGCTTGCCCTCGAAGCTGGACGCCAGCACCGTCTTCTTCTGGGTCTTCAGGTCGATCCGCGAGACGCAGCGGTTGCCGCTGTCGCCGATCACCAGGCCGCCGCGGGCCAGGATCAGGCCGTTCGAGCCGGCCTCTCGCAGGCTGCCCGTCTCCGGACCCGCATAGCCCGAGGGCGTCAGCCAGACCGATCCGCCAGCGGCCGGGGACCAGCGCATGATCTTGTTGGCCGGCACGTCGGAGACCAGCAGGAAGCCGTCCTTGCCGCCGACCCAGACCGGTCCCTCGCTCCAGGTGAAGCCGTCCAGCACCTGCTCGACCGGCGCGTCGACGTCGATCAGGGCGTCCAGGGCCGGGTCAAGGCGCTCGACCTTGCCGGCCACGGGGTAGGACTGCATCGCGGCCCTGGCCAGAGACGGAGCGGCGGCGAGGGCGAAGATCGAGGCGGCCGCGCCGCGACGGGTCATCTGGAAGGCGTTGTTCACGGGCGGAGCTCCTGAGGTCCGAATCTTCGGCCCCGTTGTTGTGCCCCGCGTTCCGCCGAAGCGCTACTGGTCATGACAGCCTTGTCATGGCTTGCGCCGCCACCCCTGGCCGGCGTGCTCGTCCAACCCCGGCGTCTTGGGCTCCACGCGTCCCGGCTCCTCGCGGAACATCAGCGGCGTGCCGACCACGGCGGCGCCCTCCGCGTCGCGGGAGATCATCCCACGCGCCGCCACGGCCGGATCGTCGAAGGCGGCCTTCAGGCTGCGCACCGGGGCGAAACAGACGTCGCGGCCTTCGAACCAGGTTTCCCATTCCGTCTGGGTCCGTGTACGGAAGGTCTCGCGGAAGAAGGCCCGCAGCGGCTCCTGCCCCGGGCCCGGCGGCAGCTTGGCGTAGTCCAGCAGGTCAGGGCGTCCCAGCGCCTCCAGCAGGTTGGCGGCGAACTTCACCTCCGATCCGCCCAGCACGATCCAGCGGCCGTCGGCGCATTCGTAGAGGTTGAACATCGCCGCCCCGCCCCAGGAGCGCTCGGCCTTGGGGACGTTGGCGCGGCTCTCGGCGAACACCGGGCCGGTGGCGTTGGGCGTCCAGGCCATCAGGCTGTCGAGCATGGCGACGTCCAGGTGGTCGCCCTGGCCCGTCTGGGTCCGGCGATAGAGCGCCATCAGCACCCCCGACAGGGCGGTCAGGCAGGCCAGGGCGTCGGCGGCCATCAGGCCGGGCATGGCCGGCTTGCCGTCCTGGCCCTCGTTCAGGGCCACCAACCCGGCCAGGGCCTCGACGGCCAGGTCGTGGGCCGGGCGGTCGCGATAGGGGCCTGTCTGGCCGAAGGCGCTGATCGAGCAGTAGACGATCCCCGGATTGACCGCCTTCACCGCCTCGTAGCCGACGCCCAGCCGGTCGACCACGCCGGGGCGGAAGGCCTCGACCAGCACGTCGGCCTCGCTGGCCAGGGCCCAGAACGCGGCCTGGCCCTCGGCCGACTTCAGGTCCAGCTGCACCGAGCGCTTGCCGCGATGGGTGTTGCGGAACCAGACCGTCTGGCCGTTCGTGGAGAGACCGATATGGCGGCTTGGCTCGCCTTCGCCGACCGGCTCGACCTTGATCACGTCGGCCCCGTGGTCGGCCATCATCAGGGTCAGCATCGGCCCGGGCAGGAACAGGGAGAGGTCCAGGACCTTGACGCCGTCGAGCTTCATGCCCCTTCCCGCTTTTCCGGGCGTCCCAGCAGCAGATCGTTGTGCTCGCCCATCGCCGGGGCGCGGGCGGCGGGCATCCTCCGGCCGTCGACCTTGATCGGGCAGGCCAGCATGTCCAGGCCCTGGGGCCGGGCCGGATGGTCGATGCGGTCGCGCATGGCCACCTCGGCCACGAACGGATTGTCCAGCGCGTCCGCCAGGTCGGTGATCGGCGAGAAGGGCACGCGGCCGCCCAGATAGGCCATCCACGCCGCGCCGGTCCGCTGCTCCATCACCGCGTCGAGGATCGGGGTCAGGGCGTCGAGATTGGCGCGGCGGGCGGGCATGTCGACAAAGCGGGGATCGGCCTTCAGCTCGGGCCGGCCGACTAGGCCGCACCAGACCTCCCAGAACCGCTGGGTCTGGCACATGAGCATGCCCCAGCCGTCCTTGGTCTTCACCCGTTGCGAGGGGCTGATCGACGGGTGCGCCCCACGGGGCGGCCGGCCGACCTGGTGGCCCTCGTTCATCGCCCACACCGCCGGATACGAGGTCTGGTGCAGGGCGACGTCGAACAGCGAGACGTCGACGTCGCAGCCCTTGCCGCCGGCCCGCGCCCCGAGGATCGCTGAGACGATGCCCAACGCCCACACCGAACCGGTCATGAAGTCGACCATCGACAGGCCGAAGCGCACCGGCGGTCCGTCGGGCTCTCCGGTCAGGGTCATGAACCCCGCCTCGGCCTGCATCAGATAGTCGTAGCCCGGCCAGGCCTCGCGGCTGTTGCCTCGTCCGTAGGCGGACAGATGGGCGCAGACGACGGCGGGATTGATGGCCTTCAGGTCCTCATAGGCGATCCGGAGCTTCTCCGGTTGGTCGCCGCGCAGGTTGTTGACCACGGCGTCGGCGCCGGCCACCAGCCGCTCGAAATCGGCCCGGCCGTCGGGGGTCTTGATCTCCAGGGCCACCGACTGCTTGCCGCGCGAGAAGGTCTGGAAGAACTGGCTGTCGCCGTCGCCCAGATAGTAGGGACCCAGGCCCCGGCTGATGTCGCCGCCCAGGGACGGAGCCTCGATCTTGATCACCTGCGCGCCCAGCTCGCTCAGCAGCTGGGTGCCGTAGGGACCGGCGGCGTACTGCTCGACCGCCACGATGCGCACGCCGTCCAGGGGTCTGTTCATCCGCTCCGCCTTTTGTTGGCGCGATGATGCGACGGGCGCCCGGCCGCGCCTAGGGCGACGTTGGGGAAGGGCGCTTGTTTCGGCGGGTCGATATGCGTAGGCAGGCCGCGTCAGCTTGCTCCATCGAGGCCCCCATGACCGTCGTCCTGCAGACCGCCCGCGCCCGCGTCGAGCTGTTGCCCGCCCTGGGCGGATCTGTCGGCCGGTTCACCTGGGACGGCCGCGACGTGTTGCGGCCGGCGCCGGCCGGCGCGACCGAGGTGCTCGACACCGGTAACTTCGCCTTGGTCCCGTTCTGCAACCGCATCCGCGATGGCCGCTTCAGCTTCGGCGGCCGCGACGTGGCCCTGTCGCCGAACCTGGGAGACCATCCGCACGCCCTGCACGGCCAGGCCTGGCGCGGGGCGTGGAGCGTGGTCTCGGCGAGCGAGACGCAGGCCGTGCTGGCCTTCGACCACGCGCCCGGCGAATGGCCCTGGGCCTATCGCGCCGAGCAGCGCTTCACCCTCGGCGACGACGGCCTGCGCCAGGATTTGACGGTGACCAACACCGGGACCGAGCCGATGCCCGTCGGCCTGGGCTTCCATCCCTATTTCCCGACCCGCGAGGGCGAGCGCCTGCAGGCGGGCGTGACCGGCGTCTGGTTGATCGACGACGACTGCCTGCCCACCACGAAGGTCGAAGGACCCTGGCGCTCGGACTGGGCGGCCGGCGCGCCGACCGCGGTCTCGTCCCTGATCGACAACTGCTACACGGGCTGGAACGGCGTCGCGACCCTGTCGGCTCCGGGCGGGGCCAGCACCACCCTGACCGCCTCGCCGGAGTGCCGCTGGCTGCACGTCTATTCGCCGCCGGGCGCCGACTTCGTCTGCGCCGAGCCGGTCGCCAACCGCCCCGACCCGTTCAACGGCGAGGACAGCGGCATCAAGATCCTGGTGCCGGGCGAGACGGCCTTGGTGTGGATGAACGTCAGCTCGAGCTAATCGTAACTACCGTTCGAAATCCGTTTCACACGCCTGAGCAGGAAGCGCCTTGGCTGCGCCCTTCAAAGTGAAAGAGGTGGATTGTCCGGTGTTCAGGCGTACACGCATGAACTTTCCGGCTCTGATCGCCTTCCACAATGCGTGAAAGTTGTCGGAGTCGACGTGTGAGGCTGTTGGGACATTGCCCGCACTGTCCGCCCGAAGTTCGAACTCGTCGGCCCCGATGGTCGCAACAATCGTTGCGCCTTCCTTGGGCTGAACGCCGCCCACGATGAAGGAGATGTAAGTCAGCCCCTCTCCGCATCCGATGTAGATCGTGTCGCTGCCAGCGCTATCGTTGCGGATTCCATACTCAAAGTCGCCATGGCCATAGCCCGCCCACCAGCGGCCAGTTGGTTCGGCATGTGCGGGCGCCGGGCTCGAAGCCAAAGCCACCGTTGCCAGAACCAGACTAATCAAGCGCATTTTCTATATCCCCGTACGTGAGTTCTAACGCAGCGGGACAATGGATTCGAGTGACCTTGGCTCAGTCGACCATCGCCTCCAGCGCCGCGCGGTCCCTCAGCAGCACCTTGCGGGTGGTCGGCAGGGCGATCAGGCCGTCGTGCTGGAACTGGGTGAAGGTGCGCGACACGGTCTCGATGGTCAGGCCCAGATAGTCGGCCATGTCCTGGCGGGTCATGGGCACGTCGAGCAGGGCTTGCGCGCCCGTGCGCTCGGCCAGGTCCAGCAGCAGGGCGGCGACGCGCTCGCAGGCCGTGCGGCCGCCCAGCATCAGCACATGGTCCTGGCAGCGGCGCAGGCTGTCGGTGGTCAGCTCCAGCAGCCGCCTGGCCACGTCGCCGCGCTCGCTGGCCAGGGCCCGCAGGGCGGGGCGCGGCATGACCCGAACCAGGGTCGGGCTCAGGGTCTGGGCGGCCACGCGGTAGGCCTCGCCGCTTTCCAGGCCGAACACGTCGCCGGCGAAGTGGAAGGCCTCGATCTGCCGCCGGCCGTCGCGCAGGATCCGGCAGGTGCGCAGGGAGCCGGAGATCAGCTGATAGATCCGGTCGGCCGGCTCGCCCTCGTCGAAGATCGTCTCGCCCTGGCCGTAACTCAGGTGCAGGCCGTCCAGCACGACCGCCGCCGGCTGGCGGGTGACGGTGGGCGCGGGCGTCTGGATCACGGACAGCATGGCGATCTCCCGATCTGATAGCCCGCCCAATCTCCGTCGCCGGAGCCAAGCGGTACAGTCGGGACCTACGCCTAAGGGGGACTACCTAGGATGGCTTGCACGAAGCGATCGTCTCGCGCCTCTAGCCGCGCCGGGTCGACAGCGTCATCCGCACCAGGGCCGCCAGGTTGTCGGCGTGCATCTTGGCCATCAGCTTGGCGCGATAGATCTCGACGGTGCGCGGGCTGATGCCCAGCTCGCGGGCGATGACCTTGTTGGGCTGGCCGTCGACGACGCCGTCAAGCACCTGGCGTTCGCGCTCCGACAGGGTCTCGAGCCGCTGGCGGACCACGGTCGTCTCGTCGGAGGCTTCCGCCGGAGGCGGCGGGGCGGTCTCCAGGGCGCGGTTCAGGGCGTCCAGCATGCGGCTTTCGCCGAACGGCTTCTCGATGAAGTCGGCGACCCCGGCCCGCATGGCCTCGACCGCCAGGGGGATGTCGCCATGGCCGGTGATCATGATGATCGGCACGCGCGAGCCCCGGGCGTTGAGCTCGCGCACCAGCTCCAGGCCGGTCATGTCGGGCATGCGCATGTCGGTGATCACGCAGCCGGCGCCGTCCAGTGGCAGGGCGTCCAGCAGGGCCAGGGGCGAGGCGTGGCTGACCACCTCGAAGTCGGCGGCCTCCAGCAGGAAGGCCAGGGACTCGCGGGCGCTCTCGTCGTCGTCGACCACGTGGACCACGGCTTCACTCATCGATCGTTTCCTCGGCTCTCTGGTCGTCGCGGCGCGGCGGCAGGATGAAGTGGAACACCGTACCACCCTTGGGGTTCGCGTCGGCCCAGATGCGCCCGCCATGCGCCTCGATGATAGAGCGCGAGATCGACAGGCCCACCCCCATGCCCTCGGCCTTGGTGGTCATGAACGGCTGGAACAATCGGTCGCGGAAGTCGTCGCTGATCCCTGAGCCGGTGTCGATCACGCTGACCTGGGCCGACCCGTCCTCCAGCCGCTGGCTGGCGATGATCAGTTCGCGGCGGGGCGAGTCGGCCATGGCGTCGACGGCGTTGCGGATCAGGTTGACCAGCACCTGCTGGATCTGCACCCGGTCGGCATAGACCGCGTCGGCGGCGGGATCGAGCTGCAGGCGGCTGGCGACCAGATGCTCGCGGGCCCCGATCAGGGCCAGGGCGGCGGCGTCCTCGACCACCTTGGACAGGCTTTCGGGCGCTCGCTCGCTGGCCCCGCGCCGCACGAACTCGCGCATGCGGTGGATCACGTCGCCGGCCCGCAGGGCCTGGGCCGAGGCCTTGTCGACGGCGTCGCGGACCTTGGCCTGGTCCTCCGGACGTCCCCGGTCGATCAGGCGGCGCGAGCCGGTCAGCAGGTTGGCGATCGCCGAAAGCGGCTGGTTCAGCTCATGGGCCAGGGTCGAGGCCATCTCGCCCATGGCGGTCAGGCGCGAGACGTGGACCAGCTCGGCCTGCAGGTCGCGCAGCCGCGCCTCGGTGTGCTGGCGCTCGGTCAGGTCGCGGATGAAGCCGGTGTAGAACGGCCTGGAGCCCCGGGTCTCGCCGACCGCCAGCTCCATGGGGAAGGTCGAGCCGTCCTTGCGCCGGCCCACCACCACGCGGCCGGTGCCGATGATCCTCGGCTCGCGGGTGCGTGCGTAGTTGGCCAGGAAGCTGTCGTGGCTGCCCCGGTCGGGCTCGGGCATCAGCAGGCTGACGTTCTGGCCGATCGCCTCGGACGAGGTCCAGCCGAACAGCCGCTCGGCGGCGGGGCTGAACGAGGTCATGACCCCGACCGGGTCGATGACGATCACCGCGTCCGGCGCGGAATCGAGGATCGACTGCAGGTGATGGGTCATGGCCGCGGCCCGGGCCCGGGCGGCATGGAACCAGCCGCCGCCGACCGACATGCCGAAGCCGATCATCACGAACACCAGGCTGGACAGGGCCGTGGCCTGGTCGGGCCTTCCCTGCACCTTCAGCAGCCAGACCGCCGCGGCCGCCAGCACG
This sequence comes from Caulobacter sp. P1_D6, assembly GCF_056406095.1. Classification (NCBI taxonomy): domain Bacteria; kingdom Pseudomonadati; phylum Pseudomonadota; class Alphaproteobacteria; order Caulobacterales; family Caulobacteraceae; genus Caulobacter; species Caulobacter sp. P1_D6. The sequence continues at coordinate 45,176 of NZ_JBFUAW010000029.1, read as the reverse complement.
GTGGCGAACAGGCCCGGCGCCAGGCCGCCGACCGCCGCGCTGATCAGCACGGCCGGCACGAACAGCAGGAAGGCCGACGGGGCGGTGAAGCCGGGGGGCAGGGCCAGCTGGATCAGGGCGCAGGCCAGGACCGTGGCCACGGCCGCCAGATAGGCCCGGGGCCGCAGGTCGCTGTGCAGCGTCCCGGCCGAAACCGTGGTCATCACGTGATAGCGGTCTCCGCTGCGCAAGGTCGGCTACCCTATGAGCGTTTGCGAGCGAAGTGGATACCGGTTCGCGTGAAGGAAACGCGCCGATAGGGAAGCTGGAGCATGGCTTTTCATGCCCCAGCCCTTGGCGGAGAGATTGGCAGTTCCTGATCGCAGAGGGCGCGCGGCGCGGGACGGTGGCTGACCAGGACCAGGCCCTGTCCGGTGCGCTCGAGGCGGGCGTCCAGGCGCGCGACCACCAGGGCCTCGGCGGCGGCGTCCAGGCCCTCGGTGGGTTCGTCCAGCAGCAGCCAGGGGGCGTCGCGCAGCAGGGCGCGGGCCAGGGAGAGGCGCCGCCGCTCGCCGCCGGACAGCCGCTCGCCGTTCTCGCCGATCCAGGTGTCCAGGCCCTGGGGCAGGGCGCGGACCCGGGCCTCCAGCGCGGCGTCGGCCAGGGCGTCCCACAGCGCATCGTCGGGATGGACGCCGGCCAGGGCCAGGTTGGCGCGGACCGTGCCGGCGATCATCGCGGCGTCCTGCGGGGCGTGGGTGAAGGCGGCGCGGAGGATTTGGGGCGAGAGGGCTTCGACGGACTGGCCCGCCACGGCCAACCCCAAACTTCCTTCATCCCGACGTTCGTCGGGATGAAGGGATGGGGGGGAGCGGAGGCCCAGCAATCTTTCGAGCACGGTAGTCTTGCCGCAACCGGAAGGTCCGGTCAGGACCAGCCGCGAGCCTGGCTCCAGGACAAGATCGCCGAAGCCAAGGCTCGGACGATCCAGCGAGGCCTGGGCGTCCGTCGTGCTTGGCGCATGGACCAGCACCGCGTCCAGCCGCTCGCTCGCCGCATCCGCCCCGGCGTCCTGCTCGAACGCCTTGCCGACCCCCGCCAAGCCTTCCAGCGCCATGGCGGCGGCCAGGCCGGCCATGGCCGCCAGGGGCGTGGCGGCGTCGTGGGCGAAGGCCAGGACCAGGGCGACGGCCAGGCCGAGGATCGCGCCCTGCAGCACGGCCGCCCAACCGCCGGCGGCGACCGCCTCGCGGCGCAAGGCGTCCAGGCGGGCGCCCTTGGCGGCGATCTCGGCGGCGGCCCGGTCCTGTACGCCATAGACCCTCAGCTCGGGCGCGGCGGCGGCGTAGGCGGCCAGGGCGTCCTTCAGGTCGCCGGCGGCCCGCTGGATCGCCGGGCCGGTGCGGGTGGTCAAGCGGCGGGCCAGGGCGCGGACGCCCAGCAGGGTCGTGGCCACGGCCAGGGCGACGACCAGGGCCGACGCCCAGCCGGCGGGGGCGGCCATGGCCAGGCCGGCGGCGACGGCGGCTCCGGCGCCCCAGGGGGCGGACAGGCGGATCAGCCGGGTCTCGACCGCGTCGACGTCCTGCACCAGCCGGGCCGACGCCTCGCCGCGCGACAGGGCCAGCGCCTGGGTCGGCGGGGCGGCGGCCAGGGACGCGTAGAGGGTCGGACGGATGGCGGCCAGGGCCTTGAGGGCGGCGGCGTGACCGGAGAGCCGCTCCAGATAGCGGAAGACGGTGCGCAGGATGGCTAGCAGGCGGATGCCGGCGCTGGGCAGCAGCACGTTGAAGGCCTGGGCCGCCGCCAGTCCGGCCAGTCCGGCGATCGCCGCCCCGGTCAGGAACCAGCCCGACAGGCCCAACAGCAGCACCGATCCGGCCCCGACGATCGCGGCCGAGAGCGCGGCCAGACGCAGGCCGTCGGCATGGCGCTTGCGCTGCTCGCGGATCAGGGCGGCGAGGGGACCCCCTTTTGCTTGAGGGGTGCTCACAGGCGCACCACGCGGTCGGCCAGGGCGGCGACCGCCTCGGAGTGGGTGGCGATCAGGGTCGTGCGGCCCTTGGCGGCCTGGGTCAGGATCGGCAGCAGGGTCTGCTCCGACGCCGCGTCCAGATCGGCGGTCGGCTCGTCCAGCAGCAGGATCGGCGCGGGCTTGAGCATGGCCCGGGCCAGGCCCAGGCGGCGTCGTTCGCCGCCCGACAGGCCCGCGCCGCGCTCGTCGAGCCTTGTGTCCAGGCCGCCCCGACCGTCCAGCACGTCCGTCAGGCCGACGGCGCGGGCCGCCGCTTCCAGCGCCTCCCGCGTCGCGCCCGGATGGGCCAGGGCCAGGTTGTCGGCCAGGGTTCCGGGCAGAACCACGGGCGACTGTCCGGCCCAGGCGACCGACGCGGCGATCGAGCCCAGGTGCGACAGACGCTGGTCGCCGACCGACACCTCGCCGCCGCTCAGGGGCGCCAGGCCCAGCAGCAGGTTCAGCAGGGTGGTCTTGCCGCTGCCGCTGGGGCCCAGCAGGGCGACGATCTCGCCCGGCGCGACGTCCAGGTCGAAGCCGTCGAACACCGTCGCCTCGCCCGCCTCGTAGGTCACCGTCACCGCCTGGAAGCGGATGGCCGGGGCGGCGTCGAAGGTCACGGCGACGGGCGGGGGCGCTGGGGCGGGCAGGACGGCCAGGGTCAGGGCGGCGGCCTCGGCGGCCTGGCGGTCGTGATAGGCGGCGGCCAGGCGGCTCAGCGGGGCGTAGACCTCGGGCGCCAGGGCCAGGGCGAAGAAGGCGCGCTTGAGGTCCAGCTGTTCGGGAACCGGGAAGGGCAGCAGCCGCAGCAGGTTGAAGCCGCAATAGACCGCCACGAGGGCCACCGACAGGGCGGCGAAGAACTCCAGCGCGCCCGACGACAGGAACGCCACCCTCAGCACACGGATCGTCCGTCGCGCCAGGTCGTCGGCGGCGACGGAGAGGTCGCGGGTCACCGCGCCCTCGGCCTGGAACGCCAGCACCAGCGGCAGGGCGCGGACCCGGTCGAGGAACAGGCTGGAGAGCCGCTCCAGGGCCAGGAACTGCCGCCGCGCCTCCTCAGCCGCAGCTCCGCCGGTGAGAGCCATGATCAGCCCGAACGGGACCAGGGTCGCCAGCAGGATGCCGGCCGCCACGGGCGTGGCCACGGCGACGGCGGCGATGATCAGCAGGGGCGCGACGACGGCGGCCGTTCGCGCCGGCTCGAACCGCGCGACATTGCCGTCCAGCGCCTCGACGCCCTCGACCACGGCCGACAGGGCCTCACCGCCCGTGACGCGGCGGCCCAGCACGGAAGCGACGGCGTCGTGGCGGGCCTTGGCCTTCACCGCGGCGGCGGCCTGGGTCCCGGCTTCGGCCGCCCGCTTGGCCAGCAATCCACGCGCGGCGGCGGCCAGGGCGAGCAGGGCCAGCCAGGGCGTCGCGGCGGCCAGGCCGCGCGGCAGGGCGTCGAGGGCCAGGGCCAGTCCGGCGGCGAAGGCGATCGCGGCGGGGACATCGGCCAGCAGCCACAGCGGGGCGGTCCGGGCCTGGCGACCGCCGGCCTTGCTCAGCGCCTTCAGCCAGGGTCGCGCGACGGCGTCGAGCTGGGCGGTGAAACTGGCGGTCATCAGCCGTTGTTTAGACCTGGAGGACGGGGGCGTCCTTGATCAGGATCAAAGCGCCCTAGCCACGACGCGTCTAGGGGTGGATGGTCCTTGGCGCGACAATGATCGCCAACGACAACCGGAGCGCTGCATGGACCCCGCCGTCGTCGACCTATCCCGTCTGCAGTTCGCCCTGACGGCGCTCTACCACTTCCTGTTCGTGCCCCTGACCCTCGGCCTCTCCTTCATGCTGGTGATCATGGAGAGCGTCTATGTGATGACCAAGCGGCCGATCTGGCGCACCACCACGCGTTTCTGGGGCACGCTGTTCGGCATCAACTTCGTGCTCGGCGTCGCCACCGGCCTGACCATGGAGTTCCAGTTCGGCATGAACTGGTCCTACTACTCGCACTATGTCGGCGACATCTTCGGCGCGCCGCTGGCCATCGAGGGACTGATGGCCTTCTTCCTCGAGGCCACGTTCGTGGGCCTGATGTTCTTCGGCTGGGACAAGCTGAAGCCGGTGCAGCACCTGCTGGTCACCTTCCTGGTGGCCCTGGGCACCAACCTCTCGGCCCTGTGGATCCTGATCGCCAACGGCTGGATGCAGAACCCGGTCGGCGCGGCCTTCAATCCCGACACGATGCGGATGGAGGTGGTCGACTTCAAGGTGGTGATCTTCAATCCCGTCGCCCAGGCCAAGTTCGTGCACACGGTCAGCGCCGGCTACACCATCGCCGCGGTCTTCGTGCTGGGCGTCAGCGCCTGGTACCTGCTGAAGGGCCGCTATGTCAGCGTCGCCAAGCGCTCGCTGACCGTGGCCGCCGCCTTCGGCCTGGCCTCGTCGCTGTCGGTGGTCGTGCTGGGCGACGAGAGCGGCTACGCTCTGACTGACAACCAGAAAATGAAGCTCGCGGCCCTGGAGGCCATGTGGGAGACCGAGCCCGCCCCGGCCGGCCTGACCGCCTTCGGCATCCCGGACCTGAAGGCGCGAAAGACCCACGCCGAGATCAAGATCCCCTACGTCCTGGGCCTGATCTCGACCCGCAGCTTTGACCGTCCCGTCGCCGGCATCTTCGAGCTGGTGGCCCAGGCCGAGACCCGGATCGAGAGCGGCCTGGTCGCCTACGACGCGCTGGAGACCCTGAAGGTCAATCCGACCGACCTGGCGGCGCGCGGCGTGTTCGAGACCCACCGCCGCGATCTCGGCTATGCCCTGCTGCTCAAGCGCCACGTCGCCGATCCGCGAACGGCGGACAAGGCGCTGATCCAGAAGACCGCGTGGGACACCGTGCCCAACGTGCCCGTGATGTTCTGGTCGTTCCGGATCATGGCCGGCATCGGCTTCCTGATGATCGCCCTGTTCGCCACGGCCTTCGTGCTGGTGACCCTGCGCAAGCAGAACACCCGCTGGTTCCTGATGATCGCGGTGGCGGCCATCCCGCTGCCGTGGATCTCGACCGAGCTGGGCTGGGTGCTGGCCGAGGTCGGACGCCAGCCCTGGGCGGTGGAAGGGGTGCTGCCCACCTTCCTGGCGCCCTCGTCGCTGAGCGTGGCCCAGATCCTGACCAGCATCGTGGTCTTCACCCTGCTCTACGGCGCCCTGGCGGTGGTCGAGGTCGGACTGATCCTCAAGACCATCAAGAAGGGTCCGTTCGCCGAGCAGGAAACCTTCCCGTCTGGACACGCCGCCTCCGCCGGCGAAGCCGTGGCCTAAGGAGAAACCGGATCATGGAACTCCCCATCGACTATCCGACCCTGCGAATGATCTGGTGGGGCCTGCTGGGCGTGCTGCTGATCGGCTTCGCCCTGACCGACGGCTTCGACATGGGCGTCGGCGCCCTGCTGCCGTTCGTCGCCCGCACCGACGAGGAGCGACGCATGGTGATCAACACCATCGGCGCCACCTGGGAAGGCAACCAGGTGTGGTTCATCACCGGCGGGGCCTCGATCTTCGCGGCCTGGCCGCTGGTCTACGGCGTCAGCTTCTCGGGCTTCTACCTGGCCATCTTCCTGGTGCTGGTGGCGATGATCCTGCGGCCGGTGGGCTTCAAGTACAGGTCCAAGCGGCCCGACCCGCGCTGGCGCTCGTTCTGGGACTGGGCGCTGTTCACCGGCAGCTTCGTGCCGGTGCTGGTGTTCGGCGTGGCCGTGGGCAACGTGCTGCAGGGCGCGCCGTTCAAGCTGGATGGCGACCTGCGCAGCACCTATCACGGCGCCTTCTTCGGCCTGTTCACGCCCTTCACCCTGGTCTGCGGCCTGCTGTCGGTGGCCATGCTGGTGCTGCACGGCGCGGCCTGGCTGGGGGTGAAGGCCGAGGAAGGCGGGGTGGTCCAGGACCGGGCCCGCAGGTTCGGCACGGGCGCCGGGATCGCCACGCTGCTGCTGTTCCTGGTCGGCGGCCTGCTGGCCATGCGTCTGGGCTTCCGCATCGAAGGCGCGTTCGACCCCGCCGCGCCGTCCAACCCGCTGCGGACCGCGACCGTCGCCGCCCCCGGCGCCTGGTTCGACAACTTCGGCCGCCATCCCTGGATGCTGATCGCGCCGGTGCTGGGCTTCGGCGGGGCGATCCTGGCCCTGCTGGGCCTGTGGCGGCGGTCCGCGCCGCTGGCCTTCGGCGGCTCGTCGGCCTCGGCGGCCGGGATCATCGCGACGGTGGGCCTGTCGATGTTCCCGTTCATCCTGCCCAGCACGATCGATCCCCGGTCGAGCCTGACGGTGTGGAACGCCTCGTCCAGCCACTCGACCCTGTTCATCATGCTGATCGTCGTCGCGACGCTGATGCCGCTGGTGCTGCTCTACACCGCCTGGGTCTACCGGGTGCTGTGGGGGCGCACGAGCTCGGCCGCGCTGAAGACCGACCCAGCCCTGTACTGAGGAGATTGAACCATGTGGTACTTCACTTGGGTCCTGGGCCTGGGCCTGGCCGTCGCCTTCGGGGTGCTGAACGGCGTCTGGTACGAGTTCAACCTGACCGACGAAGGCGACGTCGGGGCGTCGGAGCCGTAATCCTCCCCCACAGGGGGAGGAGCAGCGACAATTCGACGCCGCGCCATAAGCTTTGCATTAACCGTTATTAAACGGCGCTCGGGCTCTTCTGGTGGACGACGCGAAACCGGATTTCGGCCTTCGCCAGAAGACTTTTGAGCCTCGGGACCCGACCATGACCGACCACGCCGAACCCGCCCTGGAGCTGATCTCGTTCTGCATCGGCGAGCAGGAGTTCTGCATCGACGTGAAGACGGTCCGCGAGATCCGCGGCTGGACCCCGGCCACCCCGATCCCGCACGCCCCGGCCTTCCTGAAGGGCGTGATCAACCTGCGTGGCGCGATCATGCCGGTCATCGACCTGCGCAACCGCCTGGGCCTGGGCGTCACCGTTCCGGAAACCCGCCACGTCATCGTCGTGGTCGAGTGCCAGGACCGCCTGGCCGGCATCCTGGTCGATGCGGTCAGCGAGACCTTCACCGTGTCGCGCGACCACCTGCAGCCGACCCCGGACCTGGGCGCCGACGAGCTGCGCTTCATCCAGGCGATCATCTCGCTGGACAGCCGCCTGATCACCTATCTGCGCATGGACGACGTCTTCCCGGCCCAGGTCAGCCAGGCGGCGTAAGCCACGCTTCAGCGCGAAACGAAAAAGGGCGGACCAGCAGGTCCGCCCTTTTTGATTCAGCACCTCGGACTGGGGACAGGCCCATGGACCTGTCCCCAACCGATCTACTTCCGCAGCACGATCTTCACCGCCGCGGCGTGGAAGGCGGCCTCCGCCTCGGCGGCGGCGGCCACGGCGTTGTGGCGGTCGGCGGCGACCGACATGGGCGCGCGGCCGGTGGTCGGGGCGGCGTAGCTCTGGGCCACCTTGCGGGCGTCCTGGGCGCGCAGGGCGGCGTTGTTGGAGACCGTCTCGTGCCAGTGGGCCAGTTGCTCGGCCGTCAGAGCGCTGTCGGCCGGCAGGTCGCCATGGTGGACCACTTCGCCGAAGCCGATCGCCACGAAGCCGTGGATCACGCCGTAGTCCTCTTCCGACAGCAGGAAGGTGATCTGCCGCTCCTCGACCTGGCCGGTGTAGACGTCCTGCTCCGGATCGAACTCGCGCAGCACCAGCACGTCGCCCACCGCGAACTCGCGGTCGTTGCGGCGGATCTCGAAGCGCTTCTTGCCCGAGCGCACGGCGGCGAAATATTGCGGCCAAGTCTTCAGTTCGTGACGGGTCATGGGGGATTCTTCGGCAGGCGGAAAACGGGAGGCGTGGCCTTAACCGGCCGATGTCGCCGGAAGGTTAAAGCGTGAAAGGGATGTTGTGGACTCCTCTCCCGCGGATCAACACGGGAGAGGAAACCGGATCTAGGTCAGGCAGGTCCGCGCGATCTCGGCGCGCAGTTCGGGCAGGCCGTAGCCCTTCTCCGACGAGGTCGCCAGGACCTTCGGGAAGGCCGCCGGGCGCTTGGCGATGGCCTTGAGGGTTTTTTCGACCGTGGCGTCGAGCTCGGCCTGCTTGATCTTGTCGGCCTTGGTCAGGACGATCTGGTAGGAGACCGCCGCGATGTCCAGGGCGTCCAGGGCCTCGGTGTCCACCGACTTCAGCCCGTGACGGGCGTCGATAAGCAGATAGACCCGCTTGAGGTTCACCCGGCCGCGCAGATAGGCGCGGCCCAGGTCCTGGAACTTGTCGGCCACGCTCTTGGACACCCGCGCGAAGCCGTAGCCGGGCAGGTCGACCAGGCGCAGCTTCTCGGCCAGCACGAAGAAGTTGACCTCCCGCGTGCGCCCCGGCGAGTTCGAGGCGCGGGCCAGGTGGTTCTGGCCGACCAGCCCGTTGATCAGGCTGGACTTGCCGACGTTCGAACGGCCGGCGAAGGCGACTTCGGGCAGGGACGGCGCGGGCATGCCGTCCATCTTGACCGCGCCCATCATGAAGGTCGCCGGTTGGGCGAACAGTACGCGGGCGGCCTCGATGTCCTCTTCGCTATAGGCCAGTTCGTCCATCAGGTGGCCTCGACGGTCTTGCCGCGCAGGCGGTTGATGATCTGGTCGATCGGGTTGTCGACCTTGTAGCGGTGCATGATGATGTACTGCTGGATGATCGTCAGCACGTTGCTCCAGCACCAGTAGATCACCAGGCCGACAGCGAAGCCCGACAGCGTGAAGGTGAAGATGATCGGGAAGAACTGGAAGATCTTCTGCTGGATCGGGTCGCCGGCCGGCGGGTTCATCGCCGTGGTCAGCCACATGGTGAAGCCGTACAGCAGCGGCCAGACGCCCAGGTGGGCGATCGAGGCGCCCAGCAGCGGCAGGGTGGCCGGATCCCAGTGGATCGCGCCGAACAGGTTGAACAGGGTGGTCGGTTCCGGGGCCGACAGGTCGGTGATCCAGCCGAAGAACGGCGCGTGCCGCATCTCGATGGTCACCGTCAGCACCTTGTACAGCGAGTAGAAGATCGGGATCTGGATCAGCATGGGGACGCACCCCATCATCGGATTGATCTTCTCCTTGGCGTACAGGCCCATCGTCTCCTGCTGCAGCTTGGCCGGATCGTCCTTGAACTTGGCCTTCAGCTTTTCGACGTCGGGGGCGATCTTCTTCATCTTCGCCATCGACTCGTAGCTCTTGTCGGCCAGCGGGAAGAGGATGAGCTTCAGGGCCACGGTCAGCAGCATGATGGCCACGCCGAAGTTGCCCACCAGCTTGTAGAAGATCTCCAGGATGTTGAAGATCGGGCGGGTGAAGAACCAGAACATGCCCCAGTCGACGGCCTTGTCGAAACTGGGCACCACCTCGGCGGGACGGTTCCAGAACTGCCACCAGACCACCGGCTTGCCGCCGTACTGATAGCGGGTCAGCAGCGGCACGGTCTTGGCGCCGGCGAACAGGCGGGTGGTGTTGGTCACCGTGGCGCCGGCCGCCAGCGACTGCGGCGTGCCGGTGAAGGCCGATTCGTAGACGTCGACGCCCTTGACCGGCTGGACCTGGAAGCGGCCCTTGATCAGCTCCGACTGCTCCGGGATCAGCGCCGCCAGCCAGTACTTGTCGGTCATGCCGATCCAGCCGCCCTTGGAGGCCAGGTCGTTCTGGAGCGGCTTGTCCTTTTTCCACTTGGGGTACTTGGCCTGGTCCTGCAGCAGGTACTTGCCGTCCTTGACCCCGTCGATGCCGCCCAGCACGCCGATGCCGCCTTCGTAGACGATCTGGGTCTTGCCCAGGCCGTGCGGGCCGTCGGTCGGGATGCCCTGGCGCTGGACCGAGGCGTAGGGGGCCAGGGCCACGGCCGCGCCGCTCTGGTTGCGGACGGTGTCGGCCACCGTGAACATGGCGTCGGCGTCGACCGAGATGGTGCGGGTGAACACCAGGCCCTGGCCGTTGTCATAGGTCAGCACGACCGGGGTGGTCGGGCGCAGCACCTGGCCGGGCGCGGCGGTCCACACGGTCTGGGGCGTGGGCAGGCCGGTCATGCCGGCGATCCCGGCCCAGCCGAAGTCGGCGAACCAGGCGTGCTCGGCGCCCTCGGGGCGGAACAGCTCGACCGGCGGCGAATTCTTGTCGGCCGTCTGGGTGAAGCGCTTGAGCCACAGGTCGTCGATCCGCGCGCCCTTCAGGGCGATCGAGCCCGACAGAGCCGGGGTGTCGACGGCGATGCGCGGGCTCTGAGCCTTGGCGGCGTCGCGCGACAGCTTCAGCGGCTGTGGCAGTCCGTCCGCGCCGATGGTCATGCCCGGCTGGGCGGCGATCTGCGCCTCGGCGATCTTCTTGGCGCGGATCTCGGCTTCCTGCCGCTTCTGCTGAGGGCCCATGACGAAGAACTGGTAGCCGATCAGGATCGCGAACGCGCAGACGAGGAACATCAGCGTGTTTTTGTTGGAGTCGTTCTGCATGGGTTGGACTTAACCAGAAACGGAGGAATCGGACGCGGCGGGGGCGTGCGGAGCGGGCGCTTGGCCCGGACCCGCGCGATCGAGGTCGGCGGCGAGGCTTATCAGCGCGGTTTTAACATCGTCAAGCAAACGCCCCCATGGCCGCTGGCCTGTTCCGCCGCGGGCGATGAACACATAGTCGCAAGAGGGGCGGCCATGAAGGGGGAGAAGCAGCCTTGCGGCCTCCCGCAGGCGTCTTTTGGCGCGATTTCGCTCGACCGAGCCGCCGATTTTCTTGGTGGCGGTGAATCCGACCCGGATCAGCGGGTCATCGTCGTGGCGGGGACGCATCTGCATGAACACCGCGCCGCGCGCCAGATTGGGCGCCTTGGCGGCCTTCAGGAAGTCCGGGCGCTTCTTGAGGCGTTCGATCTTCACGGGCTTGGAAGCGGTGACCTGGGCTTCGGTCATGAAAAAAGCCGCCCCTTCCGGCGCAGGCACGAAACCTGGTTCGAGGAGGGGGCGGCTTTCATCATGGTATAGTTCCCGCCGAGTTGGAGACGGGAGATAAGGCTGTTAGGCCGTCAGGCGCTTACGGCCCTTGGCGCGGCGACGCGCGACGATCTTTTGGCCGTTCTTGGTGGCCATACGCGCGCGGTAGCCGTGACGGCGGGCTCGCACGAGCTTCGACGGCTGGAATGTCCGCTTCACGAGGTGGCTCCGATAATAATGGGACGCGAAAGCCGGAGGGCCGCCGCGAGTGAGGGGCGGTGGATAAGGGAAGGGGCGGGCGCTGTCAACATGAGTCCGACACGAAGACGAGTCGGATCAGGGGCTTGGCGCGACAGGTTCCTGCGAGAGCTGTGCGCAACTGAAATCATCGACGATCGGCCAGTCTTTGGCCGTATCGAAGGCGGGGCCTGCCATCCCTCCCAGTTTACCCAAATGATAGCGCACCTCGCAACGCTGGCCGAGGCTCGGCAAGGGCTCTTCCGTGGACAGGCTGAGCGAGAATAGCGTCATCGTAGCGCCGGCCCGCGGCTCCACGGTCCAGCGATGCCAGAAGATGAATATCCCCGAGCCTACTCTGGAGCGCTCGATGGATTTGACCAGCACGCCTTTCAGGTACAGGGGCGGTTCATCGGCGTGCGCCATGCTCGCCGTCATCGCGAGAGCCGCCGCCAGCGTCACTTCGCGGATCATCGAAGGCTCCTTCAAGCTTCGTTCGGTTGGATCACCGCCTTGCCGACCACCTGCCTGTTGGCCAGCAAGTCGAAGGCCGCACGCCAATGGTCGAGCTTGAACGTGGCGTGCACGTGCGGCGAAATCACGCCCTCGTCCGCCATCCGCCACACCGCCTGCGCGTTCTCGCGGCCTTTCTCCGGAAACTGCCGGCCGTACTCGCCGGCCCGCACGCCCATCACCGAGAAGCCCTTGATCAGCGGCATGTTGACCGAGACGTTCGGGATGCGGCCGGAGGTGAAGCCGATCACCAGCAGCCGGCCGTCGAAGGCGATGCAGCGCACGCTCTCGTCGAACACGTCGCCGCCCACGGGGTCGTAGATCACGTCGGCGCCCCGCCCGCCGGTGATCGTCTTGACCTTGTCCTTGAAGCCGTCGGTTACGTTGACCACCGCGTCGGGCGCGTAGAGGCGCTGAATCTCGGCCAGCTTGGCGTCCGAGGCCGAGGCGGCGATCACCCGCGCCCCCAGGGCCTTGGCCAGGTCCACCGCCGCCAGCCCCACCCCGCCGGCCGCGCCGTGCACCAGCACCCACTCGCCGGACTCCAGCCGCGCCCGGCGCCCCAGGGCGACATAGGCCGTCAGATAGGCCGCGCCATAGGCCGCGCCTTCCGCGAACGACAGCCGCTCGGGCTTGGGCTTGAGCGCCTCGGCCGACAGCACCGCGTATTCCGCGAACCCGCCCAGCCGCGCCCCGCCGACCACGGCGTCGCCGAGGCTCCAGCCGGTCACGCCCTCGCCCAGCGCCGCGACCTCGCCGGCCAGGTCCAGGCCGGGGGTGAAGGGCAGGGGCGGCTTGAACTGGTATTCGCCCTTCGTCATCAGCAGGTCGGGGAAGTTGACGCTGGCGGCCCGCACGCGGACTAGCACCTCGCCCGGGCCGGGTGTCGGGGTCGGAACATCGCGGACCGCGCAGCCCGAAAAGTCTTCGCTCAGGGTCTCGACGACGAGGGCGCGCATGGTGTCGGTCATGAATCCCACCAAACTCCGCTCATCCCGGCGAAGGCCGGGACCCAGATCCCAAAACTGGGTGGCTGATTGGAGGAGCTCGGCGCTTTTGGCGTCAGCCTCAAAGCCATTCCATCTGGGTCCCGGCCTTCGCCGGGATGAGCGGATTTAAAAGTTAGGCCTTGTTCGCGTCGAACGCCGCCCGCACCAGTCGCGCGATCTCGCGGCACGCGGCGTCGGCCGCCGGCACCGCGCCGGTGAACGCCGTGAAGCCGTGGGCCAGGCTGTCGTAGCAGCGGTAGGTGGTCGGCACGCCCGCCGCGACCAGGCGCTTGGCGTAGGCCTCGCCCTGGTCGACCAGCGGGTCGAAGCCGGCGGTGATCACCACGGCGGGAGCCAGGCCCGACAGGTCCCTGGTCTTGTCCGGCGACAGGCGCGGATCGGCCGGGTCGGCGTCGGGGCCCATATAATGGCCCATGAACCAGTCCATGATCGGCCGGCTCAGCGGATAGGCGTCGCCGTAGGTGGTCATCGACGCCGTCTCGCTGGCCACGTCGACGGCGGGGTAGATGAGCAGCTGCAGGGCCGGCTGGGCCTCGCCCAGGCGTTTCATCTCCTGGGCGACGATGGCCGAGAAGTTGCCGCCCATCGAGTCGCCGCCGATCGCCGCCACGCCGGGCGCGGCCCCGAACCGGGCGGCGTTGTCGCGGGACCAGCGGAAGGCGGCCAGAACGTCGTCCAGCCCGGCCGGGAAGCGGTGGTCCGGCGCGAGGCGATAGTCGACCGAGATCACGGCCGTCCGGGCGATCCGGGCCAGGATCCCGCAGAAGGCGTGGCAGGTCTCGAGATCCCCGATCACCCCGCCGCCGAAGTGGGCGAAGACGATCAGAGGCGCGCTGCTGTCCTGGTCGGCCGGACGATAGGCGCGCGCCTTGATCGGACCACCTGGGCCGTCGATCGACAGGCTCTCGTTGCGCACGCCGGGCTCGGGCGGACCGCTCATCGCGGTCAGGCCCCGGGCGCTGGCGGCGCGGGCCTCGTCGGGCGCCAGGCTGGTCAGCGACGGCATCTTGGCGGCGGCCGCGGCCAGGAACTGGAAGCGCGGATCCAGGGTCCGCCCGCCGCGATAGACGCTCCCGCCGCCCGACATCGCCCGCAGCACCGGGCTGGGCAGCGACATCAGCACCTTGAGGATGAATTTCTGGACGGCGGGATCGGCCATTCGGGCTCTTTCTTGGAAGGGGCGCGGCTTTACGGGCGAGGCAGGGCGGGCAGGCCGCCCAGGATCATCCGGACGGCGAAGTCGGTGGCGCCCGTGACGTCCATCGGCCGGCGCTCCAGCATCTTGTCGCCGACCTCGCGGGCCACGGCGATGCAGGCGGCGGCGAAGTAGTCGAGATCGACGGCCGGGGCGTGGTCGTGCTCCAGCACCTTGGCGAAGGCCGCGTGGACCTCGTCGAACACCGCCTGGATCTCGGGCGTGGCGCGGGCGTGGGGAAACACCTCGCCGGCCGGCCGGTTGATCCGCCAGCTCTCGTGCTCGCCCTCGAGGAAGTCGAAATAGGCCCGGATGGCGCCGCGCAGGAAGCTTTCGAAGTCGGTCGCGCGCTCGGATTCGGCCCGCAGGATCGGCCGGAAGCGCCGCGCGCCGTCGTCGGCCAGGGCGTCGAACACCTCTTCCTTGGACTTGTAGTAGTTGTAGAAGGTGCCCGAGGCCAAACCCGTGCGGCGGATGATGTCGCGGACCGTGGCGGCCTCGTAGCCCAGCTCGCCGAACACAGCTCGCGCCGCGTCGAGGATCGACTGGCGGTTGGCGACCTTGGTGCGTTCGCGCTTGCCCGGCTTGTTGTCTTCCAGGACCGGGCGGGCGGGGAAATAGGCAATGTTCGACATCGGACGCGACTCGTGGCGAGGCCCAGATGACGCCCCGTCATGATTTCAGCCTCATTCCGCCGTGAGTGGCAAGGATCGCGACGCGCGCGCCGCCACCGGCWGGGCGCCGCGCGACCCCCGCGCCCGCTTCTCGCCGGCCGCGATCTCTTTCTTCAGATCGGCGCAATAGACCCCGAAATCGATCTGGATCGTGTGGCGGGCCGAGGCGTAATACTGGCCGGTGTGGCGCTCCTCGTCCTTGGCGGTGATCTTCTGCATCTCGGCGATCGACGGCGGGGCGTAGCGGCCGGTCAGGTAGGCGGCGACCAGCTTGGACTGCTGCTCGGCGAAATTGACCAGTGTCGGCAGGGCCTGGGCCAGGCCCATGTAGAAGAGGTCCGGCACGCCCGGCTTCATCATCCGCTTGAACAGCGGCAGCCGGTGGTTGGCGTCGGGGACCAGGGCCGGGTCGTCCAGGAACGGGAAGCTGATCTTGTAGCCGGTGGCGAAGACGATCACGTCCACGGGCTCGACGCTGTCGTCGGCGAAACGGACGTTCTTCCCCTCCAGCGCCTTGATCGCCGGCTTGAAGGTGATGTCGCCGCAGCCGGCCCTCGTCAGGAACTCGCCGCTGACCGAGGGGTGGGCCTCCAGCGGCTCGTGGTCGGGCTTGGGCAGGCCGTAGTCCTCCATCCGGCCCACATGCTTGCGGATCAGCGAGCGCACGATCTTCAGGCCTAGCCCGCGCGGCATCCACGGCGGCATGGCCGACTTGTCCGACGGCTTGCCGTTCAGATATTTCGGGAACACCCAGACCCCGCGCCGAGCCGAGACGATCAGCTTGCCGGCGATCGGGCGCTGGGCCAGCTCGCTGGCGATATCCATGGCCGAATTGCCCATGCCGACCACCACGACGGTCTTGCCGCGCATGTCGACCGGGTCGAACGGATCGCTATAGGCGTGGGCGTGGAAGGCGACGCCGTCGAAGGTCCCGGGATATTCCGGAACGCGCGGGTCCCAGTGGTGGCCGTTGGCGACGATCAGCGCGTCGTAGAGCCGGGTCTCGCCGGTCGACAGGGCCACCGACCACAGGCCCTCCTGGGTGCGTTCGGCGCGCAACACCTTGGTGTTGAAGGTGATGGTCTCGCGCAGCCCGAAATGGGCGACGTAGTCCTTGAAGTAGGCCAGGACCTGGCTGTGGTGCGGGAAGTCGGGCCAGTCGGGCGGAACCGGGAAGTCCTCGAAGGCCAGCCGCCACTTGGAGGTGTCGATGTGCAGGCTCTCGTAGCAGGCCGATAGGCCGTTGGGGTTGCGGTAGTACCAGTTGCCGCCAATGTCGTCGGAGGCCTCGAAGCAGTCATACGGGACGCCGGCGTCCTTCAGCCGCTTGGCGGTGGTGAAGCCGCTGCAGCCCGCGCCGATGATGCACGCCTTAGGCAATGCTGAGGTCATCGCCTGCTCCCTGACTTATCGTTGTTCAGGTGAGCGTATCAGCGTTATGCGAGCCGTCAAACTGCCGTTGGGTCAGCGCGGTCAGCCGCCGAGCGGGCGCGGCGAATAGGTGGCCGTGCAGCGTGTCTTGCACTGGGCCCACTGGGTCGGGCAGCCGTCGTCGTCGCCGTTGGCCCGGCAGAAGAAGTAGGTGCGGTTGCAGGACGACCGGCACTGGTCCGGATCGCGCCCCTGGGACGCGCCGGTCAGCGGGATCAGCGGCGGCGGCAGGGCGGGGCTGTCGCTCTGGATCGAGGCGCTGCTGGACCCGGACGACAGGCGCGCCGGCTTGGCCGTCTGGGCGACGGCCGAGCCGGTCAGGGCGGCGAGAATCAGCAGGCAGGCAAGAGCGCGGCGCATGGGCTTGGTCTAGCCGCTCGCCGTTGAGGTTTGGTTAACCACGTTTCCCGGCCGAGGGGCACGCCACGCGCGCCGTCTCGTAGTGGGCGAAGACCTGTTCCTTGTCGCCCTCGCGGGCTGTGATCCGCCAGTCCAGCCGGTCGCCCTTCAAGGTCCAGCGGTTCAGGAAGCTGGAGGGCGGATAGGGATAGGCGATCTCAAAGCCGTCCTCGCGGACCGCGCCCGCGCCGGTGGCCGTGTAGTCGCCGCCGAAGCTGTCGGCCCAGTAGCCCGTCAGCGTCGCCGGAAAGGCCCCCTTGGGCGCGCGGGCCCCGATCATCAGGTGGGCGGCGTAGCGGTCGGCGGGATCGGCCGTGGCATGGCTTTCCGCCTCGATCAGGAACATCGCGTCCAGGGCGATCGGCCTGGCCGTCAGGGTGATCGCCACCGGCTTGCCCATCACCTCGCCCGTCCCTTGCCAGCAGCCGGCGAGGGCCGTCACCTGGGCGGGGAGCTGGGGCGGCGGCGCGTCCTGGGCCGAGGCCGACCCGGCCGTCAGCAACAGCGCCAGTGCAATCGCGCTCGAAGCTTTCATCATCAGATTTCCCCCGGTTCCGGCGGGCTAAGCGCCCTGATTCTGCGATCGAATTCCAGACCCGTTGGCATGCGCCCGTCCCTAGTCACGGCTGCGACGTCGCCAGGAACGCCGCCAGACCCTCGGCCAGGTGGTCGAACATCGCGCGCATGCGCAGGGTGGCGCGCAGGTCCTCGTGCATGACCAGCCAGACGGGCAGGTCGAACCCGATCTGGCCGGGGCAGACGGGGATCAGGTCGGGATCGCGGCGGGCCACCCCGTGCTGGATGAAGCCGATCCCGAAGCCCGCCCGCACGGCGGCCAACTGGGCCAGGTCGCTGTCGGCCCGGAACGCGAAGCCCCCCGGCGGCAGCGGGACGCGCTGGACCAGGCCGCGCAGGAACGGGGTGCCCTTGTCGAAGCCGACCAGCGCGTGGTCGCTCAGCCTGTCCAGGGTGGCGGGCGCGCCTTCGGCTTCGACATAGCGGCGGTGGGCGTAGAGACCCAGGTGGGTGTCGGGCAGGCGGCGGGCGACCAGGGCGTCCTGGGTGGGGCGGACCATGCGCACGGCGATGTCGGCCGCGCCGCGCAGCAGGTCCTGCTGCTGGTTGTCCAGCGACAGCTCGACCGCCACGCCGGGGTGCTTGGGCCGGAAGTCGGCCAGGATCGCGGGCAGCACCTCGGCGCCGATGATCTCGCTGGCGGTCACGCGGACCACGCCGCGCGCGGTGTCGCCGGCCCCGGACGCCGCCCGGACCAGGGCGCTGGCGGCCCCGGCCATCGCTTGGGCGTGGGGCCGCAGGTCCAGCGCGGCGTCGGTGGGCTTCAGCCCCTGCGGTGAGCGGGTGAACAGGGCCACGCCCAGGGCGCGCTCCAGTTCGGCGACCTGACGGCCCAGGGTCGGCTGGGTCAGGCCCAGCGCCCGGGCGGCGGCCGATAGGCTGCCTTCCGTCATCACCGCCAGGAAGGCGCGGTACAAACTCCAGTCGGGGTCGATCATGCATTTATGTATGGTAGATCAAGAGAGTTCGTCAATTCTCGTTTGGCCTCACGCAAGCGATCTTCCCGTCATCAAGCCCGTCTTGGGCAATGACGGAGATCGACATGACCACGACTGAACAACGCATCGCCCTGGTGATCGGCGCGACCGGCGGCATCGGCGGCGAGGCCGCCTCGGCCCTGGTCCGCCACGGCTGGACCGTCCGGGCCCTGACCCGCCGCGCCCAGCCGGCCCGCGCGGGGATCGAGTGGATCGAAGGCGACGCCATGGTCGCGGCCGACGTGGCCCGCGCGGCCCGGGGCGTCCAGCTGATCGTCCACGCCGCCAATCCGCCCGGCTACCGGAACTGGGGCAAGCTGGTGCTGCCGATGATCGACAACACCATCGCGGCCGCCAAGGCGGAGGGCGCGCGAATCCTGCTGCCAGGCACGGTCTACAACTTCGGCCTGGAGGCCTTCCCGCTGATCGACGAGACCGCGCCCCAGGCCCCGACCACCCGCAAGGGCAAGATCCGGGTCGAGATGGAGCGGCGGCTGAAGGCGGCCTCGGCCCACGGCGCGTCGGTGCTGATCGTCCGGGCCGGCGACTTCTTCGGTCCGCACGCCGGCAACAACTGGTTCGGCCAGATGGTGATCAAGCCGGCCACGCCGGTGAAGTCGGTGACCGAACCCTCGGCCAAGGGCCTGGCCCATGCCTGGGCCTATCTGCCGGACCTGGCCGAGACCATGGCCCGGTTGCTGGACCGCGCCGATCGCCTGGCGGCCTTCGAGGTCTTCCATTTTGGCGGCCACCTGCTGGCCTGGGGCGAGATGGCGGCCTCGGTGCGGCGGGCGACCGGCCAGCCGAAGCTGCCGGTCATGGGCTTCCCGTGGTGGCTGGTCACGGCCCTGTCGCCGGTCGTGCCGCTGTTCGGCGAGATGGCCGAGATGCGCTACCTGTGGCGCGAGCCGCTGGCCCTGGACGACCGCAAGCTCCGGGCGTTCCTGGGGGATGTGCCGCATACGCCGCTGGACGCGGCGATCGCGTCGAGCCTGCGGGCGCTGGGGTGCCTTGATCACCCTCTCCCAGCGGGAGAGGGCGGGGCCCGCCGCGTAGCGGTGGGAGGGTGAGGGGTTACACCCTCACAAATTGTTCCCGAGCGCCCTGCCGGCACGCCGGCTGACGTTTTGCCCCCTCACCCTCCCATGCTGCGCATGGGCACCTCCCTCTCCCCATGGGAGAGGGTTTGGGTAGTCGGAGAGGCTACTTCTTGAGCTTCTCGATCAGCGCCATAGCCGCGGCCGGGTTCCGCACCTTCGCGCCGGCGATGAAGTAGGCGAAGACGTCGCCGCGCGTGGCCCAGGCCTGGGCCTGCTTGGCGATGCCGTCCAGTTCGTCCGAGCTCATGCCGGTCGGCTCGTCGGGCTTGCTCGACATCAGGCGGGCATAGGTGAAGTCGGCGGTCGGCGCGTCGATGCAGGGCCAGGTCGGCTCCTCGTCGTCGACGGCGTAGACGATGGCCGCGCCGTACTTGGCGGCCAGGTCGTAGAATTCCTGCGTCGCGAAGGTTGGGCTGCGGACCTCCAGGGCGTGGCGCGCCGGCCGGCCGCCGATCTCCTTGGGCAGCAGCTTCAGGAAGCCCTCGAAGTCGACCGGGTCGAACTTCTTGGTCGCCATGAACTGCCAGTTGATGGGACCCAGCTTAGGGCCGAGCTCCTCCAGCCCTTGGGTCAGGAATTTCTGCATGGAGTCATTGTTCTCGGAGAGCACCCGGCGGTTGGTGCAGAACCGGCTGGCCTTGACCGCGAACACGAAATCGTCGGGCGTCTCGTCACGCCACTTCTGCCAGCTATTGGGCTTGAAGGTGGAATAGTAGGTGCCGTTGATTTCGATGCTGGTCAGCTTGGACGAGGCGTATTTCAGTTCGTCCTTCTGCTTCAGGTCGTCGGGATAGAAAGGACCGCCCCGCCAGGGCTCGAAGGTCCAGCCGCCAATGCCGCAGCGAATTGTTCCGGTCATCGGGCGTTCCCTTCCTGTTCTCGCGGCGCACCCTAGCAGCGGCCGCGAAAACCGGAAGCGGAAAAAGCTAGCGGCGGACCTGCAGCTCCTGGACCTCGGCGCGGCCGTTGCGCTTGTCGAACACGCAGGTGGCCTTGCCGCGCGCGCCCTTCATGTGGCGCGGCTTGTAGACGCCTTCGAGGCTGGAGACGGTCACCGACTGGAAGGTGTCGCCATAGGCGGTGACGCGGACGTTGCGCAGCTCCTGGGCCGCGGCGATGCAGGCCTTGTCGGAGCGGACGCGCAGGTCGTTCCAGGATCCGGGCGTCGAGGCCTGGGCGGAGCCGGCGGCGAGGGTCAGCAGGGCGGCGGCGGTGAGGGCGATACGCATGGGGAACTCCGACGTGGGGAATGGTGAGGCTTAACGTGCAAGGGCGACAGCCGGTTCACAGTCCCTCCCCCTGTGGGGGAGGCGATCGCGGGGCGATCGGTGGGGGGAGTTCTAGGATTATCGATCTTGCCGGTGGTCGAGGGCGCAATATCCCCCCACCGGCCTTCGGCCGCCTCCCCCACAGGGGGAGGGACTGCGGCGGTCAGGCCCTCAGCACTCCACCCGATTGACCGAAAGCCCCACCGCCAGCCCCCCCAACGAGGTCTCCTTGTAGATCTCGTTCATGTCCTCGCCGGTGCGCTTCATCGTGGCGATCACCTTGTCGAGCGACACCGAGTGCTGCCCGTCCCCCAGCAGCGCCAGCCTCGCCGCGTCGATGGCCTTGATCGCGCCCATGGCGTTGCGCTCGATGCAGGGGATCTGGACCAAGCCGCCGATCGGGTCGCAGGTCAGGCCCAGATTGTGCTCCATGCCGATCTCGGCGGCGTTCTCGATCTGGTCGTTGGTCGCGCCGAGCGCCGCCGCCAGCCCCGCCGCCGCCATCGAGCACGCCACGCCGACCTCGCCCTGGCAGCCGACCTCGGCCCCGCTGATCGAGGCGTTGCGCTTGTAGAGCGCGCCGATCGCCGCCGCCGTCAGCAGGAACACCCGCACCCCCTGCGGCGTGCCGTTGTGGAAGCGGTGGTAGAAGCGCAGCACCGCCGGGATCAGGCCCGCCGCGCCGTTGGTCGGGGCGGTGACCACCCGGCCGCCGGCCGCGTTCTCCTCGTTGACCGCCATGGCCCACAGGTTGACGAAGTCCATGGCCGCCAGCGGGTCGCTGATCTGGCGCTCCATGCGGCCCTGGATGGTCTGGTGGATCTGCCGGGCCCGACGCTTGACCGCCAGGCCGCCCGGAAGGGTGCCGGTCTCGCGCATGCCGCGCTCGATGCAGGCCTCCATGGCGTCGAAGATCCGATCGAGGCCCGCGCTCAGGGCGTCTTCGTCCATTCGCACCAGCTCGTTGGCGCCCATCACGCCAGCGATGGTCAGGCCGGCGTCCGCGGCGCGCTGCAGCAGGTCGGCGCCCGACTCGAACGGGAAGGGCGGTTCCGGGCCTTCGTCGGGCGGGGTGTTGCGGCCCATCTCGCTCTCATCGCGCACGAAGCCGCCGCCGATCGAGAAATAGGTGCGCTCGGCCAGCACGACGCCGGCGGCGTCGAAGGCGGTGAAGATCAGGCCGTTGGGATGCTGGGGCAGGCGCTCGTGGCCGGCCCAGACGATGTCGCGCTCGGCGTCGAACTTGATCCCGACCTCGCCGCCCAGCTTGATCCACTGGCTGGCGGCGGCCTCGGCCAGGGCCGCCTCGCCGGCGTCGGGATCGAGGTGGGCGGGCACGAAGCCCATCAGGCCCAGGATCACGGCCCGGTCGGTGGCGTGGCCGCGGCCGGTCAGGGCCAGGGAGGCATAGAGCCGCGTCTCGACCCGGGCGACGGTCGCCAGCTTGCCGGCGTCGCGCAGCCGGCCGACGAACAGGCCGGCGGCCGTCATCGGCCCCATGGTGTGGCTGCTCGACGGGCCGACGCCCAACTTGAACAGATCGAAGACGGAGGCTGTCATTCTATGATTTCACAAACGYGTTTCGCGGCCCGTGAACGCGATTGGGGACACGCACATGTGCGTGTCCCCGTCTGCATCCCGAACGGCGGCAATTACTTCCGGTCGGCCCTAGTCGTGTCGCGCAGCGCCTTGAACTCAGACCCGGCCTGCCATTCCGGCCAGGTCTTCGAATTGGCGAGGTCGGCGCCGATCTCGTAGAACAGGCCGATGTCCTGGGCCTGGCCGCTCAGGTCCCAGTCGGCGCTCCATTCGTCGGCGGGCTGGTGGTAGCGGGTGGCGGTGTAGTCCTCTTCCGCCTTCTGGCCCGCTTCCTTGCCGCCCTTGACCAGGTCCTCGCCCGACCCGACCGAGATGGCCGGCACGCCGCGCTTGGCGAACGGGAAGTGGTCCGAGCGGTAGAAGTGGCCGGCCTGGGGCGAGGGGTCTGGCGTGAAATAGCGGCCGTGGGCCTTGGCCTTGGCGACCAGCAGGTCCTGCAGGTCGACCTTGCCGTCGCCGGAGGTGGTGACGTCCTTGGACGGGCCGGCCGCCGACAGGGCGTCGATGTTCAGGTCGCTCACGGTCTTGGACAGCGGGAACAGCGGGTTCGACGCGTAGTATTCCGAGCCCAGCAAGCCGCGCTCCTCGGCGGTGACGGCCAGGAACAGGATCGAGCGCTGCGGGGCCGGCTGGCTCTTGAAGGCGCGGGCCAGCTCCAGGATGGCGGCGATGCCGTCGGCGTTGTCGATCGCGCCGTTGTAGATCTTGTCGCCCTTGGCGTCCGGCTGGCCGACGCCCAGGTGGTCCCAGTGGGCGCTGTAGATCACGGTCTCGTCCGGACGGGCGGAGCCCTTGATGCGGCCGGCGATGTTCTTGGACACGATCACCGAATGGTCGACGGCGTAGCTGGCCGAGAAGGTCGCGCCCTTCAATTCCACCGGCTTGAAGCCGCGGCTCTGGGCCTGCTTCTTCAGGGCGTCGAAGTCGAGGCCCGCCGACTTGAACAGCTCGACCGCCACGTCGCGCTGAATCCAGGATTCCAGGGCCGGGTGGCTCTTGGCCGGCTCCTTGCGGACGATGTCGAACATCGTGTTGGTGTTGGAGTTCTTGACCGTGGCCCAGCCGTACGAGGCCGGCGCGGTCTCGTGGACGATCAGAACCCCCGCCGCGCCCTGGCGGGCGGCCTCCTCGAACTTGTAGGTCCAGCGGCCGTAATAGGTCATGGCCTTGCCGCCGAAGTCGCCCCCATCTTTCGTACTAGGCCCGGTTTCGAAGTCCGGATCGTTGATCAGCACGACCAGGACCTTGCCCTTCAGGTCCAGCCCCTTGAAGTCGTCCCAATTGCGCTCGGGGGCCTTCACGCCATAGCCGACGAACACGATCGGGGCGTCCGTGATGGCGACGCTGTCGACATTGGTCATGGCCGCGCGCACGGCGATCTGCTCGCCCTGGGCCAGGGGGACGGCCTTGCCGCCGATCGTGAACTGGGCCGCGACCGGGCCCTTGATGTCGAACTTGCCCAGCGGCACGTCCTGGGTCCAGGCGCGGGTTCCGTCCTTCTGGACATCGCCGGCGGGCTCGAGGCCGATCGCCTTCATCTGGCCGACGATGTAGTCGACCGACTTGGTCTCGCCGGCCGTGGCGGGGCCGCGGCCCTCGAAGTCGTCGGACGACAGCACCTTGATGTGGGCCGACAGCTTCGCGGGGTCGATCTTTGGCGTGTCGGCCGCGTGAGCCAGCATAGGAGCGGCGATCAGGGCGGTCGCGAGCAGCAGGCGTTTCATCGGGCCTCTCTTTTGGAGCAGATCTTGGTCGTTGGCGCGGACCCTAGCCGTAGGCGCCGCGCGCGTCATCCTCCGACTTCGCCTGAAAACGTCGCCTGGGACCGTCCCGCGCCGTGCCGCGTTTGGACCCCGTGAAGATCGCCACCTTCAACATCAACAATGTCGTCAAGCGGCTCGACAACCTGATCGCCTGGCTGGCCGAGGCCGAGCCCGATGTGGTGTGTCTGCAGGAGCTGAAGGCCGAACAGGGCTGGTTTCCCGCCGAGCCGCTGGCCCAGATGGGCTACCACGCGGTCTGGAAGGGCCAGCGCAGCTGGAACGGCGTGGCGATCCTGGCGCGCGGCGTGGAGCCGGTCGTCACCCGCACGACCTTGCCGGGCGACCGCGAGGACGGTCAGGCCCGGTACATCGAGGCGGCGGTCAACGGGGTGCTGGTGGCCTCGCTCTACCTGCCCAACGGCAATCCTCGGCCCGGTCCGAAGTTCGACTACAAGCTGGCCTGGTTCGCGCGGCTGGTCGCCCACGCCGCCGACCTGCGCGCGTCGGGCGCGCCGGTGGTGCTGGCCGGCGACTACAACGTCGTGCCGACCGAGGCCGACATCTACCAGCCGCACAGCTGGAAGGGCGACGCCCTGTTGCAACCGGAGGTCCGCGCCGCCTATCGCGCCCTGCTCGACCAGGGCTGGACCGACGCCTTGCGGGCCATCCACCCGGACGGGGCCCTGTGGACGTTCTGGGCCTATCTGCGAAACCGCTGGCCGGCCGACAAGGGCCTGCGCCTGGACCATCTGCTGCTGACGCCGGACCTGGCGGAACGGCTGGTCGACGCCGGCGTCGACCGCTGGCCGCGTGGGGAGGAGGGCGCGAGCGACCACGCGCCGGTGTGGATAGAGCTGCAGGACTGACGGGGCCGCCGATGGGGACACGCGACGAGCGCATGTCCCTGGCCATCAAATCTCGCCGTTCAGAATCCGCGCATAGAGCGCCGGGTCGACGTTGCCGCCCGAACAGACGATCGCCGCCGTCTGGCCCTTCAGGTCGATCTTGCCGGTCAGGGCCGCCGTCAGGGCGACGCAACCGCCGGGTTCGACGACCAGCTTCAGCACCGAGAAGGCGTAGCGCATGGCCTCGGCGACCTCGGCGTCTGTGACCGCCACGATGCCGCTGAGGGTCTTGCTGTTGATCGCCCAGGTCAGCTCGCCGGGGATCGGGGTCAGCAGGGCGTCGCAGAACGAGCGGGCGTCCGGGTCGATAGTCTCGCGTTGTCCGGACTCCAGCGAGCGCCGGGTCTCGTCGAAGCCGGCCGGCTCGGCGCCCCAGACCTCGGTCGAGGGCGACAGCGCCTTGACCGCCGTCGAGACGCCGGCGATCAGCCCGCCGCCGCCGACCGGGCTGAGCACCTTGTCCAGCTGCACGCCCAGCGCCCGGGCCTGCTCGACGATCTCCAGTCCGGCCGTGCCCTGGCCGGCGATGATGTGCGGATCGTCGTAGGAGGGCACCACCACGCAGCCGCGCTGGTCGGCGATCTCCTTGGCGATGGCGACGCGGTCCTCGGTGAATCGGTCGTAGAACCGGATCTCGGCCCCGAAGCCGCGCGTGCCCGCGACCTTCACCGCCGGGGAGTCGGACGGCATGACGATCAGGGCCGGACAGCCCAGAAGTTGGGCCGCCAGGGCGACGCCCTGGGCGTGGTTGCCCGACGAGAAGGCCACGACCCCGCGCTTGCGCTCGTCGTCGGTCAATTGGGACAGGCGGTTATAGGCGCCGCGGAACTTGAAGGCCCCGGCCCGCTGCAGGGTCTCGGGCTTGATCAGCACCCGGCCGTCCAGACGCTCGTTGAGCGCCGGGCTCTCGATCAGCGGGGTGCGGACGGCCTGACCTTCGAGGCGGGCGGCGGCGGCTTGGATGTCGGATAGGGCGATGCTCATGCAGGAACATCTAGTGTCCTCCAAGCGTCGCCGAAACCCTTTGCGAGCTGCGCCGTTCAGGGGATAAGAGGACACACGATTTCGCTGGGGAGCCTTCCGTGAAGAAAGCCTTGTTCGCCGCCGCGGCCTGCGCCGCCGTGGCCGTCGCCGCGCCCGCTTTCGCCGGCGAAGCCTTCGTCGGCGTCTACAAGCACGACGTGACCTTCCTGGGCGAGGCTGTCGGCCTGGGCGCCGCGGGCCGTGAGGACGGCGTGGACGTCCATCTGGGCTACCGCACCAACAGGATCGAAAGCCTGCGCTGGCTGGGCAAGCCCCAGGTCCACGCCATGGTCTCGATCAACAGCGAGAACACCTCCAACTTCGTGGCCGCCGGCTTCGACTGGCGGATCGAGCTGGGCAAGCCGGGCGGCTTCTATCTGCGCCCGGGCATGGGCCTGGCCTATACGGACGGCGAGGCCGGCCTGCCGCCCGTCAACGCCCCGGGCCTGACCCCCGACGAGATCCAGCGGCGGCTGGTGCTCTACAACACTCGCATCGACTTCGGTTCGCAGGTGCTGTTCGAGCCGGAGCTGGCCCTGGGCTACGACATCAACGACAGCTGGTCGACCGAGCTCAGCTACACCCACCTGTCGAACGGCCAGATCTTCCACCAAGGCAAGAACCAGGGGCTTGACGACGTCGGGGTCCGGCTGGTCTACAAGTTCTGAACCGGGCGGCCCCCTTTCGAAGGCGGGGCCGTCACGCCGATCACAAGAGATGAAACGTCCGCCGCCGAGTCCTGTCGAAGGGCCGCGGGCGCCTTTCGGCAGGTGATAAGGCATATCTGAACATGGCCAATGTGACCGTTGTCGGCGCCCAATGGGGCGACGAGGGCAAGGGCAAGATCGTCGACTGGCTGTCCAACCGGGCCGATGTCGTCGTTCGTTTCCAGGGCGGCCACAACGCCGGCCACACCCTGGTGGTCGAGGGCAAGGTCTATAAGTTGGCTCTGCTGCCGTCGGGCGTGGTGCAGGGCAAGCTCTCGGTCATCGGCAACGGCGTGGTGGTCGATCCCTGGCACCTGCTGGGCGAGATCGCCAAGATCGCCGAGCAGGGCGTGGTCATCGGCCCCGACCTGCTGGTGCTGGCCGACAACGCCACCCTGATCCTGCCGCTGCACAAGGACCTGGACCAGGGCCGCGAGGCCGCTTCCAGCCAGAAGATCGGCACCACCGGCCGCGGCATCGGCCCGGCCTATGAGGACAAGGTCGGCCGCCGCGCCATCCGTGTCGCCGACCTGGCCGATCCCGAAGCCCTGAAGCCCAAGATCGAGCGCCTGCTCAGCCACCACGGCGCCCTGCGTCGCGGCCTGGGCCTGCCCGAGGCCGACGGCGAGGCGCTGTTCGACCAGCTGATGGAGATCGCGCCGAAGATCCTGGCCTACGCCCAGCCGGCCTGGCGCCTGCTGGACCAGGCCCACAAGGCCGGCAAGCGCATCCTGTTCGAGGGGGCGCAAGGCGCGCTCCTCGACGTCGACCACGGCACCTATCCGTTCGTCACCTCGTCCAACACCGTCGCCGGCCAGGCCGCCGCCGGCTCGGGCATGGGTCCCAAGGGGCCGGGCTACGTGCTGGGCATCGTCAAGGCCTACACCACCCGGGTCGGCGAGGGTCCGTTCGCCTGCGAACTGGACGACGAGGTCGGCAAGCACCTGTCGACCGTCGGCCGCGAAGTCGGCGTCAACACCGGCCGGGCCCGTCGCTGCGGCTGGTTCGACGCGGTGCTGGTGCGCCAGTCGGTGGCCATCAACGGCATCGACGGCATCGCCCTGACCAAGCTGGACGTGCTGGACGGCCTGAAGACCCTGAAGATCTGCGTCGGCTACAAGATCGGCGACCGCGAGGTCGACTATCTGCCGGCCGGCATGCGCGATCAGGCCGCGGCCGTGCCGATCTACGAGGAAATGGAAGGCTGGAGCGAAAGCACCGCCGGCGCCCGCTCGTTCAAGGACCTCAACGCCAACGCCATCAAGTATGTGCGCCGGGTCGAGGAACTGATCGGCGCCCCGGTGGCCCTGCTGTCGACCAGTCCTGAGCGCGACGACACCATCCTGATGCGCGATCCGTTCCAGGGCTGATCGGTCGGGTTTCGACGGCCCGATTAGCGATTGCTTAGCAGGCCAGGGCCTATGACGGCGGCTTCTCCAGGGAGGTTCGCCGTCGTTGGCCGCTGCGCGTCGTTTAATGAAGTCCGCGAACAAGGCGGATCGGCTGACGCGCAGCCTGCGGGCGCTTGACCGCGAGGCTTCGACCAGCCGCGTGCTCAACCTGCTGGCCATCGAAACCCGCAGCGGCCACCGGCCTGAACACGCCGAAGCGCCGCTGTTCCGCAACCGCATCCTCAACTCGGCCTTGCTGGTGAAACACCGCCTGCGGGCCGACGACATCTTCCTGTTCGACGAGGTGCGCCCGAGCGCCACCAAGGTCATCATCCCGTTCGAGCGCAGCGATCTTGGCCTTGGCGGCCAGTCGTTCTTCGTGGGACAGCGCGGCTGGGTCGACCTGCTGCGCGAGGCTTGCAACGAACACACCGACATGGCGCGCGACATCGCGACGCTGAAGCTCATCGACCAGCTTCCGTCCCTGGACCCCTTCCTGCTGCGCGAGCATCTGCGCCGCCACGGCATGTCGGTGGCGCCCAGCTACTTTTCGCTGTCGGGCGCGGACATGGAGCAGATGCAAAGCTTCGTGTCGGTCCAGATCTCGCACCTGATCGACCTGGCCTATCGCGACGCCAACCGGACCGCGCCGGGCGCCCACGCCGCCCGCCTGGTCGAGGCCCTGCTGTCGACCGACGTCGACGAGCGGCTGGAGCCGCTGCGCAAGACGCTGATCATGGACGGCGAGAGCTTCAAGGAAGGCGTCTTCAGCTGGAAGGGCTTCCTCTACTACAAATGGACGCTGACCCGGCTGTGGTCGGAGCTGGAGACCGTGGGCGACGAGATCGCCAGGCTGACGGTCACCGGCGGCAATCGCGATGCCGACACCCAGCGCTATCTCGACGAAACCCGTAAACGCGTGCGCCAGGGTCTCCTCGTCGAGCGCAAGGCGATCATGCGGTCGCTGGACGTCTATGACCGCGCCTTCGACGGTCTGATCGACCACGGCAGGCCCCAGGGATTCCGCGAATTCCTGCTGCGCGCGCCCGAGATGTTCCTGTCGCTGGGCGAGAGGGTCGGGGTGCTGGCCCACATCGCGACCTTCTGGCGCTATCGGTTCCCGCTGGGCACGCCGCTGATGGCCGATCTGGACGACGCGGTCGACATCCTGGCGGATTTCGACTCCGGCCTGAGCAGCAGCTTGGCCATCTGACGGACGTTCCGTCGCGATCCGTCGCCATCAAGTGGATTTTTACCATCGCCCGCCTATTGTGCGGGCGAAAGACTTTTGGAGCTTCCGAGGCCCGTGTTCGACGGCAACATCCGCACCTTGCAGCGTATCGCGGCGAAGATGCAGCGCGTGCTGATCGTCGACCCGAACACGGCCGCCGTGCGCCTGCTGGCCGACCAACTGCGTCACGTGGGCCACATCCAGATTTTCAACGCCGCGAGCATCGAGGCCGGCTGGGGCATGGCCCGCACGGTCGACCCGATGCTGGTCTTCGTCGAGCACGCCTCCAGCGGCTGCGACGGTCTGGCCCTGGCCAAGAAGATTCGCCGCAGCGACCTGGCCTGCCGCGAGAACCCGATCATCATGTGCACCGCCGAGGCGACGGCCGAGGCGATCTTCGGCGCGCGCGACGCGGGCATCCACGAGTTCATGCGCAAGCCGTTCACGATCAAGGATCTTGAGCGCCGGCTCGAGGCGGTGACGCTGAAGCCCCGCGACTGGGTCGAGGCCGTGCAATATGTCGGGCCCGACCGCCGCCGCTTCAATTCGGCCGAGTATACGGGACCGCGCAAGCGCAAGGCCGACGCCAGCGGCACGCCGGCGGCGCGCCTGTCCCAGGCCCTGCGCATCGTCAAATCGGCCGCCCAGGCGCTGGACAGCGATCCGGCCCAGGCCCGGCGCGCCCTGGCCGCCCAGGCCGTCGAACTCAAGAAGGTCGGCGAAGCGGTCAAGGACACCCGCCTGATCGAGGCCGCCGTCGCCCTGGAGGCCTGCACGGCCGGCGGCATGGCGCGCACCGAACTGGTCAAGCGCATGGACGCCCTGCTGGGCTTCATGGTCGAGGGTGACAACGGCGGCCGCGGCGCGGCCTAGATCGTTTCGTCTGGCGAAACGGCGACGGCGAAACTTACGAATTCTCGAAAGAGCCGGGCCGCCGGATGATCACGCTCCATTCGATTGGAGGTGCGCCCATGATGGCCCTGGCCGTAAGTCTCGTCCTCGCCAACGCAACCCCGCAAGCGGCGATCGCCGCCTATGGGCGCGCGATGGAAACCAACAACGTCGCCGAAATGAGCGCCGCCTTCCAGCCCAGCGCCATCATGTATTGCACCGGCCCCGAGGGCGTGCGCGCCACCTATCAATCCCAGTGGAAGGCCCGGCTGCGCGCGGCGCCGCCGTCCGAGGCGCCTGTGTCGACCACGATCGAATGGCTGGACGCCGATCAGACCACGGCCGTGGCCCGGGCGGCGGCGGTGCGGGGAACCCGAACCTTCGCCGACTATCTTCTTCTCGCCCGCCTGGGCGGTGACTGGAAGATCGTCGGCAAGCTGTGCCAGGCTGGCGCGGCGGCCGATCCGGTCGCCGAAGCCGCGATCGGAGCCGTGATCGACGCCAAGCTGGCCTCCGACCGTCATTGGGATCCCGATCTGCTGCTCAAGTCGATCGACCCGCGCGCCTTGGTCATGACCGTGGAGGATGGCCAATTGGTCGCCGCCAGCGTCGCCGAGTGGCAGGCCCGCTACGCCGAGCGTCGCGTCGCCTCGCCCGACAATCCGGTGGTGGAGATCGATCGCAAGGTCGATGCCCGCGGTTCGATCGGCGTCGCCCGCTGGTCGTTCCGCACCCCCGCCGGCAGGACCTGGACCGATCGCGCCCTGGTCCTCAAGACCGACCGAGGCTGGCGAATGATGGCCCTGCTGTTCGTCGGCGACTAATGGTGGGTGACGCTTTGGCGGTCTGACAAAAAAGGGCGGCGTTCTCGCGAACGCCGCCCTTCGTCGTCTCGGATGGCGTCCCGGCCTAGAAGGCCAGGCGGGCGATCAGCTGGAACACCGGACCGGCGTTCTCGCGCTCGATTTCGTACTCGTCGAAGCTCCGGTCGTTCTGGTCTTCGATGGTGGTGAACTTGTTGAAGGTTTCCTTCTTCTCGGCGTCCAGCAGATTGGAGCCGGTCAGGCGGATCGTCAGGTCCTTGCCGATCCGCTTTTCGAGGAAGATTTCCAGGTCGCCGTCATAGGTGGTGGTGACTTCCTCGCCCACGACGCGGCTGTAGGCCTCGCCCTGCTTGCGATAGGTGGCGCCGAACGCCGCGCCCCAGGTCGGGATGTCCTGGATGAAGCCGATGTTGAACACGTAGTCCGACTGGCTGTTGAACTTGCGCGAGCCGAACTCGTCGTTCACGTCGCTGTCCAGCCAGGAGTAGTTCAGGAACACGCCGGTGTTCTCCAGGCCGATCACCGTCAGCGGCGTCGACAGGTCGAACTCGATGCCCCAGACCTTGCCGTCGCCGGTGTTGCGGGCCGAGTAGACGAAGGTGCCGGGACCCTCGTCGCCTTCCGCGCCGGTGTTGCTCAGCTCGATCAGGTCCTTGACCTTGCGGTAGAAGACGTTGACCCCGGCCACGCCCTGCTTGCCCATCCGGTGCTCGTAACCGACGTCCAGGCCCCAGGCGCTTTCCGGCTTCAGTTCCGGATTGCCGATGAAGTCGTTGTCGCCCAGCTCGGCGGTCAGCAGGGCCGGCGACAGGTAGTCGAAGCTGGGACGGCGGATGGTGCGCGCGCCCGACACGTAGACCTGATCCTCGGTGGTGAGGTTGTAGCGCAGCGAGGCCGACGGCAGCAGGAAGTTGTAGTCGACGTCTGTGGTCGAGGGGGCCGTGCGGTCCTGCAGGGTGACGTCGGTGGTCTCGTAGCGCAGGCCGGCTTCCCACTTCAGCGCGCCCGACTTGCCGTCCAGCATCACGTAGGGGTCCAGGCGGGTCTGTTCGAACGCCGCGTCGCCGCCGTCGATCACCGCATAGGGGCCGAAGGGCGGCGGGTTGGCGGCGGGCAGGTTGTAGCGGTTGCGCGGAACCTCGGTGACCAGCAGGTCGCGCTGCTTCTTCTCGTACTGCAGGCCGAACTGCAGCTGCACGCCCTCGCTCAGGTCGCGCTTGTGTTCGAGCTTGGCCGAGAATTCGGTGTCTTCCAGATCGGTCTTGGACTTGTCGCGGGTGATGCGGTCGCCGTCCGGATAGGGCGTGGCGTCGCGCAGGTACTCGGTCTCGTCCTCGAACTCGGCTTCCTTGTCCTTGAACGAGGCGTAGCCCAGCTTCACGCTGGTTTTGCCGCCGAACATGTCGTGGCTGTACTTGCCGTTCACCGAGTAGCTGTCTTGCTCGATGTCGACGTCGTTGTCGTTCAGGGTCGACAGGTTGGCGTTGTTGCGGATGTCCTTGTTGTACTCGATCGAGTCTTCGTTCTGGTAGCGGTCGGTGTGGACGTAGAAGCCGCTCAGGTCGAGGTCGCCGCCGGCCAGCGGGGTCTGGTAGCTGGCGTTGAACGAGTAGTCGGTGCCGTTGCGCACGTCCGTCTGGACTTCGCTGTTGTTGATCGGCGCGCCCGGCTCGTCATAGCGCAGGCTGGTCTTGTTCTTGGGATTGCGGCGGCCCTGGATGTTGGCGCCGACCAGCAGGCGGCCGGGACCGACCTGGCCGCCCCACACGCCGCCGACGGTCTCGCGGATGCGCTTGTCGTCGAACATTAGGGCGCCGACGCGCATGAAGCCGCCGTCCAGCGAATAGGAGTCGCGCAGCACGATGTTCAGCGCGCCGGCCACGGCGTCGCCGCTACGGTTGGCCGAGGCGCTGCGGACGATCTCGATCCGGTCGATCAGTTCGGCCGGGATGCGGTCCACGAAGAAGGCCGAGTCGGCGCCCGAACCGAACGCGCCCGAACCGGAGCCGGCGCCGGGCACCTTCTCGCCGTTGATCAGGATCTGGGTGTAGGCGGGGTCGAGGCCGCGCAGGCGGACGCCGTCCGACTCCAGCACATCCGACAGGAAGGCGACGCTGGGCACGCGCTTGAGGGCGTCGCCGGCGGTCAGGGGTTCGAAGCGCTGGAAGTAGTCCAGGCCGTAGTCCAGGACCGGGGCGGCCTGGTCGGTGCGGTTGCGATAGGCGATCTGGGCTTGAACGACCAGTTCCGAGGCGGTGGTCGGCGCTTCGGCGGCCGTGGCGATCGGCGCGTCGGCGTCGGCGGCGTGAGCCGCGGCGGCCAGGGCCAGGGGCGCGAGCGCGGCCAAGGCGAACAGCATGGTCTTCTTCATTGTGAGTACCCCCATCGTCGGCGCGGCCGTTGACGCGGCCGTTCGCACGTGATTTCACGCGGCGGGGCATAAATTCGCCGTCATCTTGGGGCCAGTGATGTTTACTCGACAGTTTTGTTTCACTTTTGTGATCGCGGTGGGAATTTCTCTCCTTCTCGCGGGTTGCAAGCCCGCGGATCCCGAGGCGAAGTCGGACTCCGACAAGATGCTGGTAGGGGTGGGAACGCCCGTTCCCGCGGCCGGCGAGACCCAATCGGTCGCCACCCAGCGCGCCGACGCGGCCGACGATCCCGAGATCTGGGTCGATCCGCGCGATCCGTCCCGCGGGGTGATCTTCGGAACCGACAAGCAGGCTGGTCTGTACACGTACGATCTCAAGGGCGCCGTCACTGGCTTCATTCCCGACGGCAAGCTCAACAATGTCGATCTTCGTGGCGGATTGGCCACGGCGAAGGGCGAGCGGGTGCTGGTCGCGGCCAGCGATCGCGGTCGAATCGGCGCGGCGCTCTACCTGATGGATCCCGCCACCCTGAAGGTCGAACCCTGGGGCCTGGCGCCGCTCGACCTGGCCGAGCCCTACGGCCTGTGCATGGGCCGGCGGGGCGACGGGTTCATCGTCATCGTCAACGGCACGGACGGCCAGGTGCGGCAGTTGCGCATCGCCGTGGGGGCCGACGGCAAGCCCGTGGCGACCGAGGAGCAGCGCTTCGCGGTCGGCAGCCAGACCGAGGGCTGCGTCGTCGATGACGCCAGGGGCGTGCTCTATATCGGCGAGGAGGCCAAGGGGATCTGGCGCTACGACCTGGATCCCGCCAAGGGCGCCGCGCGCACCCTGGTGGCCAGCGCGCCCTCGGACATGCTGAAGCCCGACGTCGAGGGGCTGACCCTGCTGCGCGAGGGCCAGAAGACCTGGCTGATCGCCTCCAGCCAGGGCGACAGCGCCTTCGCGGTGTGGCGGGTCGACGGCGCGCAGCCGACCTATGCTGGGCGCTTCTCGGTGGTCGCCGCCAAGGGCGTCGACGGGGTGACCGGCACCGACGGCGTCGCGGCGCTGGGCGGCGCCGTCGGACCCTATGCCGAGGGGCTGGTGGTCATGCAGGACGATGTCGACGTCGAGGGCGAGACGCCGTCCACGGACCGCCAGCGGCAGAACTTCAAGCTGGTCGACTGGCGGACGGTGAAGGCGGCGCTGAAGCTGGACGCGCCCTAGCGACCGGTGCGCGCCAGCCAGCGACGCAGGGCGGCGTTGACCGCGTCCGGCGCTTCCATCGGCGTCATGTGGCCGGCGTTGGGGATGATCACCATGTGCGAGCAGCCGATCGCGTGGGCCATCTCGTGCTGGCCGGCCAGCGGGGTGATGGCGTCGTGCTCGCCGCAGATGATGACGATCGGGCAGCGCAGGGCCCGCAGGGCGACCGCGCCGTCCTCGCGGGCCAGGCCGTTCTGGCGCAGGAACACCTCGCGGCCCAGCCGCTGGGTCATGGCCTGGATGCGGCCGGTCAGGTCCTTGTCGCCCAGGCGCGAGGCGTCGACATAGCTGGCCATCAGCCGGTCGGCGACGCCCAGGAAGGCTCCTTCACCGCTGGCCGCGGCGTTGACCGCGCGGCGCTGGGCGGCCCGTTCGGGGGTGTCGGCGCGGATGGCGGTGTCGATCAGGGCCAGGCGCTCGATCCGTTCGGGCGCGATCCGGGCGATCTCCTGGGCCACGTAGCCGCCCATCGAGAACCCGGCCAGGGCGAAGGTCGGTTCGGCGTTGGCCAGCACCTGCTCGGCCAGCTCGCGCAGGCTTTCGCCCCGCGTCAGGTCGGCGACCTGGCAGCGGACGACGTCGGCCAGGCCGCCGACCTGGTCGCGCCACAGCTCGGCGTCGTTCAGCAGGCCGGGCAGCAGGATCAGTTGGGAGAGGGCAGTGGTCATTAAAAAACGCCCCGGACCTTGCGATCCGGGGCGCTCCGTCTTTCAGATCTTGGCCTTCTTAGGCTTCGACCATGTTCTTGGCGATGGCGGCTTCGCGCATCGACTTCTGCAGCTTCTCGAACGCCCGGACCTCGATCTGGCGGACCCGCTCGCGGCTGACGCCGTATTGCGAGGCCAGGTCTTCCAGGGTGGTCGGGTCGTCCTTCAGGCGCCGCTCGGTGAGGATGTGGCGCTCACGATCGGTGAGTTCGACCATGGCCTCCTCGAGCAGGCTCATCCGCATGGACTTTTCCTGGCTCTCGGCGACGACGGTCTCCTGCGAAACCTGATCGTCATCGGCCAGCCAGTCCTGCCACTCGCTCTCGCCGTCGGCCCGCAGCGGCGCGTTCAGCGAGGCGTCGGGACCGCCCAGACGGCGGTTCATCGAGATGACCTCGCTGTCCAGCACGCCCAGCTTGGTGGCGATGGCGCTGACTTGGTCGGGACGCAGATCGCCGTCCTGGAAGGCCTCGATCTGGCTCTTGGCCTTGCGCAGGTTGAAGAACAGCTTCTTCTGCGCGGCGGTCGTGCCCATCTTCACCAGCGACCACGAGCGCAGGATGTATTCCTGGATCGAGGCGCGGATCCACCACATGGCGTAGGTGGCCAGGCGGAAGCCCTTGTCGGGCTCGAACTTCTTGACGGCCTGCATCAGACCGACATTGCCCTCGGAGATCACCTCGCCGATCGGCAGGCCGTAGCCGCGATAGCCCATGGCGATCTTGGCGACGAGACGCAGGTGGCTGGTGACCATCTTGTGGGCGGCTTCGCTGTCCTGATGCTCTTTCCAGCGTTGGGCGAGCATGAACTCCTCGTCCTTGGCCAGCATCGGGAACTTGCGGATCTCGGTGAGGTAACGCGACAGGCCGCCGTCCGGCGACATCACCGATAGTGAATTCACGGCCATGGAAAACTATCCCCTTGGTGTGGACCCGCCCGTCAACCGCGCGCCACCATCCCCACCGGAATGGGTCAGATAGGAAGGCGTTGCGGCTAAGGTAAGGTCGATAACGTATTTGTAATGTCCGACACCCGGACTCGGGTATTGGCCCTTCGAAAGTGAGAATGAACGTTCATTCTCACTTTTTCAAGTGCAAAATGCCGCGCGACGCGACGTCACCTTCAAAGGGCCTTCCCCGAGGGGATTTCAGAGCCGGCCGACGGACAGCTCGGCCCGCACGCCGGGGGCGTTGTCGTGATAGGTCAGGGTCCCGCCCATCTGACGGACCAGGGCGTCCATCATCTTGCTGCCGAAGCCGACGCGCGGACCTTGCTTGCCGCCGCCCTGATCGGCGACGATCAGGCGAAGGCGATCACCGTCCTCGACCAGGCCGATGTCCAGCCGGCCAGGCTTGCCGTGGTAGGCGTACTTGACCGCGTTGATGAACAGCTCGGTGACCACCAGGCCGATGATCACCGCCTTGTCGGTGGGCACCGTCACCGGCGCGGCGTCGACCCGCAGGTGGCGGCCCCAATCCTCGTCCAGCGTGCCGACCATCTCCTCGGCCAGTTCGGTCAGGTAGCGGTCCAGCGCCACGGTCTCCAGCTGGTCGCCGCGATAGAGCCGCCGGTGGACCAGGCCCACGGCGGTCAGGCGGCGGCTGGCTTCCTCCAGGGGCGCGCGGGCCACCGGATCCTCGAGGGCCTTCATCTGGATGGTCAGGAAGCTGGCGGCCAGGGCCAGGCTGTTCTGCACCCGATGGTTCACCTCGCGCAGCAGGAAGTCCTTCTGGCGCAGCAGCTCGTCCTTGTCCTGCAGGGTGGCGCGCAGGTGGTTGTTCAACTCGGCGGTGCGGCGGGCGCGGCGCAGGTCGATCAGGTCGTCGCGCAGCCGCAGGGCGGCGGCGGTCTCGACCGCGGTCCAGGGACGCGACCGGCCGCGCACGGTCTGGGTCCAGGCGTCGAACGAGGCGCGCGGGGTCAGGACGCCGTCGGGCGTGGTGGCCTTCACCGGCTCGCCCGCCCAGCGCACGGTCTCGACCTGTTCGGCCCGGGTCCACAGGATGGCCAGCAGGGGCGAGCGCTCGACCACCACGCCCATCAGGCCCGAGGCCAGGGTGCGGAACGAGACGGCTTCGGGAATCTCGGCGGGCGCCTGGTCGGTGGCGGCCACCCCGTCGGCGGCGTTCTCCACCAGCCAGTCGCGCAGCATCGCCAGGGCCGGGTAGGGCGGCAGCTTGCCCGTCACCTCGATGCGCTCGTCGCGGAACACCGCCACGCCGTCCGCCCCGGCCAGGCGCTGCAGGTCGCGCAGATGCTCTTCCAGGGCCAGGTCGGCGTTGTCGGCGCGCGCCAGGGCGTGGATCATGTCGTCGCCCAGCGACCGCAGGCGCAGGCGCTCGTGATAGGTCTCGGCGTCCTCCTTGGCCTTGATCTGGCGGGCCAGGCCCCCGGCCAGGGCGCGGCAGGCGGCGCGGATGTCGTAGGGCAGCAGGCGCGGCGTCTCGTGGTGGCAGGCGATCAGCCCCCACAGCCGCCCGTCCTTGACGACCGACACCGAGGCCGAGGCGGTCACGCCCATGTTGCGCAGATACTGCAGGTGCACCGGCGAGACGCTGCGCAGCGCGCAGTCGCTCATGTCCAGCAGGGGCTCCATCGGCGGCAGCAGCGGGGCGGGGACGTAGGCCGCGTCGGGGATCACCCGCACCAGGTTGCGCACATAGAGGGCGCGGGCCTGCTTGGGGATGTCGCTGGCCGGGAAGCGGTGGTTGAGGAAGGCCTGGACGTGGGGCGCGCGGCTTTCGGCCACCACCTCGCCGGCGTCGTCCTCGCCGAAGCGATAGACCATCACCCGGTCGAAGCCGGTCAGGTGGCGGAACTCCAGGGCCGCGCGGTCGTACAGGGTCTTCAGGCCCGGGCAGCGCTCGAACGCGGCGGCCGCCGACTCCAGCTGAGCCAGGATCTGGGCGCCGGTCAGGGCCATGTCGAGGCCCGGTTCGACCTCGACCAGCACCTTGTCGGCCTGGAAGCTGGCGCTGACGTCGAAGGCGCGATCGGCCACGCGCAGGGCCCCGACGAAACCGCCGCCGCTGCCCGACGCGGTGACGGCGGCGATGCGCCGGGCGACGGCGTCGCCCAGAACCGCGCCGGCGGTCGTCCCGATCCACGTCTCCACACCCAGCAGCCCGGCCACGTCGCCGGCCGCGTGGCGGATCTCCAGTGTGTCACGGTCCAGCACCAGCAGCACGCCGTGCGGCTGGATCGCGCCGGGAATGTGGATCGGCTCGCGGTCGCAGGACGCGATCTGCTCGGCCGTGGGGCCCGTCACGGGATCAGGCGTGGTCATGCAGGAACCCCGCACATCCAGGCTTCCATCTGGGCGAAGGCCGAGCGGGCGCCGCGGGCCGCGGCGGTCTTGTCGTCGGCGCGCTCCAGCACGGCGCAGAACGCCTTCCAGCGGACGCCGGTCGCCTCGCCATAGCCCTGGAAGAAGCTCAGGCCCTCGGGCGACAGGCCGCGCTGGCGAAGCTGCTTGTCGATGACCCGGCCGCCCAGGGTCGAGCCTTCCAGCACATAGAGGAAGCCCAGGGCCTCGCAGCGTCCGGTCGGGGCGGCCAGCGGGGCGTCGGCCGGCGGCGCGGCTTTCAGGGCCGCGATGTCGCGCTCCAGGGCCGGGGCCTTGCGGCGGGCATCGAACTCCAGGTCCGGCTCGTCGGCCAGCACGCGCGCAAGGGCGGCTTCGGCGGGACGATAGAAGGCCAGGAACCGGCCGACCATCTCGCGGCGACGGACGGGATCGGCGACGCGCGCGAAGACGTCCAACCGAGCTTCCAGGCCGTCGTGCAGGTCACGGGTGGCCGAGCGCAGGTGATCGAGGATCGGCGATGTCATCAGGCGATTGTATTCCCGTGGCCAAGGCCGAGTCTCAGACCATAGCTCTCAATGAACATGTTCACTGTCGGCTATGCGACCCAAGGCGCGGCGAGGCCTTGCTGCGACAGGGGAAGTGCACATCTAATAGTCGCGCTTGGACGCCAAGGAGGCTTGCCCGTGACGCGCTTCATCATCCGTGCCCTGATCGCCGCCCTGGGGCTGTGGCTGGCGTCCGAGATCGTGCCGGGCATCGCCGTGCCGGGCGGCTGGACCAGCCTGCTGATCGCCGCGGTGCTGCTGGGCGTGGTCAACGCCATCGTCCGGCCCGTGGTCTTCGTGCTCACCCTGCCGATCACCGTGGTGACGCTGGGCCTGTTCCTGCTGGTCGTGAACGCCGCGATGCTGGGCCTGGTCGGCCTGATGCTGAAAGGCTTCGTGGTCGACGGCCTGTGGGCGGGGATCTTCGGCTCGCTCGTCGTCGGCGCCGTCAGCTGGCTGGGCCACCTGCTGATCGGGGACGGCGGGGAGCGGGCCTAGGTCCCCACCGCCGTCGCGGCCAGGTCGCGCCAGCCGCGGGCTTCCTTGCGGAAGTGCGAGTGGGTCTTGGCCAGGCGCTTGTCGATCTCGGTCAGGGCCTCGCGGGCCTCGTCCTTGCGGCCGGTCTCGGCCAGGAACACCGCGTAGCGCGCCATCCCTTCGAAGCCCGGCAGGTGCGCCGCCGCCCAGCGCAGGGCGGTGTCGGCCTCCGACTCGCGGCCCTGGGCGTGATAGGCGCGGCCCATGGCCAGGGCGACGTTCGGCGTGCGGGCGGCGGGCGACTGGGCGCTCAGGCTCTCCAGCAGAGGCAGCGCCTCGGCCGAGCGGTTCAGCTCGATCAGGGCGTTGGCGCGGCCCAGCAGCAGCTGTGGGTCGTCGGCGTACATGCCCTGCAGGGCCTCGGCGTACAGGCGCTCGGCCTCGGCATGCTTGCCCAGGCCGCTGGCGGCGACCGCCAGGCGGGTGCGGTTGGTGACGGTCGCGGCGTCGTCGACGGCCCGGCTCGCCTCGCGGTACTCGCGCTGCGGGTCGAGGACCTGGCGCGCGGCTTGCCGGGCCTTCTGGGCCTTGGCGCCGCCCAGGAACTCCGGCGCGACGATGGCCAGCAGGTAGACCAGCCCGCCCAGCGGCTGGAACAGCAGGATGATCATCAGCCAGTACATCTGCTGGCCCGTGCGCACCACGTGGACGCACAGGGCGATCGAGAAGATCAGCGACAGGCCTATCAGGATCATCGGTAGAGGCGCTCCAAGCTTGGCGTTGGCCAAGGCTAGGCTGTTATGTGTGGGCGGAAGCCGGCGCCGTCAATCGGCCGGCCCCTTACTCGGGCTGGCGCGCGGCCTTCTTCGGATCGGCTTTCGGCGCGGGCGCCAGGCGCAGGACCTCGGCCTGGTAGCGTTCGTCGTCGCCGGCCGCCGCGAAGGGCAGGGCGTCGGCCAGGGCGTCCAGCATCGGGTCCAGCCACTGGTGCTCGACCTTGTGGAAGTCGCCCAGCACGTAGTGCATGACCGCATCCTTGTGGCCCGGATGGCCCACGCCGATCCGGCCGCGGCGGAACGTGTCGCCGATCTGGCTGGTGATGGAGCGCACGCCGTTGTTGCCCGCCGCCCCGCCTCCGGCCTTCATCCGGAAGCGGCCGGGGGCCATGTCGATCTCGTCGTGGAAGACGATCACGTCGGTAGGGGCCAGCTTGAAGAACTTCATCGCCTCGCCCACGGCGCGGCCGCTCTCGTTGTAGAAGGTCTTGGGCTTGAGCAGCAGTAGCTTGACCGGGCCGTTCTGCGTGCCGATCTGACCCTCGCAGGCCAGGCCCTGGAAGCGCGAACGCCACGGCGACGTGCCCCATTTGCGGGCCAGGGCGTCGACCGCCATGAACCCGACATTGTGGCGGTTCTTCTCGTATTTCGGCTCGGGATTGCCGAGGCCGGCGAGGATCAGCATCGCTTAAGACCTAAACTGGGCGTCAGAA
This sequence comes from Caulobacter sp. P1_D6, assembly GCF_056406095.1. Classification (NCBI taxonomy): domain Bacteria; kingdom Pseudomonadati; phylum Pseudomonadota; class Alphaproteobacteria; order Caulobacterales; family Caulobacteraceae; genus Caulobacter; species Caulobacter sp. P1_D6. Next base: position 4,395 of record NZ_JBFUAW010000029.1, on the reverse strand, counting down.
CGAAAAACGGGCGGGCCTGAAAGCCCGCCCGTTCTCACGTATCAGATCGGTGACCCGACCAAAGCGCTTAGGCTTCGGTGGTGGCCGTGTCGCCTTCGTTCGATTGCGAAGCGGCCGAGGCCTTCAGGTTGGCGATCACGAAGTCGCGGTCCTGGGCCGGGCGCACGCCTTCGGGCAGCTTCACTTCCGAGATGCGGATGACGTCGCCGATGTCGTGCGAGGCCAGGTCGATGACCAGCTCTTCGGGGATCTTGTCGGCCGGGCAGGCCAGCTCGACGGTGTGACGGATGACTTCCAGCGTGCCGCCCTTCTTCAGGCCGACCGAGGTTTCGTGGTTCTTGAAGTGCACCGGCACTTCGATCTTGATCAGCTGGTGCTCGTCGACGCGGTACAGGTCGAAGTGCAGCGGCACGTCGGTGACGGGGTGGAATTGCACGGCCTTGGCGATGACCGATTGCTTGTCGGCGCCGTGTTGCAAGGTCACCAGGTGGCCCAGCAGCTTGCCGGTGTAGAGCGCCTTGCGGAATTCGTTGACCTTCACGGCGATGTTCACCGGGGCTTGGTTGCCGCCGTACAGCACGCCGGGGACCAGGCCCTGGCGGCGGGTTTCGCGCGAACCGCCGGTGCCGGCGCGGTCACGAAGTTCGACGTTGAGAATGATCTCGGCCATGTCTTGTCTCTCTGGAGAGCCCCGTGCTCTCGAAATGCGAAACCGCCGCACAAGACTGGATTGTCATGCAACGGGCGGCCGTCTGGAGTGCGACGAAAGGGCAGGCTGTAGAGCTGCTTAGCTCTTCTTCTTGGTGGCCGGGGCCTTCTTGGCGACCGGCTTCTTCTTGATGACCGCCGGTTCGGGCTTGGGCGGGGGCGGCGGCTCGTAGGGCATCGCCGCGCCCGACGCCTTGATCACGCACATGCCGGTGTCGATCATGATGTGCTGGCCCAGGCAGAAGACGTCCTCGTAGTGCGGCTTGGAGACGGCCAGGCACTGGTAGAGGTTCAGCTTGGCCATGTTCAGGCACATGGCGCTGGCCGGCTCGGCCATCACCGCGTCGATCAGGGCCAGCTTGTCGTCGCCCGCATAGCCGAGCGCGGCCAGGGCCGCGACGGCGAGGCCGCGGATCACCAGGGGCTTGTACGGCGGCGGGGCGGCCCGGGGGCCCGCGACCGGAACGGCGGTCGTGTCGGTCGCGGGGACCGCGGTCACGGGGGKGGCGGTCGCGGAGGCGTCGGGAGCCGACACCAGCGTCACGCCGCTCAGCGAGGCCTGGCGCAGGGCCGCCACGTCGGCGCTGTCGGCCAGGGCCGGCGTCGCCGACATGGTCTTGGCGTAGGCCAGGCGGCCGTCGCGGTCGAGGACCGGCAGCAGCGACCACTTGGCGCGCTGGACATCGTAGGCCGACTGCTTCACGGCCTTGCCGGCGGTGTAGAGCTTCACGCCGTCGGCGCCGAGCGTGTCGATGATCCGGCCGGCGGCGGTGTCGCTGCCCTTGAAGCCGACGGCGTAGGCCGGGTCGGAGATGAGCTGGTTGATGACCTGCTGGCGCTGGGTCGGATCGGCGGCGAACGCGCGCACCGAGGCCACGTAGGTCGGGTCCTGCAGGGCCAGGACGGCGGCGTAGGCCGTGGCGCCCGACAGGAACTGCTTGGGCTCGTAGCCAACGCCGACCTTCAGCGAAGCCTGAATCTGGTCGCCGTTCTCGAACGTGGCGCCGATCGCGCCGGCGCGCTGCATGTAGCCGCGGAAGGCGCTGGCCTTCTCGACGATGCTCGAGGACAGGGTGATCGGCGGCGGGGCGGGCGGGGCGAGGACCACCGGCGGCGGCGGCGGCGGCGTTTCGCAGCTGGCCAGCAAGGTGGCGGCGACCACGGCGATGGCCGTCAGCGCGGCGCGCGTACGCGTGGTGGAAAGCATCCCTGGAACATCCCCAATGATATAGAGCGCCCGCCATAACACTGGCGCGCGGGCGAGATTGTGACAGTCAGCCCGTTAACCATGTCTTGACAAGCGTAGCTGTCGAAAAGGCGTGTGCAGCCCGATCAGTTCCCGCCCAGGGTGTTTTTCCGAGGCTTAGTCGAACAGCTTGGAGACCGATTCCTCGTTGGCGATCCGGCGGATGGCCTCGCCGATCAGCGGGGCGCAGGACACGTAGCGGATCTTCGGGCAGGCCTTGACGGTGTCGGAAGCTTCGATCGAGTCGGTGACCACCAGTTCGGTCAGCACCGAATTGGCCACGCGCTCGGCGGCCGCGCCCGACAGCACCCCGTGGGTGACATAGGCCGAGACCGACTTGGCACCGTGCGCCATCAGGGCGGCGGCGGCGTTGCACAGGGTGCCGGCGGAATCGACGATGTCGTCGAACAGGATGCAGCGACGGTCCTTCACGTCGCCGATGATGTTCATGACCTCGCTCTCGCCGGGGGCCGAGCGGCGCTTGTCGACGATGGCCAGGTCGGCGTCGTTCAGGCGCTTGGCCAGGGCCCGGGCCCGCACCACGCCGCCGACGTCGGGCGAGACGACCATCAGGTCGTCGCCCATCTTGTAGCGCTTGTGGATGTCGTCGGCGAGCAGGCGCGAGGGCAGCAGGTTGTCGGTCGGGATGTCGAAGAAGCCCTGGATCTGGCCCGCGTGCAGATCCATGGTCAGGACGCGGTCGGCGCCCGAGCGGGTGATCAGGTTGGCCACCAGCTTGGCCGAGATCGGCGTGCGGCCGCCGGTCTTGCGGTCCTGGCGGGCGTAGCCGAAGTAGGGCAGCACGGCCGTGATCCGCTTGCCCGACGCGCGCTTCAGGGCGTCGATGCAGATCAGCAGCTCCATCAGGTTGTCGTTGGCCGGATAGCTGGTCGACTGGATGACGAAGACGTCCTCGCCCCGCACGTTCTCGTCGATGGTGACGAACACCTCGAGATCGGCGAACCGGCGCACCTGGGCGCGGGTCAGCGGCATGTCGAGATACTCCGCGATGGCCTGGGCCAGGGTGCGGTTCGAGTTGCCGGACAGCAGCTTCATGATCTTGTCTCGGGAAGGGGTGTCGCCGTTGCGGGGGCTTCTAGCAGTCTCGGGCGTTGGAACAACCCCGTGTTTCCACTGAGTCTCGTTATTCGGCGTGTCTTCCGGCGGGCTCATGCCTCGATCGCGATCGCCGAGAGAAGTCGTCCGTAGTCGGACTCCCCGGCCAGGAAGGCCCTGCGGTTCGAAAAGAACAGGTCCGGCTCGGTTCGCGTGTCGCGGCCGACCCATTCGCTTTGTCCCACGCCGGCCGTCTCCAGGCGGTCCAGAACGAAGGCCGGCAGGTCGAACAGGCGCTTGTCGTCGGCCTGGCCGGGCGTAAAGAATCGGCCGGAGCCGGGGCTGTCGGCCTCGAAGCGGTGCAGGAACTCCAGCCCCACCTCGTAGGACTGCGGGCCGATGCAGGGGCCGACGGCGGCGACCATGCGCGAAGGGTCGGCGCCCAGGGCCGTCATCTGGTCGACCGCGGCCTGGACGACGCCGTCCAGCGCCCCGCGCCMGCCGGCGTGGGCGGCCGCGACGATGCGGGCGACCGGATCGGCGATCAGCACCGGCGCGCAGTCGGCGTGCAGGGCTCCGCAGACCACGCCCGGGGTCTTGGTGACGACGGCGTCGCCCTCGGGGCGAACGTCGCCCCACGAGCCGTCGGCGACGATGGCGATGGTCGAGTGGATCTGGAAGCAGGTGTTGAGGTCTTCCGGAGCGGCCCCGAACCAGGCGGCGGCCCGGGCGCGGTTCTCTGCGACGTCGGCCGGCTCGTCCTTGCTGCCGCGCCCGACGTTGAGGCTGGAATAGAGCCCGGTCGACACCCCGCCCTGGCGCGTGAAGAACGCATGCCGGACTCCCGCGACGGCGGCCAGCAGCGGCGACTGGACGGTGGGCAGGTCGTGCATCGTCTACGGTTCCTCGAAAAGCGGAGGAGAAAGGCCGGGCGCGGACAGGCAGGCGACCTTGAACAGCTGACCCATCTGCGCCGCTCCGGTCAGGCGATCAAGCTGCCTGGCCAGCTTTTCGGCCTGATCGGGGCGCGCCGCGGCCAGGGCCTGGGCGCGGGCTTCGATCCCCAGCGCCTGGAGGAACGCGCCCTGGGTCAGGATGGGTCCCGTCGCGGCGCCCGCCTCGACGGCGGCGGCCAGCACGGCGGGAAAGTCGGCCCAGACGGTCAGGTCGGCCTGGCCCGGCTCGGCCAGCGGCGAGACCTTGGCGTGGGCCTTCAGGGCCTGCAGGGTGTCGCCGGCGCCGGGCGTGTCGCGGCCGTAGTCGATCAGCAGCGCCGCCCCGCCGTCGCGGGCGACGCGATGGCCGATCTCGGAACCGAGGGCGGCCTGGGCGGGGGAAGACTCGATGACGGCGCCGGGCTCTAGGCCCTCCCCCTGTGGGGGAGG
>NZ_JBFUAW010000028.1:0-76826 GCF_056406095.1 Caulobacter sp. P1_D6 | reverse complement strand
CGCGAAGACGTCGAGCGCGGCCAAGTGCTGTGCAAGCCCGGTTCGATCACCCCGCACACCAAGTTCGTGGCCGAAGCCTACATCCTGACCAAGGAAGAAGGCGGCCGTCACACCCCGTTCTTCACCAACTACCGCCCGCAGTTCTACTTCCGCACCACGGACGTGACCGGGATCATCAAGCTGCGCGAAGGCGTGGAAATGATCATGCCGGGCGATAACGCCGAGCTGGACGTCGAGCTGATCACCCCGATCGCCATGGACCAAGGCCTGCGCTTCGCCATCCGCGAAGGCGGCCGCACCGTCGGCGCCGGCGTCGTGGCCAAGATCGTCGAGTAGTTCTCGGCTTTCTGACTACAGCTGATCCAAGCGAAGGCCCCGGAGGAAACTCCGGGGCCTTTTGCTTTGGGGGCTCACCCCCTTGCCCCCACCTGACCGCTTCGCGGTCTGTCGTGGCGAGGGGGCGGAGGCATCTGGTCGTCATCGCCGGCGGGGTGATAGAGCTCGACCATGACGGATGATCTCGCCGCTCTGCTGCCCCAGGATAAGCTGGACCTGCATGCCGTGGCGCGGGTGATCGAGCGGGGCTACCCGGCGGTCGAGCCGTTGCTCCCCGAACTGCTCACTTGGATGCAGGACCTGAACTGGCCGGTTGCTCAGGCCTTGCGGCCTTTCCTCGCTTCGATCGGAGCGCCCTTGGCGCCGCACATCCGACCGATCTTCGAGACCGACGACGACCTCTGGAAGTACTGGATCGGCATCTGCGTGGTCGCGGAGTCAAAGTCGCTGACATTGGCGCTGAAGCCCCAACTCGAGAAGGTGGCGAAGGGGCCGACCGCGGGCGAACAGGAAGAGCGTGTCGATGTCCTGGCCCGAAACATCCTGCAGCGACTGGCCCGAGGCGGCAGCGAAAGCGTCAACCCTTGGGTCAACGACGCCTAGTGCCCCAAGCCCGTCGGCATTACGACACCTTAAGGTGACCCCGCCAGAACCAGCCCCTAGCTTGACCAAGGTCTCGCCTGGAGGCCCGACTGGGGACCTCCATGTTCGATCGACGCGACGTCCTGCTGGCCGCCGCCGGCCTGGCCCTGGCTCCCGACGCGGCCTTCGCCAGGCCCCTGGGCCGCGACAACCCGCTGGTCGACGCCTTCGTTAAGGACCAGGGCTTCAACGGCGTGGTGATGCTGGGCAAGGCCGGCAAGCCGACCTATGCCCGCGCCTTCGGCATGGCCGATATCGAGGCGGCCAAGCCGGCCACGGTCGACACGATCTACGCCATCGCCTCGATCTCCAAGTGGCTGACCTCGGTCACGGTGCTGAAGCTGGTCGAGGCGGGCAAGCTGTCGCTGGACGCGCCGATCACCACCTGGCTGCCCGACTATCGCGCCGACACCGGCGCCAAGGTCACCTTGCGCCGGCTGCTGTCGAACTCCAGCGGCGTGCCCAACGGCTTCACCCCGGCCCTGAAGGCCGATCCCAGCCTGCTGACCACCGACCTGCCGACCGGCGAGGCGGTGAAGCGGTTCTGCCAGGGCGACCTGGCGTTCGAGCCGGGAACACGCTTCGACTACGTGCTGACCAACTGGATCCTGGTGATCGCGGTGATCGAGGCGGCGACCGGCCGTCCCTATCAGGACGCCATGCGGGAGATCACCCTGGACCGGCTGGGCCTGAAGGCCACCGACGCCAGCACGGCGACCGCGACCCTGCCCGGCGTCGCCGTGGGCTACGCCACCGCCGTCCCGCCCGCGCGGCGGCCCAACAACCGCCTGCCGTACATGGCCGCCGCCGGGGGCTATTTCAGCACCGCCTCGGACCTGATGAAGGCCGCCCACGCGATCTTCGACACCGGCTTCCTGACGCCGGCCTCGCAGACGGAGCTGCGGACCGTCGAGGTGGCCAGCGACAACTACGCCCTGGGCGGGCGGATCCGCACCCTGTGGGTGGACGGCAAGCCCTATCCGGCCGGCTGGGAGACCGGCAACACCGCCGGCTACCGCTCGGTGCTGGGCCATCGCTTCGACACCCGGGCCACCGTGGTGATCCTCAACAACACCAGTCTGTCGCAGAAGACCCTGGACCTGTTCGCCGACAAGCTGTTCGGCGCGGTCACGCCGGCCTAGCGGGCCGGGCAGGTTCCCGACCTTGCGAGAACACGTTATCCTGGCGGCGAAATCGGGGTGCTCTCTTGATCCGTACCAAGCTTGTCCTCTTGTCGCTGTTGGCGGTCGGCCTGGCCGCTTGCGAGCGGACGCCTGAACCGCCGGCCTCCATCCTGCCGCCGCCGGGCCTGGGCGACCGCGTGCGCGTGCTCAGCGCCGACGCCCTGGTGATCGACGGCAAGCACGTGCGCCTGGCCAACGCCTATGCGCCGCAAGGCGTGCCCGACGCCCGCTGCTGGGCCGAGGCCTCGGCGGCCAAGCAGGCCACCGAATGGGTGCGGTCCCGCATGCACGAGGCGCGCGAGGTGACCGTCCAGCCGACCGAGGGCTTCGACGAGTTCCATCGCGAACTGGCCCAGGTCAGCCTCGACGGCGTCGACCTGGGTCAGCAGATGTATGAGACGGGTCTGGCCAGTCGCCGCAGCGACGGTCGTGACAACCGCTTCCCCTGGTGCGAGCCGATCAGCGCCAAGGCCAAGGACGCTCCAGAGCTGGGCTCGCTGCTCGACAGCGGCAAGCGTTAGAGCGTCAGGCGGTAGAAGACCGTATCGACCGCCATGCGCGGGAAGGCGTCCGGCAGGGCTTCGGGCTCCACGCGGGCGAAGCCGTGCTTTTCGTAGAACCGATGCGCGGCCTGGAAACGGTCGGTCGTGCCCAGCCAAATCTCGGCCACGTCGCGGGCCCGGGCATGGCCGATCGCCGTCGCCAGCAGCGGTCCGGCGACGCCCACGGCGCCGCGAGCCTCGGGGCCGACGAACATCTTGCGCAGGGCCAGCGCGCGCCTCCCATTTTCCTGGGGGCCGATGTCCCTGAGCCCGATCGTGCCGACCAGCGCGCCCTTGCGCTCGGCCACCCAGAACTGCCCCGCGCCGGTCTGGTAGAAGCCAGGCACGTCGGCCAGGTCCGGCTGGTCGGCGGCGGTGATCGCCAGGCCGAACTCGCCGCGCTGGATCGACAGGATCAGCGCCAGCACGGCCGCGGCGTCGCCCGCCGCGAACGGACGGACGACGCCTGAAGTCACAGCCGGTCGACCGGCGACAGCGTCGCCCCGTTGGCCTCGCGCGGGGTGGTCATGCGCGAGAGCTTGGGGGTCAGCCAGTGCTCGATGTCGTCGACGATCTCGTAGACCACCGGCACCAGCACCAGGGACAGCACGGTCGAGGTGATCAGTCCGCCGATCACCGCCACGGCCATCGGCTGGCGGAACTCCGAGCCGGTGCCGATGCCGAGCGCGGTGGGCAACATGCCGGCCATCATCGCCAGGGTGGTCATGACGATCGGCCGGGCCCGCTCGTGGCAGGCGTCGACGATCGCCTCGCGCTGGCTCATGCCGGCCCGTTCCTGCTCGATGGCGTACTCGACCAGCAGGATCGAGTTCTTGGCCGCCAGGCCCATCAGCATCAGGAAGCCGATCAGCGACGGCATCGACAGCGACTGGCCCGTGACCAGCAGGGCCAGGAACGCCCCGCCGATCGCCAGGGGCAGGGCCGACAGGATGGTGATCGGTTTGAAGAAGCTGCGGAACAGCAGCACCAGCACGCCGAACACCAGGCCCACGGCCGAGAGCAGGGCGATGGCGAAGCCGGTGAACAGCTCGACGAACGCCTCCTGGTCGCCGGCCGTGGCCGGCGTGACGCCGGCCGGCAGCTTCTTCATCGTGGGCAGGTTGCCGACGTCGGTCATCGCCTGGCCCAGCTGGGCTCCGTTGTTGAGGTCGGCCTCGATGGTCAGCTGACGCTTGCGGGCGAAGCGGTCGATCTTGGCCGGACCCGCCTGGAACGACAGGTCGGCGACGGTGTCGAGCCGGGTCGAGCCGCCGCCGGCCGTGGGGATGCGCAGGGCGCCCAGGGCGTTGAGGTCGGCGCGGGTCTCGGCCGGCAGGCGCACGCGGATCGGGATCCGGCGCTCGCCCTGGGTCATCTTGGCGACGTTGGCGTCGATATCGCCCACCGTGGCCACGCGGGCGATGGCGGCGATGTCGGCGGCGCTGACGCCCAGGCGGGCGGCCTCGTCGGCCTTGGGCCGGATGACGATCTCCGGACCGCTGGGCGGCGAGGAGGGACGGGGATCGGCGACCGTGCTCAGGCCTCGCATCTCGCGCTCGACCTGGAAGGCCGTGCGTTCCAGCAAGGGTCCGTCCTCGGCGGTGAGGATGGTCTGGACGTCCGAGGTGCCCCAGTCGCCCAGCAGGTTGACCCGGGCGTCGGGGATCTGGCGCAGGCCCTCGCGGACCGCCTGCTTGATCTCCGTCACGGTCAGGTCGCGCTTGCCGTTCAGCACGATGGTGATGGTGGCGTCACGGATGTCGGCCCCGCTCTGGCCGCCCCAGCCGCTGCCGATGTTCGACCCGACCTGGGCGAAGACGTGGGCGGTTTCCGGACGCTTGCGGAACATGGTGGTCACCGACTGGACGGTGCGGTTCATGTCGGCCGTGGTCGCGCCGGGCGGGCCCTGGACCTTCAGATAGTAGAAGTTGGCGTTGGCGGCCGGCTGGAAGGCCGTGGGGATGAACGGCACCAGGGCGAACGAGCCGATCAGGATCAGAGTGCCGATGATCAGCGCCAGGATCCGGTGGTCCAGCGACCAGTCCAGCACGCCGCGATAGAAGCCCTTGAACGGGGGGCGCTCGTGGGCGTGCTTGGCCGGCTTGAGGAAGTAGGCGGCCAGCAGCGGCGTCAGCAGGCGGGCGACCACCAGCGAGAACAGCACCGCCACGGCGACGGTCAGGCCGAACTCCTTGAAGAACTGGCCGGGCGTGCCGGGCATGTACGACACCGGCACGAACACCGCCACGATGGTGAAGGTCGTGGCCACGACGGCCAGGCCGATGGCGTCGGCCCCTTCCATCGCCGCCGCGAACGGCCTCTGGCCGCGGGCGACGCGTTTCTCGATGTTCTCGATCTCGACTACGGCGTCGTCGACCAGGATGCCGATGACCAGGGTCAGGGCCAGCAGGGTCACGACGTTGAGCGAGAAGCCCATGATCGACATGAAGGCGAAGGTCGGGATCAGCGACACCGGCATGGCGATGGCCGTGATCAGGGTGGCCCGCCATTCGCGCAGGAACAGGAACACCACCAGCGAGGCCAGCAGCATGCCTTCCAGCAGGGTGTGCTCGGTGGCCGCGAAGCTGGCGCGGGTCTCGTCGACGGTCGAGAAGATCTTCACGAACGTCACGCCCGGCTGCTTGGCCTGCAGGGCCTCCACGGCCTTCTTGACGTTGTCCTCGACGGCGACGTCGCTGGAATCGCGGGTCTTCATCACCTGGAAGGCGACCACGGGCTTGCCGTCGAGGCGGGCGAAGCCGCGCTCTTCTTCCGAGCCCTGGCCGACCTGGGCCACGTCGGTCAGCTTCACATAGCGGCCGCCGGCGATGGGGATGGTGATCTGGCGCAGCTGCTCGACCGTGGTGGCCGCGCCCAGCACGCGCAGGGTCTGTTCGCGGCCGCCGATCTTGGCGCGGCCGCCGGGGGCGTCGACGCTGAAGCTGGCGAGGGCCTGGTTCAACTGGGGCGCGGTGACGCCGAAGCTGGCCATGCGGTCGGGATCGATGACGACGTTGATCTCGCGATCCACGCCGCCGACCCGGGCCACCTGGGCCACGCCCTTTTCGCCCTGCAGCGAGCGGGTGACGGTGTCGTCGATGAACCACGACAGCTCGGTCGCGCTCATGTTCGGGGCCGAGACGGCGTACGTGATGATCGGGGCGCTGGTGATCTCCAGGCGCTGGACGATCGGCTCGTCGACCTCGCGGGGCAGCTGCGAGCGGGTCTGGTCGACCTTGGAGCGCACCTCGTCGGTGACCTTCTGCAGGTCTTCGCCCAGCTCGAACTCGATGGTGGTGGTCGAGGCGCCCTGGACCACAGACGAGCGGATGGTCTTGACGTTGGAGATGCTGGCGATCGCGTCCTCGATGGGACGGGTGACCTGGGTCTCCATCTCGCCGGGCGCGGCGCCGCTCTGGGTGACCGTCACGGTCACGGCCGGGAATTCGACGTTGGGGAACTGCTTGATGGGCAGGCCCATGTAGCAGCCGATCCCGGCGATGATCAGGGCGATGAACAGGACCGCGACGGGGATCGGGTTCTTGATCGCCCAGGCGGAGATCTTCAGTTCGCCAGTCTTCTCCTGGCCAGGCTTTTGCTCGCTAGCCATCAGCGGGCGGCCTGCTGGGCGGCGGCGGGACGAACGGTGTCGCCGTCCGCCACGAACGACGCGCCGCCCAGCACCACGCGGGTTCCGGCCGGCGGGCCCTGGACCAGTTGAGCCCAGCCGCCGCCCTTCTGGCCGACCTTCACGGGGGTCTGGTGGGCGCGGTTGTTGCTGTCGACGGTCATGACGAACAGGCCGTCGGCCTCGTAGCGGATCGCGGCTTCGGGGATGGCCGTCACCGACGTGCCCGAGGCGCCGAAGGTGGCGCGGCCGAAGCCGCCGGGGCGCAGGTCGGGACGGACGGGCAGGCGCACGCGCACCTTGCCCAGGCGGCTGGCGCTGTCGACCCGCGGGCTGACCAGGCGCACGACGCCCGACACCGACTGGCCGCTGGGCAGGCTGACCTGGGCCGGCTGGCCGGCGCGGATGCCCGCCAGGTCGGCTTCGTTGACCTCGGCGTCCAGCTCGACCAGGCCGTCGCGGGCGATGGTGAACCAGGGCGTGGTCCCGCCGCCGGCGATCTGGCCCGGCTGCACGCCGCGCTGCAGGACCAGGCCGCCGACCGGGGCGGTGATGGTCATGCGCGAGACGCGGGTGCGGATCTCCTTGAGCGCCGCTTCCTGGGCCTTGGCCTGGTAGCGGCGGGTCTCGATCTGCTCCTGGCTGATCACGCCCTGGCCGTCGAGGCCGGCGACGCGCTTGGCCTCGGCCTGGGACTGGGCGGTGACAGCGGCCTGCTGTTCGACCTGGGCCCGCAGCAGGGTGTCGTCCAGCTGGGCCAGGGGCTGGCCGGCCCGGACATAGTCGCCCTCGTCGGCATAGAGGCGGGCGACCCGGTAGCCGGAGAGCTCGGAGCCGACGGCGGCCTCCTCGCGCGAGACCAGCAGGCCCGAGGCCTCGACCCCGCCGCCCAGCGGCCGGGTCTCGACGGAGCCGATGCTGACGGTGCGAGCCAGGGCGGCGGCGGGGGTCTTGGGAGCGGCTTTGTCCTTCTTCTCGCCGCAGGCGGTCAGGCCCGTCGCGGCGATCAGGATCATGGCGGCGAGCGCGGTGCGGGTCGTCATGGGGGAGGGTCTCATTTCGAGGAAACTTGGGTCGGGGCAGAGCCATTTTCGGCGAGATTTGGCGACCAGCCGCCGCCGAGCGCCTTGTAGGTCTGGACGGCGTGCAGCAGGGCGTCGGTGCGGGCGCTGGTCAGGACGGTGCGCGACAGGCGCCAGGACTGCTCGGCCTGCAGGGTGGTGGTCAGGTCGATCAGGCCCAGGCCGTAGCCCTTGCGGTTGGCCTCGTAGGCGCGTTCGGCCCGGGCCACGCCGGCGGTCAGCAGGGCGACGCGACGCTGGTCGGCGGCCAGCTGCAGCATGGCGTTCTCGGCCTCGCCGTAGGCGGTCTGGATCGCCTTTTCGTAGGCGATGGCGGCCTGCTGGGTGCGGGCGTCCTGGGCGTCGATATCGGCCAGCAGGGCCGGGATGTTCAGCACCGGGATCGAGACGTTGGCGCCGATCGTCCAGGCCGAGCTGCTGGTCGAGGTCTTGCCGCCGCCACCGCCGCCCGCGAACGGGAACGATGGCTGGACGCTCTTGGTCAGGCCCGCGCCGGGCGTGATGTTGAAGGTCGGCAGCAGGGCCAGCTCGTTGAGCTTCAGATTGCCGGAGGCGGAAGCCAGGCGGGCCTGGGCCTCGCGCACGTCCGGACGGCGGCCCAGCAGTTCGCCGGGGATCGTGGTGGGCACGGCCGGCGCCAGGTCCAGCTGGGCGTCGACCGGCAGGCTGGCCAGCGGATCGGTCCCGCGTCCGACCAGGATCAGCAGGCTGCGGCGCGCCGCGCCCAGCTGGGCTTCCAGGTTGGCGACCCGGGCCTGGGTGTCGGCCAGGTCGGCCTCGGCGCGGTCGGCTTCGGAAGTGGCGATCAGGCCGGCGTTGGCCTTCTTGGTCGAGAAGTCGCGCAGCGAGGTGTTGATGCGCTCGGTCTGGCGGGCGTCGTCCAGCTGCACGGCCAGGCCGCGCGCCTCGAAGTAGGACTGGGCGACATTGGCGGCCAGCGAGGCGCGGGCGCCTTCGTAGGCGAAGCGGGCGGCGGCGAAGTCGTTGTCGACCACCCGCATGCCGGCGCGCTTGCGGCCGAACAGGTCCAACTCCCACGACACGTCGAAATTGGCCGCGTAGTTCTCGCTGTCGCCGCCCTGGGTGAAACCGGCGGCGCCGCTGCTGTCGAGGATCTCGGTGTGGGTCTTGCTGGCGCTGCCGGTCAGGGGCGTGCCGGGGATCCAGATCTGGCGCACCTGGCCCTTGCGGACGGCGCGCGCCTCTTCCAGCCGCGCGGCGGCGGTGCGGGCGTCGGGCGCCTTTTCCAGGGCCGTCTCGATCAGCTGGGTCAGCTGCGGATCGTTGAAGCTGGTCCACCAGTGGTCCAGGTCCGCCTGGGCCGCGCCGGCGGGCGCCTCGTAGGCGGCCGGCAACTGGGTGTTCGGCGTCGGGCGCGGGGTGTTCACGCATCCGGCCACGGCCAGGCCCGCCAGGCTCAACGCCAGCAGGGAGACCCCGGATCGGAATGGCCGAGGGCGCCCGCGCTCTCTGGTCATGGTTTCACTCATCGACAATCACCTGCAGGCGCGACCGAAGGGGGAGGACGGTCGTGGTTATTTCAACAATGGGGCCCGGGGCCCGACGACGATGGAAGGCCGGCGACGGCGCCGTAGACGTCAACCACCTGATCCAGGAAGCGCTCGATGACCTCCCGCTCGGCGGGGGCGAGGCCGGCGATGACGCCCTCCAGCCCGTCGATCATCGGCGCCAGCTGCGCGAAGGCCCGATCGATCGAGGCCTCCACCGGCACGACGCAGACCTTGCGCCGATCCTGGGCCCGTCGCTCGCGCGCGACATGGCCGGCCCGCTCCAGGCGGTCGACGATCTGGGTGGCGGCGGCGGTCGTCACCTTCAGATGCACGGCCAACTGGCCGGGCGTCATCGGGCCGGTGTTCAGAAGCTGCTCCAGCGCGGCCATGTCGGTGACGTTCACGCCCAGGCTCTCGCCGATCTTGCGGCCGATCTGGCGCGTCAGCATTGAGATGGTCTTCAGGCGCTGGCCGATCGGGTCGGTGGGCACGTGCGACGTGCGCCATCGCGGCGAGCCGGGCGCTGGACTGGGATCGTGCGTCGTCATGGACGCGACCCATATTGTTAAGTGACTTAATAGTCAAATTGCTTAGCGATATGGTCGAGCGTGTTGAAGCGCTCGCCGCGCGCCGGTCCGTCAGGGCGCTCATCGCCAGATCCCCAAGAAGGCGGCCGCCCGACTAACGCGACCGATCATCGTTCGTTCAATTGGGGACGAGGGCGGCGGGATGGAAGGGCGTGGCGGCAACGCTTTTTCTCCTGCCGGCGATGGATGACATGCGCATGCGTTCGCATCCGCTTTCTTGGGAATGACGAGCGAAGCTTCGGCTTTGCGACAGCGGCGCGGCGATTATTTCGCGGACCCTCGCCGCCCGGCTGTCCCCGAGCGCGACGCGATGCGCGGTTGACGCGGCGTCAAAACATACCGCATCATCGAAACAGATGTTCGACTCCCAAGTCGGACGTTCGCTCGCGCGGAATGGCGGGCATTCAGTCAAGCGTTTCTAGTACCCGGCCTAGGGGGATCCCACGGTTGTCGGCTCGCGAACACGCATCTTCAATTTTCGAAACGCGCCGGCGTGGCGACGTGGCGGCGCTAGCCGTCGCGCCGGCTGACCGGCGCGCGAGGCGGGCCGCCGACTAGCTTTCCCGAAGCCCAAAAGACCTGCGTTCAAAAAAAGCAGCACGGGAGGGAAGACCATGAAGAAAGCGATGTTCCTGCGCGGGGCCTCGGCCTTGACGCTTACGTTTTGCGTGGCGGCCGGCGCCGCCCACGCCCAGACAAGGCCACCGGGGGATCAAGGGCCGACCACGGTCGAGGAAGTCATCGTCACCGGTTCGTTCATCAGGGGCACGCCCGAGGACGCCTCGCTGCCGGTCGACGTGATCGGCATCGAGGACCTGCAGAAGCAGGGCTCGCCCTCGACGGTGGAGATGCTGAAGGCCCTGCCGGTCTCGAACGGCGTGCTGGGCGACACCAACCAGTTCGACAGCCGCGCCCAGGGCTCGGAAGGCTCGGGCTCGGTCAACCTGCGCGGCCTGGGCTCGCAACGCACCCTGGTGCTGATGAACGGTCGGCGCCTGGCGATCAACCCGCTGGCCGCGGCCGGGGCGGGCATCGTCGACACCAACATCATTCCCAGCGCCGCCATCGGCCGGATCGAGGTGCTGAAGGACGGCGCGGCGGCGACCTACGGCTCGGACGCCATCGCCGGCGTCGTCAACTTCATCACCAAGAAGAACTTCAACGGACTGGAAGCCGGGGCCGACTACCGGTTCATCGACGGCTCCAAGGGCGACTACGGCCTGAACGTCACCTACGGCAAGGTCTGGGACAAGGCCAACATCCTGGCCGCCATCGGCTGGCAGCACCGCTCGAAACTGGGCGTGGCCGACCGCGACTGGGCCAACCAGCCCTATCTGACCAATCCCGAGGCGGGCTGGTCGGCGGCGGGCAACCCCTCGACCTTCATTCCCGCGGCGGCCTCGACCACGGGTTTCCGCGATCCCAGCTGCACCAGCCTGGGCGGCTATGCCGGCTTCAGCGGCCTGACCCCGGTCTGCTACTGGCACTACACGCCGTTCGACAACCTGGTCGAGAAGCAGGACGCCATCCAGATGTACGGCGAGGTCAACGCCGAGCTGTCGGAAAAGACCAAGTTCCACATGGAGGCCCTGTACAGCCACACCGACGTTCCCGACTGGAACACCTCGCCGTCCTACGCCGCCCTGGCGGTGCCGACGTCCGAGGTCGCCGTCGCCCCCAGCCTGACGGGCCGCTACTACGTGCCGGCCAACAACCCCGGCCTGATCGCCTTCATGGCCGCCAACCCGACCATCGTCACCACCAGCCTGGTGACCGGCGCCCAGACCACGGTGCCTTCGGCGATCCTGGCGGGCGGGGCGATCAACGCCGCCAACCGGCCCTACGGCCTGGGCGGCAATCCCGCCTTCGGCTACGGCCCATCGATCGGGGCCCGCGCCTATGACGCCTACCGGGTGTCGGGCGACCTGTCGGGCGAGTTCGACAACGGCATCGGCTGGGACCTGGCCCTGACCTATTCGCAGGAGGTCGGGATCCGCACGGGCTACGACACCCTGGTCAACCGCTACCAGCTGGCCCTGCGCGGCCTGGGCGGTCCGCGCTGCGACACCGACGCCGCCACGCCCGGAATCCAAGGGGTGCCCGGGGTCAATGGCTGCCTGTTCTACAATCCGTTCGCCAACGCCATTCCCGGCAACGCCATCACCGGCGTGGCCAACGCGGGCTACAACCCGGCCCTGGCCAACAGCGAGGAAGTCACCCGCTGGTTCTTCCAGAAGCTGACGACCAAGCAGGCCTCGCGCCTGTTCGTCGGCGAGGCGGTGCTGAACGGCAAGACCAACATCACCCTGCCGGGCGGCGACATCGCCTGGGCGGCCGGGGTGCAGTACCGGCGCACCTACTTCAAGTCCGACTACAACGACATCTCCAACGCCCTGATCAATCCGTGCGTCAACACGCCCGACTACGGCGTGACCAACTGCACCGGCTCGGTCCGCAACGGCCCGTTCATGTTCCTGGGCGTCAACACCCCGGCCGACAAGCAGAGCGACATCATGGCCGCCTTCGGCGAGCTGTCGGTGCCGATCACCGAGGACCTGCAGATGCAGCTGGCCGCCCGCTACGAGGACTATGGCGGGGCCACGGGCTCGACCTTCAACCCGAAGGTCGCGCTGCGCTGGCAGGCCACTTCGTGGATGGCGCTGCGCGGCTCGGCCGGCTCGACCTTCCGCGGTCCGCCCGACCCCCAACTGGTCACCTCGTCGATCACCTCGCTGCAGAGCATCCTGGGCGTGTTCCGCGCCGTCGACATCTACGGCAATCCGAACCTGCAGCCTGAAGAGGCCGACACCTTCAACGCCGGCGTCCTGTTCAACAGCGGGAACTTCAAGGCTAGTATCGACTACTTCCAGTTTGACTTCGAAAAGCCGATCGTCGCCGAGCCGGTGGCGGGGATGGTCAACGCCCTCTATCCGAACGGCGCGACCGGGGCCAACAACTGCGGAAATCCGACCTATGCGGCCCTGCAGGCGCGGTTCACCTATTCCACCAACTGCAGCACGATCTCGTCGCTGGCCCGCCTGAAGACCTATTATGTCAACGGACCGTCGATCAAGAATTCGGGCATCGACTTCTCGGCCGACTATATCTTCGAGGACGTGATCGGCGGCGACTTCCGGCTGGGCGCCAACGCCACCTACATCGCCGAATACAAGGTCGACGCCCAGACCGTCGAAGGCGTGGTGGTCAGCCCGGCGTTCGACGCGGTGGGCCTGCTCAACTACCAGACCATCGCCGTGCCGATCCCGCAGTGGAAGGGCGACGTCTTCGGCGAATGGACCCGGGGGCCGCACAACGTCCGCCTGACGGTCCACTACATCGACAGCTACACCGACCAGCGCACCGCGCCGTTCGCGGCCGGGGCCTACAAGGACTCCACCGGCGCGCCGGTGCAGGTGGCGGCCGGCAAGACGATCGACACCCAGATCCTCACCGACCTGGCCTACCGGGTGTTCCTGCCCTGGGACACCACCCTGACGGCGGCGATCACCAACGTCTTCGACCAGGATCCGTCCTACGCCCGCCTGGACCTCGGCTACGACCCGTTCACCGGCGACCCGCTGGGCCGGACCTACAAGCTGGGGATCAGGAAGAAGTTCTAGGCCTGCGTTTGGCCGAGGGGAGGGGCGGCTCAGGCCGCCCCTTTTTCAGGCCTGGCGCGGGCGGATGGCGAAGGCCTTGGCCGGATTGGTCTCGAGCAGCGTCTTGATGTCCGCCGCGCCGAAGCCCTTGGCGCGCAGGGCCGGCACGAACGCGTCGAAGATCACCTCATAGCTGCGGGCCTCGCCGCCGCGAGGCTGGCCGACATTGTACCAACCGGCGTCCTGCGACACGAGCACGTGGTCCAGCAGGCCTTCGTCGCGCATGCGGGTCACCAGCTCGACGTGCCGGTCCATCGACTTGGCGTCGATCCCGTCGAACTCGATCCAGGCGCCGCGTCGCGCCGCCGCGATGTGGTTGGCGACGTCCGGTTCGTTCTGGGCGTGGATCCAAATCCAGGCGGACGGATGCACGCGTTCCTTCTCCAGGATGTCCAGCTGCTCGAACGCCGACACGGCAGGACCGGTGTGGGCGCCGATGACCAGGCCGGTCCGCTTGTGGGTCAGGGCGCCGGCGCGGATCAGCTTGCGCTCGACCTCGCTCAGCGGGCCGCCGTTGAAGCCCAGCTTGATGAGGCCGGGCCGGACGGGCGTATTGTCGATCCCGTCCATGGCTTCCAGGAACCAGCGCTGGGCCAGGGCCTCGGCGGTTTCGGTGAACACCCAGGGCGGCAGGTGGGTGTTGTCGAAGGCGGCGTAGTTGCCGGTCACGGTCAGGATGTTGAGGCCGCTCTCGCGCGACAGGAGCTCCAGCAGGATGACGTCGCGACCGAGATACGCCGCCGTGGCGTCGATAAAGGTCCTGCAACCCAGCCTCTTCAGGCGTTGGAGGCGAGGCAGGATGACCTTCACCACCTCGCCGCGATCATAGGGCAGGGGCGCCTTGGACCACTCATCGTACGTCTGGAAATTGGCCAGGATGTGCTCGTGCACCAGGGTGACGCCCATCGCGGCGGCGTCCATCCGGCCTCGAACGGTCATCACCTTCGGGACGACGTCGGGCAGGACTTCGTCCCGCAGGACACGGGCGCTTGCGCCGGCTCCGACAAACAGACCCCCGGCGGCGCCGAGGATCCCCTGAACCACGTCTCGTCTGTGCATGACCGCTCCACCCGCCGGACCACGATCGGGAGTTGAGGCCAGAAATACGGCAGCGGCAAGTCGTGGCGCGGCCTAGCGCGCGAACAGCCCCGTCAGCAGCGGCCGGGCGAACAGCCGGGCGGCTTCCTCGCGCTCCAGTCCGGGGACCCAGATTCCCAGCGAGGCGGCGGCGTTGAGCATCGAATTGATCATGTGGGCCGCGATCATCGGGTCCACCGCCCGCACCGAGCCCTCGGCCACGCCGTCGGAGATGATCGCCGCGAAACGTTCGGAGCCGCGGGCGTAGCCCTGGGCCATCTCGGTGCGGATCTCGATCGGCAGGGCCCCCATCGACGAGGCGCGCAGCAGCGGACCGTGGTCCGACAGCTGGTAGGCGACCAGGGCCGCCGTCGCCGACGACAGCTGCTCCCAATTGTCCTTGGCCAGGTCGCGGGCGTCGATCTGGGCCTTGCGGGTGACGGCGAAGGTGCGCTCGAAGCACTCGACCACCAGGGCGTCCTTGTCCACGTGATGGTGGTAGAACGAGCCCTTGGTGACGTTCAGCTGGGCCGAGATGTCCTCGACCGAGGCCCCGCGATAGCCGCGCTGGTTGATCAGCCGGGTGGCGGCGACCAGGAAGGTCTCGCGCCATTCCTGGCCCTCGGGCGACTGCGGCGTCGGATCGGGCAGGGTCACCGGCTTCCAGGTGTCGTCTCCGGCGCCTTTCGGGGCCAGGCCGTTGACCAGGATGTCGTACATCTTGTCGCGCACGCGGCCGTAATCGTCGACGTCGTAGCGACGCAGCCACGAGCCGGACCAGAACACCTGCTCGAGAAGCAGGTGGGTGCGGGCGTTGCGGTCGCGCTTGTCCAGATGGTCGAACTCGGGCCCCTCGAAGAAGCCGCGAACCCTACGGAACAGGTCGTTGAACGCGCCCTGCACCGAGCCGCGCAGGGGCTCCTTCAGGGCCCGCATCTCGGTGAAGCTGGTCAGGGGCGCGGCCTCGCCCAGGCGCACCCGGCGGTTCAGGTCCAGATACAGGTCCAAGAAGGCCAGTAGTCGCGTGGGCGCGTCCGGCGCCTTGCCCGCCTCGGTGACCAGGGCGTCGAAGCGCTCCAGGCCGCGCATGAAGCAGGCGGCCGCCAGGTCGTCCTTCTTGCGGTAGTAATAGGTGACGCTGGTGGTGATCAGCCCGACCTTGGCCGCGACGTCGGCCAGGGTCATGCCCTTGACGCCCTGGCGGTTCAGGATGGCGGTCGCGGCGGCGAGGATCGCCTCTTTCTTCTTCGCGTACCGCTCGGTGGCGGGGCTCGCGATCCGGCCGTCGTCCATGTGTCGCCCCCTCCCTGTTCGCAGCTTGGCGCGGCCCTGCGCGCGCGTCCCTTGGACCCGTGGGTCCAATTTAGGAAGCCCTGTCTCCACGACAAGGCGCGCGAGTCGCCTCAGCGCCGCTTTCGTGGGCGCGGAATCTTGCAGCCATGTTGCAGAATGGAGGCGGCGGCGTGGTTCGAAGGTCTAGGACGCCAGGGAAGTCGGCTTGGCCGCCGTTTCGCCGAGCACGGCGACGATGGCCTGGACCAGGGCGGCGGGCGACAGGGGCTTGGCCACCGCGCCGTTCATGCCCGCGGCGATGTAGGACGCCTGCTGGTGGGCCAGGGCGTTGGCGGTCATGGCGATGATCGGGGTCGACGCCGCCTCGCCGCCCAGGTCGCGGATGCGCCGGGTGGCCTCGACGCCGTCCATGCCGGGCATCTGGATGTCCATGAAGATCAGGTCGAAGCCCTGGCCGTCGCGCTCGACGGCCTCGACGCCCAGGACGCCGTCGTCGGCGGTTTCGACGACCGCGCCCATGGCCTGCAGCAACCGGCCGGCGACCAGGCGGTTGGTGGCGTTGTCCTCGACGATCAGCACGCGCAGTCCGGCCAGCAGGGCGGTGTCGGCGTCTTCGACCGGGGCGGCGGCTTCGAAGGCGGGCGGAGCGGCGATCTCCAGCCAGAAGATTGAGCCGCCTTCCGGCGGGCTGCGGAACCCGACGTCGCCGCCCATCAGTATGGCCAGGCGCCGGGTGATGGCCAGGCCGAGGCCCGCGCCGCCGAAGCGCCGGGTGGTCGAGCCGTCGGCCTGGCTGAAGCGCTGGAACAGGCCGTCGGCCGTGGCCTGGCCGATGCCCACGCCGGTGTCCTGGATCTCGAACCGCAGGCGTTGCGCGCCCGGCGGGCCGGCTGCGGTCAGGCGCGCCTGGACTCCGCCCTCCGGGGTGAACTTCACCGCGTTGCCCAGCAGGTTGAACAGGCCCTGGCGCAGCCTCAGGGGGTCGGCCCCCACCCAGCCGATCCCGGGATCCACCGTGACGGTCAGGGTCAGGCCCTTCTGCCTGGCCTGGGGGCGCAGCAGGTCGGCGACGCTGCGCAGCAGGGCGGCGGGATCGGTCGGTTCGGGATTCAGCTCCAGCTTGCCGGCCTCGATCTTCGAGAAGTCGATGATGTCGTTGAGCAGTTCCGACAGCATGGCTCCGCAGCCCAGCGCCTCGTTCAGCAGCTGGCGGCCGTCGTCCGACAGCTTCTCGCGCTTGAGCAGGTGCATCACCCCCAGCACCCCGTTCATCGGGGTGCGGATCTCGTGGCTCATATTGGCCAGGAACTGCGACTTGGCCTCGGCCGCGCCAAGGGCGGCGTCGCGGGCGGCGACCAGTTCTGTGACGTCCTGGCTGATGCCGATCACGTCCCAGGCCTTGGCGCTGGCCCCGCGCACCCCGCGCCAGGCGGCCCGCATCCAGATCCAGGTCTGATGGGCCGGATCGAAATAGCGATAGGTCAGCAGGCAGTGGTCGCCGGTCGCCAGGGTCCGGCTGAACGCCTCCCAGACCATTTGCCGATCCTCGACGTGGGTCGAGAGGGTCATCTCCTCGACCGTCATCGTCCTCACCCCGCCCTGGGGCGAGGAGGGCGTGGGGATGTCCTGCTCGAAGACGTAGATCCCCTTGCGCGGATCGAACCGCCAGACATAGACGCCGGCCGTGTTGCGCAGAAGCTCGTTGGCCCGCTCGGCCTGTTGGCGCTCGAGGCGCCGTGCACGGTCCTCGCTGAAGTCCTGGAAGACGATCAGCAACGCTTCGCCCCCGAAGCCGGCCTGCAGCATCTTGGTCTGCGAGCGCACCCACAGCCAGCCGCCGCCCTTGCGGGCCAGGCGATGCTCTGACCGGGCCTCGCCCTCGGCGCGCAGGGTCTTGCCGATGCTGAGGATGGTGTCGGTGTCGTGCAGGTGGAAGAAGTCGCGGATCGGCCGGCCCAGGGTCTCGGCGGGCGCCCAGCCGGTCAGCACGGTCCAGGCCGGATTGACGCGGACGATCGCGTCGTTCTCCAGCACCACGAACATGTCGAGGCTGCTCTCGAAGAACCAGTCGGCGGCGGCCTGCTCGATGCTGGGACCTGTCGCCCCCTTGGTCGGTTCGCCGAGCGGTCCGTCGGGCGTCTTGTCGCGCAAGTGCTTGCCCATCCCCGTTCCCTAGTTTTCAATCGATATGCGCACGAACGGGTAAAGGGCGGGTTTCGACGTACCCCTTCTTCGATCGCCGCCAACAAACAGTACGCCGCCCCCGCCTGCGATCCTTCAGGCGGACGGCCGCAGGAGGGATATCGTCTTGAGCACGCCTGAAGCCGTGGGTCTGTCGTCGGATCGACTGAAGCGCATCGACGCCTTCATCCAGGATCGTTATGTCGCACCCGGCAGGCTGCCCTGCGCCCTGGTCCAGGTCTGGCGTCGCGGCCAGTTGGCGCACACCACGATCCTGGGCTCGGCGGACAAGGAACGCGGGCTTCCGCTCAAGGCCGACAGCCTGTTCCGCATCTATTCGATGACCAAGCCGATCACCTCGATCGCCTTCATGATGCTGGTCGAGGAGGGCAAGGTCGCGCTGGACGATCCGGTGCACCGCTTCATCCCTGCGTGGAAGAGCCTCGGCGTGTTCCAGGCCGGCGTGCTCGGCGCCTTCCAGACCAAGCCGGTCGACCAGCCGATGCGGATCATCGATCTGCTGCGCCATACCGCGGGTTTGACCTACGGGTTCCAGCAGCGGACCAACGTCGACGCAGCCTATCGCAAGCTGAAGCTGGACGGCGTCGACAGCGAGGGCGGGCTCAACAATTTCATCGGCAATCTGGGGACCGTGCCGCTGGAGTTTTCGCCCGGCGAGGCGTGGAACTATTCGGTGGCCACCGACGTGCTGGGCTACCTGGTCCAGCTGATCTCGGGCCAGCCGTTCGAGACTTTCCTCAAGGCGCGGATCTTCGACCCGCTGAAGATGGTCGACACCGGCTTCCACGTGTCCGACGCCCAGCGCCACCGCTTCACCGCCTGCTATACCCTCAACCCCAAGGGCGAGGTGGTGCTGCAGGACGATCCAACCACCAGCCACTACCTGTCCGAGCCGTCGGTGAAGTCGGGCGGCGGCGGCCTGGTCTCGACCGCCGACGACTACATGCGGTTCTGCCGCATGCTGCTGAACGGCGGCGAGCTGGACGGGGCGCGGATCGTCAGCCCAAAGACGTTGAAGCTGATGACCATGAACCATCTGCCGGGCGGCAAGGAGCTGACGGAGATGTCGCAGTCGCTGTTCAGCGAGGCGGTGTTCGAGGGGCTGGGCTTCGGCCTCGGCTTCGCCATGACCGTCGATCAGGCGCGGACCAAGAACCTGGGCTCGCTGGGCGAATACTTCTGGGGCGGCATGGCCTCGACGGCCTTCTGGATCGATCCGGTCGAGGACCTGGCGGTGGTGTTCATGACCCAGTTGATCCCGTCCTCGGCCTATCCGATCCGCCGCGAACTGCGGACGCTGGTCTATGCGGCGCTGACGGAAAGCAATGCCTAGGCGGCAAAGAAAGCGGCGCGGGAGGGGGCTCCCGCGCCGAGTGCGCTTCACCTAAGTCGACACGCCGAGGCGGGCGCGCCGCGTGCGCGAAGATGATCGGCTTCGAAGATATGGGACGGGTGCAAGTCGCGTCCCGACGCCGACCCCCTTACGCGTACGCCCTCGACAGTCGGAGCACATTTCGGCGTATCCGCGAGGTTCGCGGGCGCTTCGTTCGGCGGCTTCCCCCCGCCCGCACGGATTGGCTCCGGCTGAAACTTATATTTTCGAATTTCGAGTATGAATGCGGCGACGTCAATGGCCGGCGCCTAAATTCCCGGCGCCCCTACGGACCTCTGGACTTCGGCGGCAGGTCGTGCAGGGTTTGCTTCAAACAACCGTTCAAAAGAACGCAACCACAGACTTGAGGGTGGAAAACGCCATGGCCGCGATCAACAACGTCACGGATCTGACCGTCGAAGGCGACATCGGGGTCGTCACGCTCAACTCGCCGCCGGTCAACGCGCTGTCGGCCGCCGTGCGCGAGGGACTGTCCAAGGCCTTCGACGCCGCCATCGCCGACCCGGCGGTCAAGGGCATCGTGCTGATCTGCGAGGGCAAGACCTTCATCGCCGGCGCCGACATCACCGAGTTCGGCAAGGCCATGACCGGCCCCTCGCTGCAGGACGTTCAGAACACCATCGAGAACTCGCCCAAGCCGGTGGTCGCCGCGATCCACGGCACGGTGCTGGGCGGCGGGCTGGAGGTGGCGCTGGTCGCGCACCACCGCGTCGCCGTGCCGTCGGCCAAGGCCGGCCTGCCCGAAGTGAACATCGGCCTGCTGCCGGGGGCCGGCGGCACCCAGCGCCTGCCGCGCGTGGTGGGCGTCGAGAAGGCGCTGGAGATGGTCACCACCGGCCAGCACGTGCCGGCCAAGGCCGCGCTGGCCATGGGCCTGTTCGACTCGATCGTCGAGGAAGGCGCCCTGCGCGACGGGGCCATCGCCTTCGCCCGTGTGGTCCTGGCTGAGGACAAGCCGCTGACCCGCATCCGCGACCAGAACGCCAAGGTCGAGGCCGCGCGCGGCAAGCCCGAGATCTTCAGCGAATTCCGCAAGGCCAACGCCCGCAAGTTCCGTGGCTTCCTGGCGCCGGAGAACAACATCAAGTGCATCGAGGCGGCGGTGAACCTGCCCTTCGACGAGGGTCTCAAGGAAGAGCGCCGGCTGTTCATGGAGCTGATGACCGGCAGCCAGTCGGCCGCCCAGCGCTATGTGTTCTTCGCCGAACGCCAGGCCGCCAAGATCCCCGACGTGCCGGACGACACCCCGATCCTGCCGGTCAAGAAGGTCGGCGTCATCGGCGCCGGCACCATGGGCGGCGGCATCTCGATGAACTTCCTCAACGCCGGCATCCCGGTGACGATCATCGAGGCCAAGCAGGAGAACCTGGATCGCGGCGTCGGGGTGATCCGCAAGAACTACGAGAACACCGCCAAGAAAGGCCGCCTGACCCAGGACGACGTCGAAAAGCGCATGGGCCTGCTGACGCCGTCGATGAACCTGGAGGACCTGGCCGACTGCGACCTGATCATCGAGGCCGTGTTCGAGCTGATGGAGATCAAGAAGGAGGTGTTCGGCAAGCTGGACAAGATCGCCAAGCCCGGCGCGATCCTGGCCTCCAACACCAGCTATCTCGACATCGACGTGATCGCCGCCTCGACCAGCCGGCCCGAGAGCGTGATCGGCCTGCACTTCTTCTCGCCGGCCAACGTCATGAAGCTGCTGGAGATCGTGCGCGGCGAGAAGACCGGCAAGTCGGTGATCGCCACCTCGATGCAGATCGGCAAGAAGATCGGCAAGGTTGCGGTGCTGGTCGGCAACTGCCACGGCTTCGTCGGCAACCGCATGCTGGCCCAGCGCCAGCGCGAGGCCCAGAAGCTGATCCTGGAAGGCGCCATGCCTTGGGATGTCGACCGCGTGCTCTACGACTTCGGCCTGCCGATGGGGCCGTTCGCGATGAGCGACCTGGCGGGCCTGGACATCGGCTGGGACCCGGCCAAGACCTCCTCGTCCACGGTGCGCGAAGTGCTGTGCGAGATGGACCGCCGCGGCCAGAAGAACGGCAAGGGCTTCTACGACTACGACGAGAACCGCGTCGCCAAGCCGAGCAAAGAGGTCGAGCAGGTGATCCTCGACTTCGCCGAGAAGCGCCAGATCCAGCGCCGCGAGATCAGCGACCAGGAGATTCTGGAGCGTTGCCTGTACCCGATGGTCAACGAGGGCGCGAAGATCCTGGAAGAGGGCAAGGCGATCCGGGCGTCCGACATCGATACCGTCTGGATCAACGGCTACGGCTGGCCGGTCTATACCGGCGGCCCGATGTTCTGGGGCGAGCTGGTGGGCCTGGACAAGATCCTGGCCAGCATGAAGGCGTTCCAGGCCAAGCTCGGCGACGACTTCAAGCCGTCGGCCCTGCTGGAGCGTCTGGTGGCCGAGGGCAAGGGGTTCAAGGACGCCTGAGGCGTCCTTTCTCTCCAAACGTTTGTCATCCCGGCCGTAGCGAAGCGAAGAGCCGGGACCGACATGGAACTCAGCGCTTCGGGTCGGTCCCGGATCGGCGCGCTCCGCGCTTGTCCGGGATGACAACTTCAGTGGGTGTAGCACCATGACCACCATCGCCAGCATGATGACCGCCGACTACGGCGTGATGGGCGACATCCTGCGGCAGCGGGCGGCCGAGCTGCCCGACCATCCCGCCGTGATCATGGAGACCGGCGAGGCGGTCACCTACGGAGAGCTCGACGCCCTGGCCGACCGGGTCGCCGCCGCCCTGCAGCGCGACGGGATCAAGCCGAAGGAGGCCGTCGCCGTCTGCGCCCTGTCGTCCATTCCGTACACGGCGCTGTTCCTCGGCGCGCTGCGGGCCGGGGTGGCGGTCGCGCCTCTGGCCCCGTCCTCGACGCCCGAGGCCATCGCCGGCATGGTCGCTGACTGCGGCGCGCGGCTGTTCTTCATGGACGCCGGCGTGGCCGAGGCTCAGAAGCCAGCCCCGATCGCCGTGCGCTACATCGCGCTGGACGGCTCGGACTTCGGCGAGGCCTTCGAGGCCTGGCTGGCTCCGAAGGGCGCGATCCCGGCCGCCGTGGCCATCGCCGCCGAGGACCCGTTCAACATCATCTATTCCAGCGGCACGACCGGCGCGCCCAAGGGCATCGTCCAGTCGCACGGCATGCGCTGGAAGCACGTGTTCCGCGGCGACGCGGTCGGCTACGGCCCGGAGGCCGTCGCCCTGCTGTCGACCCCGCTCTATTCCAACACCACCCTGGTCTGCTTCTTCCCCGCCCTGGCCGGCGGCGGCACGGTGGTGCTGATGAGGAAGTTCGACGCGGGCAAGTACTTGGAACTGGCCCAGCGCCATCGCATGACCCACACCATGCTGGTGCCGGTGCAATACCGCCGCCTGATGGACCGGCCCGACTTCGGCGACTTCGACCTGTCGTCGACCCACATCAAGTTCTGCACCAGCGCCCCGTTCTCGGCCGAGCTGAAGGCCCAGGTGCTGGCCCGCTGGCCCGGCGGACTGGTCGAGTATTTCGGCATGACCGAGGGCGGCGGCACCTGCATCCTGTTCGCCCACGAACATCCGGACAAGCTGCACACGGTGGGCCGTCCGGCTCCCGGCCACGACATCCGGCTGATCGACGAGGACGGCGTCCAGGTCGGCCCCGGCGTGGTCGGCGAGATCGTCGGCCGCTCGGCCGGCATGATGAACGGCTATCACGGCCAGCCGGGCAAGACCGCCGAGGCGACCTGGGTCTCGCCCGAGGGCTGGAGCTTCATCCGCACCGGCGACGTCGGCCGGTTCGACGAGGAGGGCTTCCTGACACTGATGGATCGCAAGAAGGACATGATCATCAGCGGCGGCTTCAACATCTATCCCAGCGATATCGAAGCCGAGATCGTCCAGCACCCCGACGTGGTCGAGGCGGCGGTGGTCGGGGTGCCGTCCGACGCCTGGGGCGAATCGCCGGTGGCTTTCGTGGCGGTTAAGCCTGATGCGCGAATTGACGCGGACGGGTTGAGGTCGTGGGTCAATGCTCGCCTCGGCAAGACCCAGCGGCTGGTCGACCTGAGGCTGGTCGAATCCCTGCCCCGCAGCCATATTGGCAAGGTTCTGAAGCGGGAATTGCGCGACGGCTGGACGGCTTCTGCCTAGGTCGAAGATTCCGGACACATTTTTGCCGCGACGGCGCGCCGCATCTGGGCCTGCCGAGTCAGTCGATACGTTTGCTTAACCATAAAGGCGCTGTCGTGTGACAGAGCCGGATTGTTCGGAAGCGACGTCTGATGCAAGCCCTCCCCAAAGTGTCGCCGGAAGCCCGCAAGCAGGCCAAGGCCGAAGCGGCGCTCGCGGCCGCCGGTGTCCCGCTGGATTTCGCGGCCGTGGAGAAGGTGCTCCGACAGGGTCTGACCCCCGGTCTCGACGCCAGGCTGGCCGACCGCTTCGACCGTCCCACCGCCGTCCGCGCCGTCTCCACCCGCGTGGCCGCCCTGACCGCCGCCCTGATCGCCTCGGGCGTACGTCGCGGCGGCGTCTGCATCGTTCCGGCCCTGGCCTCGGCCGCCACCCTTGAAGCCGTCGCCGGCGCCGGCCTGCGGGCCTGGCTGGTCGACGTGGATCCCTACAGCTGGATGTTCGATCCGGCCCACCTGCGCGAGCGCCTGGGCGAGGCCCCGCCGCCCATCGAGGCCATCGTCCCCACCTGCGCCTTCGGCCGCGCCCCGGACATGACCGCCTGGGCCGCCTTCCAGCGCGAGACCGGCCTGCCGATCGTGGTCGACGCCACCGACGGCTTCGACGTGATCATGGACGCCCCGGTCCCCGTGGTCGTCGGCCTGCCGGGCGGGCGCGGCGTGTTCGTGGCCAGCCAGGACGCCGACTTCATCGCCCGCCTTGACGCCCCGGCCTTCGCCGGCGAGGCCGGGCTCGAGGCCTGGTCCAGCCAGCGCCTGCGCCTGGCCACCGCCGCCCAGCGTCTGCGCATGCTGCTGCTGGGCGCCCCGATCGGCTTCCAGCCGGGCTGGGGCATGAGCTGGGTGTCGGACGCCTGGGTCGTCAGCGTCTCGGAAGGCGCGGCGCCGGTCGTGGCCGAGAAGCTGGCCGAGATGGGCTACGCGACCAACCCGGTCGGTCCGGGCATCGTCATCCGCGACCAGACCCCGGTGGCCGATCGCCTGGCCAAGTCGGTGCTGAGCCTGCCGTTCCATGCGGACCTGGGCATCACGGAACTGGACGAGCTGGCCGAGGCGGTTCGCAAGGCGCTCTAAATCACCTTCTCCCAGAGGGAGAAGGAGGGGGCCGCGCGAAGCGTGGGAGGATGAGGGGTTACGTTGCCGGCCGGAGTGCCGGCACGCCGTCAGACGCCTTCACCCCTCACCCTCCCAATCGCTTCGCGATCGGGTCCCTCCCTCTCCCCTCCGGGAGAGGGTTTTTAGATCAGTGCGCCGCGACGTAGGCGTCGATCCCCGCCACCCGCTCCGCCTTCTCCGCCTCATCCAGGAACGACCCCGTGAAGCTGTTCTTGGCCAGCGTCACCAACTCGTCTCGGGTCAGGCCGACAGCCTCGGCGGTCTGCAGATAGTTCTCCAGCAGGTACCCGCCAAAGTACGCCGGGTCGTCGGAATTGACCGTGGCCTTCAGGCCAAGCTTCAGCATGCGCTTCAGCGGGTGCGCCTTCAGATCGCTCACCCCGCACAGCTTCAGGTTCGACAGCGGGCAGACCGTCAGGGTCGTGCCGTCCTGCACCAGGCGGGCGGTCAGGCAGTCGTCTTCCAGCGCGCGGTTGCCGTGGTCGATGCGATCGACGTCGAGGATGTCCACCGCCTCCCAGACATAGGCCGGCGGGCCTTCCTCGCCGGCGTGGGCCACGACCTTGAGGCCCAGGTCGCGGGCCGCCTGCATCACGCGGGCGAACTTGGCGGGCGGGTGGCCGACTTCCGAGGAGTCCAGGCCCACGCCGGCGATCTTGTCGAGATAGGGCTTGGCCTGCTCCAGGGTGGCGAAGGCGGCGGCCTCGTCCAGGTGGCGCAGGAAGCAGAGGATCAGCTTGGAGCTGACGCCCAGCGTGGCCTCGGCTTCATCCATGCCCGCCGTCAGCCCGTCGATCACCGTGCCGAACGCCACGCCGCGGTCGGTGTGGGTCTGGGGGTCGAAGAAGATTTCGGCATGGGTCCCGCCGTCGGCCTTCAGCCGGCGGAAATAGGCCAGGGCGAGGTCCTTGAAGTCGGCTTCCGTCAGCAGCACGCCCGCGCCCTGGTAATAGATGTCCAGGAAGTCCTGCAGGTTGGAGAAGGCGTAGGCGGCGCGGATCTCGTCCACCGTCTTGAACGGCAGGACGACGCCGTTGCGCTCGGCCAGCTCGAACATCAGCTCGGGCTCGAGGCTGCCCTCGATGTGCATGTGCAGCTCGGCCTTGGGCAGGCCGCGGACGAAGGTTTCAAGGGCGAGATCGGTCATGGGCGAATTATGGGCGCTGGGGGCGGGGGGATTCAACCGAGAGAGGGGGAAGAGGGGCGCCGTGTGCACGTCCTCCGCCCCCTATGGGGGCGGACAGACCGCGAAGCGGTCAGGTGGGGGCAAGTGGGTGCGCATCGAACGTGCTAAAAGCCGCTCCGTGACCTCCGACCGCCTCCCCGTCCCCGTCGAAGACCTGGGCCCCGACATCGGGTTCGCCGAGGCGCAGGCCTCGGCGCTGTACGGCCGCGACTACCGCAAGACCCTGGCCAGCGTCGACGGCTTCCAGCGGCTGGACGCGGTGGAGCGGCTGGCCCGCGCCCGCGCCGCGCTGTCGGCCCAGGAGGTGGCGGTGATGGACATGGCCGCCGGCAGGGGCCACGCCCTGGCCGAGATCGTCCGCCTGACCGGCCGCGAGCCGGCCTTCGTCGAGGCCCTGTTCCTGGGCGCCTGCGCCAAGCTGGCGTCCCACTACGAAGCCGTGGGAGAAGCCGACGACGAGGTGGGGCCGGGACCGCTCAGGCTGCCCGGACCGTTCCTCTAGCCCCTACGACATCGGCGGCGGCGGGGGAGGCGGCTCGGGCAGGGGGGTGAATTCCTGGTCGTCCAGGTCGGGCAGCTTCATGCGCTGGGCCCGCCAGTCGGCCTTGGCCTGTTCGATCCGCTCCTTGGACGAGGAGACGAAGTTCCACTCTATGAGGCGCGGGCCCACCGGCTCGCCGCCCAGCAGCATGACGGTCGAGGGCTCCAGCGCCTCGAAGGTGATCGTCTCGCCCGGCTTGAACACCGCCATCTGGCCGGCGTGCAGCACCTGGCCGGCGGCCTCGACCTTGCCGACGGCCACATAGGCGGCGCGCTCGGGATACTCGGCCGGCAGCCCGGCCTTGGCGCCGGCGGCCATTTCCCAGTGCACATAGAACAGCGGCGAGAACACCGGCACCTTGGCCTCGACGCCGAACGCCTTGCCGGCCACCAGCGCCGCCTTCAGGCCGTTGGCCTCGTAGACCGGCATCTCGTCGCGCGAATGGTGCGAGAAGGCCGGGGCGATCTCTTCCTGGCCGTCGGGCAGGGCCACCCAGGCCTGGATGCCGTGCATGGCGCCGCCGTATTCGCGCAGGGTTTCGAAGCGCTCGGAATGGGTGATGCCGCTGCCGGCCGTCATCCAGTTGACCTCGCCCGGACGGATGATCAGGTCCGAGCCGATGCTGTCCTTGTGGGTGATCTCGCCCTCGAACAGATAGGTCAGGGTCGACAGGCCGATGTGCGGGTGCGGACGCACGTCGACATTGCGCGGGAAGCCGGGCTCGAACTCCACCGGGCCCATGTGGTCGAAGAAGGTGAAGGGCCCCACCATCCGCCGGCTGTGGAACGGCAGCACCCGCCCTACCTCGAACCCGCCGAGGTCCTTGCGGCGCTGGTCGATGACGAGGTCGATCATGGGGAGCTCCAGAGGTTTCGCGGGCGGAGATTACGCGCTGGTCGCGGCGGGCGTCTTGTCGAAAAGCGTGCAAGCGGGTCGGCCCTTTTTCACACACGCTTAGAGTGTCATTCTGCCGTAAGCAACTTAGCGGGGCGGTGATGGCCGGGCTGGCGAACATGCTGAGGCGGGCGGCGGGCGGCGGGCCTCCGCCGCTGACGACCGTGCGCTCGTGGATGGGCATCTTCAGCGCCGACGTCCAGGCCGCCAAGGTCGGCACGGTCGACGAGCTGGCGGCCCTGGTGCAAGCCGGCTGCTACGCCTGCGTCGGCGGCGCCCATTCCTACAACGGCGTGCAGATCGTCCGCGACGCCACCGCCGTGACCCTGAAGGAATCGGGCCTGAAGGGCATCGCCTACGACGCGGCCACGCACGAGGTCAGCGTCGAGCCCTCGGTGACGATCCTGGAACTGAAGCTGTTCCTGCTCGACCGCGACCGGCGGCTGATCAGCAGCGGCAACTTCATGGCCCAGACGGTGATCGGGGCGCTGTGCACCGGCACCCACGGCTATGGCCGCGAGGCGGTGATGGCCGAGGGCGTCACGGCGCTGGAGTTCCTGGACGGGCAGGGACGGCGGGTGGGCCTGCGCAAGGGGCAGCGCGACTTCCGCTACGCGGCCCTGTCGTTCGGGACGATCGGGCCGATCGTCTCGCTGACGATGAAGACCGCGCCGATCGAGAGCTTCGAGGCCGTCACCGTCATCTGCCGCCTATCGCAAAAGCCGGGGCATGTGACCGACGAGCACGCGGCGATGTTCGCGGTGTTCCCCTATAGCGACCGGCACGATCCGACGATCGCCCTGCAGACCATCCGTCCCGCCCGGCCTGGACAGGCGCCCCACCGGATCGCCTCGCCGCTGTTCACCCTGCGCCGGGTGTCGGAGTTCATCATCAAGCGCTACTGGGTCTTCGACAAACTGTTCCCAGCCTTGCGCCGGCCGTTCCAGCGGCTGATCAGCCGCCTGGACGTGCACTATCACAGCCGGCTGATCACCGATCCGCGCGACCTGGACTATCTCTACGATCCCACGCCCGGCCTGGAGAGCAGCCGCCAGCCCAACGTGCTGAAGTCGCTGCTGTCGCCCACCCACACCGCCTACAACCTGGCCTTCTTCGTGCGCCTGGCCGACGCGCCCGAGGTGGTGCGGTTCGTGATGTTCCAGGCCGACCAGTTCCGGACGCTGGGCTTCTATCTGAAGAGCATGATCGGGGTGCGCGAGATCGCCACGAGCTCGGACCTGCCGTTCGCCGCCAACTTCAAGGGCCCGGTCGCGGCGATCGACCTGTTCGCCGACGTGCGCGACTACGCCTGGCTGGAGCGGATTCAGCGCGAGGTGTTCGCCTATTTCCCCGACGTGCGGCCCCACTGGGGCAAGAGCGCGATCGTCGACGAGTGGGCCGACACCCTGGGCGCCAACCACATCACCGCGTTGCGGCGGTTGCACGAGAAGCATTATCCCGGCGGAACCGGGCTGCGGACGACCAGCCGGGTGCGGCGGCTGCTGGGCCTGCCGGTCGTCCCGCCGGGGACGATCACGACAGCGAAGGTCTCGCCGCCCGTCAGCCCGTCGGCATCCCCGTGAACGTCCGCTGGCCCGGCGCGACCGGGTCCCAGGCGTGGCCGCGCGCCGTGAACAGCGTCATTGACGGCGTGTAGCGCTCCGGCGCGTCGAGGCTGGCGGCGTGGACGGTGAACAGGTCGGGCATCGCGGGGAAGGCCAGATAGACCGGCGCGCCGCAGGTCGGGCAGAAGGCGTGCGACTTCACCGTGCCCAGGTCGCCGGTCACCTCCCAGCGCCGCGCCTCGCCCTGCAGCGTCACCGCCGCGTCCTTGAAGGTCAGGTACGAGCCGTGGCCCGTGCCGCTGAGCTGCTGGCAGTGGCGGCATTGGCAGTCGGCCATCACCAGCGGCTCGCCGACGATGGAATAGCGCACGGCGCCGCACGCGCAGCCGCCCGTGAAGGGATCGCTCATGGAAGTCTCCTGATTTGAAAGGATGGCTCTAGTGCTGGGTCGGGTCCTGCTCGGCCGTGAAGGTCTCGAGCCGTTGCATGACGACCTTCCAGCCCTTGCCCATGTTGTCGAAGGCGCTTTCGTTGCGCGGCAGGACGAAGCCCGAATGGACCAGGCGCACGCGCGTGCCGGCCTCGGTAGGAGACAGGGTCCAGGTGACCACCGTCTCCAGCCGCGAGCCGTAGCCGGTGTTGGCCTCGGCGCCGCCGGTCCAGGCATAGGTGAAGCGCTCGTTCTCGCGCACTTCCAGCACCTGGCAGTGGATCACCCCGTCCCAGTCGCCGGCCGGCGTGGTCTGGAAGGTGAAGCGGTGGCCCTCGATCGGCGCGAAGCCGGTCGGCGCCATCAGCCAGCGGGCCATCAGGGCGCCGTTGGTCAGGGCCTTCCACACCACCTGGGGCGCGTGCGGGAAGACCTCGTCGACGACGATCTCGTGCGTGTCGGGTTCGAGCGCGTGGGCCGGGCTGGTCATGGGTCGATCTCCTGGAGAAGCGTGCGCAGGTCGGCGAACCGCTCGCGCCAGAACACGCCGTAGTGGGACATCCAGTCGACCAGCGGCGTCAGGCCGTCGGGCTGGGCGCGGTAATAGACGTTGCGGCCTTCGGGGCGCTCGACCACCAGGCCGGCGGTCTTCAGCGACTTCAGGTGCTGGGAGACCGCGCCCTGGCTGACGCCGGCCCCGCGGGTCAGCTCGCCCACGGTGATTTCCTCGGAACGCACGATCCGCTCGTAGACGGCCCGGCGCGTGGGGTCGGCCAGGGCGCGCATGACGGCGTCTATGGGGGCGGCTTCGATCATGACAGATCAATTAGCGATGGCTAATGCATTAGTCAATGCTAATTGTTTGGCGCGTGAAACGCCAAACGCCGCGACTGGCCTTTGGGCTGATCGCGGCGCTGTAGGGAGGAGGCGGGCGCAGTTCTTAGAGGGAGGCGTCGGCTTCGTTCACCGCGAGGATCTGGGTGCAGGCCTCTTCAACGATCGGATAGGCCCAAGCTTGAGCCGCATCATGCTTGAGATCTTCCCTCTCGCGCACGTCCGGATGCCAGAATGCGCGCCGATCGCCGACTGGGATGGCGTCCGTCTCGCTGGCGACGGCGATGAACGCGAGCAGAGCTTCGCGCAATGCTTCGGGCTCGACAGCGGCGTCGTGGTGGCGGCATAGGGCTATCGCCGTCTCGAGCGGCGAGGTCTTTCCGTCCAAGAAGGCCTTTGCGCCTTGGCGGACTTCTTGAAGGGCCTTGCCGTCCAGCAGTTTAGCTCAGGGGGCTGACATACGGGCTGACCAGACCCAGCGGCACGGCCGTGGAGTTCTTGACGCCCCGGATGACGATCCGGCTCTCGATGTTGCTGACCAGGCCCAGCGACAGCAGCTTGTCGCGCAGGAACTCGTCGAAGGCGCGCATGTCGCGGGTGACGATGCGCAGCTCGTAGTCGGCCGCGCCGGTCACGGTGGCGCACTGCACGACCTCGGCCCACTTGCCCACGGCCTGCTCGAACACCTCGAGGTTTTCCTTGGTCGGCAGCGACAGCTTGGCGGTGCAATAGACCTCGAAGCCCAGGCCCAGTTTCTCGCGATCGAGGATGGTCACGCGGCGCTGGATGACGCCCGCGTCCTCCAGCCTTTTGATCCGGCGCC
Source organism: Caulobacter sp. P1_D6 (assembly GCF_056406095.1). NCBI lineage: Bacteria > Pseudomonadati > Pseudomonadota > Alphaproteobacteria > Caulobacterales > Caulobacteraceae > Caulobacter > Caulobacter sp. P1_D6. The sequence continues at coordinate 46,127 of NZ_JBFUAW010000028.1, read as the reverse complement.
AGCACGGGCTGGACGACAGCCCGACTCGCTCCGCGATCTCCGCGACGGACAGTCCGGCGTCGTGTTGGATGAGATCCAGGATCTTGGCATCCACGGCGTCGAGTTGTTCGGACAAGATTTCCTCCCCCCAGAGGGTGATTGGCGCGTTGATCTTGCGCAAAGCGGCCTTGAGTCGGGCACACCTTGGGCAAACAATTTCCCCGTTTCTATAAGATATTGCTGAGCGGGCAGGAAGACCCGGGAGGAATTTTTTTGCTATGCGGCACTCGGAAGTCACGCTTGACGACAAATATCTGCTCGAAGATGGCCGCGCATTCATCACCGGCGTGCAGGCGCTGATCCGAGTCCTGCTCGATCGCAAGCGTCTCGACACCCGCGCCGGGCTCAACACCGCAGGCTTCCTTTCCGGCTATCGCGGCTCGCCCCTGGGCGGGCTGGACCAGCAGGCCGCGCGGCTTTCCAAGCTTCTCACCGCCCATGACGTGGTCTTCAAGGAAGGCCTGAACGAGGACCTGGCCGCCACGGCGGTCTGGGGCAGCCAGCAGGCCAACCTGTTCCCGGGCGCGACTCACGATGGCGTCTTCGGCATGTGGTACGGCAAGGCGCCCGGCGTGGACCGCACCGGCGACGTCTTCAAGCACGCCAATTTCGCCGGCAGCTTCCCGACCGGCGGCGTACTGGCGGTGGCCGGCGACGACCACGCCTGCAAGAGCTCGACCCTGCCGTCGCAGTCCGAGTTCGCCTTCCAGGACTTCGAGATGCCGGTGCTGTCGCCGGCCGACGTCCAGGAAGTGCTCGACTACGGCCTGCTGGGCATTTCCATGTCGCGCTTCAGCGGCCTGTGGACCGGCATGATCGCCCTGGCCGACACCATGGACTCGGGCGTGACCATCGACGTCTCGCTGGACCGCCACAAGCTGGTGATCCCCGAGTTCGCGGTGCCGCCCGGCGGTCTGGGCATCCGGCTGAAGGACCAGCCGATGGAGAAGGAGCGCCGGCTCCGCTTGCACAAGATCCCCGCCGCCCTGGCCTTCGCCCGGGCCAACGGCATCGACCGCGTGGTGCTGGGCGCCTCGCACGTGCGCGTCGGCAAGGCGCGCCTCGGCATCGTCTGCCAGGGCCAGGCCTACAAGGACGTGCTGGAAGCCTTCACCGCCATGGGCATGAGCCTGGAGGAGGCGTCGGACCTGGGCGTCTCGATCTACAAGGTCGGCATGCCCTGGCCGCTGGAGCCCCTCGGCATCCGCGCCTTCGCCGCCGGCCTCGAGACCCTGATGGTCATCGAGCACAAGCGCGGCCTGATCGAGCCTCAGGCCCGCGCCGCTCTCTACGACCTGCCGGCCCACGCCCGTCCGCGCATCATCGGCAAGCTGGACGAGCACGGCCATCCGCTGCTGTCGGAGCTGGGTTCGCTGTCGGTGGCTGAAATCGCCCTGGCCATCTATGACCGCCTGCCGCAAGGCCCGCACATGGAGCGGGCCCAGGCCTACCTCAACCGCGTCTCGGCCGCCGGCGTCGCCGCCGTCAGCCTGGCCGCCGACCAGGCCCGCAAGCCGTTCTTCTGCTCGGGCTGCCCGCACAACACCTCGACCAAGCTGCCCGAGGGTTCGCGGGCGCTCGCCGGCATCGGCTGCCACTACATGGCCGGCTTCAACGATCCGATGACCGACCTCAACACCCACATGGGCGGCGAAGGCCTGACCTGGGTGGGCGCGGCGCCGTTCACCACCGAGAAGCACGTCTTCCAGAACCTGGGCGACGGCACCTACAACCACTCCGGCTCGCTGGCGATCCGGGCCGCGATCGCGGCGGGCGCCAACATCACCTACAAGCTGCTGTTCAACGACGCCGTCGCCATGACCGGCGGCCAGCGGGCCGAGAGCGGCTTCACCCCGGCCCAGATCACCCGCCAGCTGGCCAGCGAAGGCGTGGCCAGGACGGTGATCGTGGTCGACGAGCTGGAGCGCTACCAGGGCGTCACCGACCTGGCGCCCGGCGTCGAGGTCTTCCCCCGCTCCGAGCTGATGAGCGTGCAGAAGATGCTGCGCGACACGGCCGGCACCACGGTGCTGCTGTACGACCAGACCTGCGCCACGGAAAAGCGCCGCCGCCGCAAGCGCGGCACCATGGCCAAGGCCACCAAGCGCGTGTTCATCAACCCGCTGGTCTGCGAGGGCTGCGGCGACTGCTCGATCAAGTCCAACTGCGTGTCGGTCGAGCCGCTGAACACCGAGTTCGGCCGCAAGCGCAAGATCAACCAGTCGAGCTGTAACCAGGACTACAGCTGCGTCGACGGCTTCTGCCCGTCGTTCATCACCCTGGAAGGCGCCGAAAGTACCAAGGCCAAGAAGGCTCCGGCCCTGACGGCCGACTCCACGCCCCTGCCGGTGTTCGACGACTTCCACGGCGTGCGCCGGATCATCTTCACCGGCGTGGGCGGCACGGGCGTGACCACCGTGGCCTCGATCCTGGCCATGGCCGCGCACGTCGACGGCCGGGCCGGCAGCGTGGTCGACATGACCGGCCTGGCCCAGAAGGGCGGCTCGGTGTTCAGCCACGTCAAGATCGGCGAGACCGAGGAGACCGTGGTCGGCGGCCGCGTGCCCGCCGCCAGCGCCGACGTGCTGATCGCCTGCGACATGCTGGTGGCCGCTTCGCCCGAGGGCCTGTCGCTCTACGCCAAGGACCGCACCAGCGCGTTCGGCAACAGCGACTTCGCCCCGACGGCCGACTTCGTCACCAGTCGCGACGTGCGCTTCGACTCGAGCGCCATGGCTCGGCGGATCAAGGGCGCGACCAAGAGCTTCGACGCCTGCCCGGCCCAGCACCTGGCCGAGACCCAGTTCGGAGACGCCATCTTCGCCAACATGATCATGGTGGGCTTCGCCTGGCAGCGGGGCGTTATCCCGCTGTCCAGCCGCGCGGTCTACCGGGCGATCAAGCTGAACGGCGTGGACTACGACGCCAACCTGGCCGCCTTCGAGCTGGGCCGTCGGGTCGCGCACGATCCCGCGTCCATGGGCCCGCGCGACGCCGACGTGCCGACGCCGGAGACGATGCCGCTGAGCGAACTGATCGCCAAGCGCGCCGCCGACCTGACGGCCTATCAGAACGAGGCCTACGCCAAGCGCTACCTGGCCCGGATCGAGAAGGTCGCGGCGGCGGAGGCGGCCAACGGCGGAGGGGAAGCCCTGACCCGCGCGGCGGCCGTCAATCTCTACAAGCTGATGGCCTACAAGGACGAGTACGAGGTCGCCCGTCTCTATACCGACGGCCGTTTCGCGGCCGAGCTGGCCGGGACCTTCAAGGGCGGCAAGGCCAAGGTGTGGCTGGCCCCGCCGATCATCGGCGCCAAGAACAAGGACGGCACGCCGCGCAAGATGGCCTTCGGCGGCTGGATGCTCGACTACGCCTTCCCGCTGATGGCCAGGATGAAGGGCCTGCGCGGCGGTCCGCTGGACGTGTTCGGCAACACCGAGGAGCGCCGCATGGAGCGCGGCCTGATCGCCGACTACGAGACCACCCTGGACCGCCTGGCCGGCGGCCTGACCGCCGAGCGCCTGCCGCTGGCGGCCCGCATCGCGGCGATCCCCCAGGAGATCCGCGGCTACGGCCACGTCAAGGACGCCTCGGTGGTCAAGGCCAAGGCCCAGGCCGCGACCCTGTGGAGCCAGTGGGAGGGGTAGGGACGCCTACTTCTGCACCGTCCCATCCGCGCGGTCGGGCTTGATCCCTGTCGCGCGGATGTTGGTCACCGACTGCAGGATGCCGAACCAGAACGGCGAGCCCAGCGAGACCGCCAGGCCGGTGATGGCCAGGCCCAGCAGGGTCAGGAAGATTTTCACCGTCGCGCCCCAGGCGCTGCGATAGGGCGTCGCGCAGGTGGTGTGCGGCCGCTTGCTGGGGGGCAGGGACGACAGCGGCTCGTGGACCAGGGCGCAGAGCCCCTCCTGGCTCCAGCCGATGGGCAGGGGCAGGTCCTGGGCCAGGTCGGCGGCGTTCTGGTTGCCGTCGCAGGCGCATTCGGCCGTCGGGTCCGGGATCGCGGCGTCGTCTCCGGCCGACGCGGCCGGCGCGGGCGCGGTCAGCTGGGCCTGGGCGCCGCGCACGTCGTCGGCGCCCTTGGCCGTCACCGAGGCCTGGGCCACCAGGCCGGCGCGGGCCACCGGGTCGCGCCACAGGTTGTCGATCAGCTGCAGCGAATTGACGTTGAAGGCCACCGCCACCGCGAAGCCGGCCCAGAAGGTTAGCCGATGGATCCAGCGCTTGTAGGCCCCGCTGGTGCGGTCCATGGCCCCGTCGAACCAGGTCGCCACGTTCTGCTGGAACACCTCGACCTTGCCCTCGGCCTCGTCGACCATCGGCAGCAAGGCCTTCTTCAGGGCCTCGTTGTTTTCGATGCCGGAAATGGCGGTCTTCAGCTGGGTGAAGGTCAGGTGCGCGGTCTCCGAGGGCTTCAGCGTCTCGGTCAGGGCCACGGCGAAGGTCTTGCCGGGAATGTAGGACGGCGCGTTCTTCAGCAGCGCCCCGCGCTTGGTGCAGTGGTCCTCGGCGGTCTGGTGGGACTTCAGAGCGCTGATCAGGGGGTGGTTCCACACCGAGCACATCTCGGGCGACCATTCGCCGGTCTTCTTCTCCGAGCCGTCGCCGCCCAGCAGGCTCTGCACCCGCGACAGCAGGTACTCGCTGCGCTTGTTGAGGAAGCTGGAGACGTATTCGTTCAGAGCGGTGACGAACAGGCTGACCAGCAGATAGACGAAGATCAGTCCGACCGCGACGTCGAGCGCAGCGCCGAAGTTCATGATGCCCTTCCCTGGGACGCCGGCTTGATGAGCGGCGCGTCCTCAACCTTGTCGGGTAAGGTTTCACAGCTCTCGAAAAAGGGCAATGAAGGCCCGTGCCAAGCTGGCTTCGGCTGGGACCAGCGTCTGGCGCCTTCGTGGAGCCGTGCTAGGCTGACCGCATGAGTAAGCCGGTTCCGCCAAAGCCCGTTGTGGTGACCCTCAGGCCCGAGGACGCTTTCGATCTAGGAGAGCGGGTGGCGCGTGGCGAATTCTCGTCGCTGGACGAAGCGGTGGCCGCCGAACTGGCGGACCTCAACTATCGCCGCGCCGTCGAGATCATGGGCGGGCCCGAAAAGCTCGAGCGCATCCTCGACGAACTCGAGGCCGAAACGGTTGATCCCAAGGATCGCGTGGATGCCGACAGCGCCTTCGCCGAACTCCGCGCCGGTGTGAAGCAGCGCCTGGATGCGTCACGCGGGTGAAGCGGCGGCTGGTGATCTCCAAATGACCCAAGAGTTTGATTTCGACGCCGTCGTGGTGGGCGCCGGGGCCGTGGGCCTGGCCTGCGGTTATGCCCTGTCGCAACGGGGGCTGATCGTCGCCGTGCTGGAGGGCGAGGGGCACATCGGCCAGGGCGTGTCGTCGCGCAATTCCGAGGTGATCCACGGCGGGCTCTATTATCCCACCGGCTCGCTGAAGGCGCGGTTCTGCGTCCAGGGTCGGCGGCTGCTCTACGCGTTCCTCGACAAGCATCACGTCGACTACAAGAAGTGCGGCAAGCTGGTGGTGGCCACCAGCGAGAGCGAGATCCCACAGCTGGAGACGATCTTCCAGCAGGCGCTCGACAACGACGTCGAGGGCATGGAGCACCTGACCGGCGCCCAGGCCCGGGCGCTGGAGCCCGGCCTCAATGCCCACACCGCCCTGCTGTCGCCCGAGAGCGGCGTGTTCGCCAGCCACGACTACATGCTGGCCCTGCAGGGCGAGATCGAAGCCGCCGGCGGAGCGGTGGTGGTCGACACCCCGTTCGAGGGCGCGACGCCCCTGGCCGGCGGCGGCTTCACCGTGCGGATCGGCGGGGCCGAGGCGGCCAGCCTGACCTGCCGCCTGCTGGTCACCGCGCCCGGGCTTTCCGCGCAAGCCGTGGCCGGGACCATCGAGGGCTTCCCCGCCGACCAGATCCCGGCGGCCCACTATGGAAAGGGCGTCTATTTTCGGCTGGCGGCCAAGGCGCCGTTCCAGCGGCTGATCTATCCGCCGCCGATCCATGGCGCCCTGGGCACCCACTATCGCAACGACCTGGGCGGCCAGGCGGTGTTCGGGCCCGACCTGGAATATGTCCCGGCCCCCGACTATTCGGTCGATCCCGCCAAGGCCGCCGCCTTCGCCGCCTATATCCGCAAGTTCTGGCCGGACGTGCCTGAGGACCTGCTGGTCCCCGACTACGCCGGGATACGGCCCAAGATCCACGGGCCGGACGAACCCCAGCCCGACTTCCAGCTGAGCGGCGTCGAGACTCACGGGCTGGAAGGCCTGATGGCGCTGTTCGGCATCGAGAGCCCGGGCCTGACCAGCTCGCTGGCGATCGGCGAAGAGGTGGCGCTTCGTTTGACGGTATAGGGCCCGACGGCGTAGGGCTTTGCCACCAACTTCCCCTTCGCGCGTTGCAATCTTGGCTTTTCAGGAGTGCGCGATGCTGGACGACTTCATCGACAGATTGATTTCGCGGTTGATGGCCGGGGCGGGACTGATCATGGCCGCGGCGATCGCCGCGGTGGCCGGGGCGATGGCGGTGTTCGCCTTCCTGTCCCAGTGGGTCGGCTCGGCCTGGGCCTACACGATCGTGGCGGTCACCGCGGCGGTGGTCGTCACCATCTGGGCGCTGCTGCACAAGAAGCATCTGGCCCGCACCCGCCAGCCGCCGCTGGACCAGCGGGTCCTGACCATGATGCAGGCCCACCCGACGGCGTCGTTCATGGCCGGCATGGCCGCCGCGACCCTGCTGAAGGGCAAGCCCTCGCTGGCCGCGAGCCTGTGGGAGGCGCGGAAGGGGAAGCCGAAGTAGGGATCCTTCCCCCGTGGGGGAGGCGGCCGAAGGCCGGTGGGGGGAGTTCCAGGGCGAGAACCGCACGACAACTCCCCCCAACGTCGGCTGCGCCGACCTCCCCCACAGGGGGAGGGCCTAAGTCTTCGGCGTCAGCTTCAACACCCGCCCGTCATCCTCGTCCGTCACCAGGTAAAGCGCCCCGTCCGGACCGACCTTCACGTCGCGGATGCGGAAGTTCAGCTCCGACAGCAGGCGCTCCTCGCCGACCACCTGCTTGTCCTTCAGCGTCAGCCGCACCAGGTAGCCCTTGAGCCCGCCGACGAACAGGCTGCCCTTCCAGGCGGGGAACAGTTCGGCGTTGTAGAACGCCAGGCCCGAGGGGGCGATCACCGGATCCCAGTAATAGAGCGGCTGCTCCATGCCCTCGTGCTGGGTGACGCCGTCGCCGATCGGCTTGCCCGAATAGTCCTCGCCATAGGTGATGGTCGGCCAGCCGTAGTCCTTGCCGGCCTTCGGTGTGTTGATCTCGTCGCCGCCCTTGGCGCCGTGCTCGACGGTCCACAGCTCGCCGGTCCAGGGATTGATCGTCGCGCCCTGCAGGTTGCGGTGGCCCTTGGACCAGATCTCGGGCTTGGCCTGCGGGTTGCCGACATAGGGATTGTCGGCCGGGATCGAGCCGTTGGGGCGGATGCGGATCACCTTGCCCAGGGCCGCGTCCAGCTTCTGGGCCTGCATGCGGCCGGGGATGATCGAGCGCTCGCCGGTGGTGACGAACAGCGCTCCGTCGCGGGCGAAGGCCAGGCGGCCGCCGAAGTGCAGCGGCGAATCCATGGTCGGCAGCTGCCGCCAGATCACCTGGACGTTCTCCAGCTTCGGCGCGGCGCCGGTCACCAGCTTGCCGCGCGCCGCGGTCGTGCCGTTGCCGCCCTCGCGGGGCTCGGCATAGGTCCAGTAGATCAGGCCGTTCTTGGCGTAGTCAGGGTCCAGGGCCACGTCCAGCAGGCCGCCCTGGCCCTCGGCATATACCGCCGGCAGGCCGGCGACGGCGGGCGACAGCTTGCCGTCGGTCCCCAGGATCCGCAGGCGGCCGGCCCGCTCGGTGACCAGCTTGGAGCCGTCGGGCAGGAAGGCCAGGCCCCAGGGGTGGTCCAGGCCGGTGGCCAGGGTCTCGACCTGATAGGCCACGCCCAGCTTCTCCTCCGGCGCGCGGGTCTGCTGCGGGAAGGCGGGCTTCTGGTCGGGGGCGTTGGGCGGACCGGTCTCGACCGGCGGGTTGGGCTGGGCCGAAACCGTGTTGGCGGGCGCGCACGCCGACAGGACCAGCGCGGCGAGGGCGAGATGGCGAAGACGCATGGGGAACTGTCCTGGCGAGGGGCGACGATTGGTCAGGTGACGACGTTGTCATTTCAATCTTCGCTTGTCATCCACCCCGACTGTCATCCCGGACAAGCGCGCAGCGCGCAGATCCGGGACCGACGCGTGAACTCAGCGCTTCCGGCGGCCCCGGGTCTTCGCTGCGCTACGCCCGGGATGACAGCAGGAGGGAGCGTTGACTTGAACCACGCCGCCGACGAAGGTCCGGCCTTGTTTTTCGGGAGCCCGCCTTGACCGCCATCCTGCACGCCATGTTGGGCAAGGGCCTGGGCGGCCTGGAGCAGGTGTTCCTCGACTACCAGCCGATCCTGGAAGCCTACGCCGCCGCGCATGGCGGCCAGGCGACGGGCGTGGTGCGGACCGGCGGCAAGGTGGCGGCCCAGCAGAGCGGCCGCGTCCCGCCTCTGGCGACCATGCCGGCCTATACCGACTGGGACCCGGTCACGGTCGGCGCCGCCCGCAAGCTGGTCCGGGCGACCGCGCCCGACCTGATCCTCAGCCACGGCCAGCGGCCGGCCCGCCTGATGGCCAAGGCCGCGCCGCCCAAGGCCGTGCTGGCGATCTGCGTGCACAAGCCGGCCTTCGACGTCGAGACGTCCAGTCCCCACTTTGGCCGCACCCACTATGTCTGCGTCGGCCGGCATCTGGCCGACCTGGCGCTGGGGCGCGGCGTGCCGGCGCAGCGGGTGCACTTCGTGCCCAATGCCGTGAAGCCCCCGACCGTCCTGGCTGAGCCGTTCAGCGATGCCGCTCGCCCGCCGCGCATCGTCGCCGCCGGCCGCCTGCACCCCAAGAAGGGCTTCGACGTGCTGATCGCCGCCCTGGCCCTGCTGCGCGACCGGGGCCAGGCCTTCGATTGCGAGATCGCCGGCGAGGGCGACGAGCGCGCCAGGCTGGAAGGCCTGATCGCCCAGCACGGACTGCAGGATCGGGTGCGCCTGGTCGGCTGGCGGGACGCCTCGGCCTTCCTGGCGACCGGCGATGTCTTCGCCTTTCCTTCGTACCAGGAGGGCTTTCCGCTGGTGCTGCTGGAGGCCATGGCCGTCGGCCTGCCGGCGGTGTCGGCCGCGATTCCGGGGCCGGTGGAGATGATCGCGGACGGCGCCGACGGCGTCCTGGTCCCGCCCGGCGACCCGGCCGCCTTGGCGCGAGGCCTGGCCGGCGTGATCGCGGCCCCGCAAAAGGCCCGCGCCCTGGGCGCGACGGCCCGCGCCAAGGTCCTGGCCGATTATGGGCCGGAAAGCCTGCAGCGGCGTCTCGACGCGGTGCTAAATCTGATGCTCGGACGGGCTTGAAGCCGCCCCCGCTTTGCGCTTATAAGCCCGCCTCCGCTTCGTGCGGCTGGGTAGCTCAGATGGTTAGAGCGGTGGATTCATAACCCACAGGTCGGCGGTTCGATCCCGCCCCCAGCCACCACCTCAAACCCGCTTGCGGTTTGGCGGGTCTACCAGATCAGCATCGTGCAGTCGGGGCAGGTTTCGGAGCCGCGCTCCATCTCGCCCTTGCAGATCGGGCACGGCACGGTTTCGGCCGTGTCGGAAGGACGCTTGTCGCGCGCGGGCGCGAACAACCGGGCGATCAGCCTACGAATGGATCCCGCCCAGCCCGATATCTTGGCTTGAACCGATGAGGCGTTCGGCGCCTGGGCTCGTCGCTCATGCGCGGCCGCGTCGCGGACGGCGCGCAGCGTCTCGTCGCGAGGATTCACCGGCGCGGCCGAGCTGTTTGCTTCCAGCCCAGCGGAAACGACCGGCTTATAGCCGGGCGCGCAACGTCGAACGCCTTCATGAGACCCCCCTCATTTTTTATCACACTGCGCGAACTTGACCATAAGCGCAACTATCGCGCTTGACGCTCGGCGCATGCTCGCGCGAGTGGCGATCAGCTTAAATTTCAAGTTGAAGGATCAGCGGCGACCGAACCGGCCCGGGCCTGGCTCCCCGATCGCGGGACGAGCCTACCGCCGCACGCCGAACTTGTAGCTGGGGCTGGACGGCGAGGGGCCGTATTCCAGTTCCAGGATCAGCCTCGGCGCGTCCAGGCATCGCGTGCCGGTATGGAAGACGTAGGGGTCCTCGGCGAATCCGGAGCCGGCGTCTCCGACCACGCTCTTCAGGTTCGCGGCCCCGTAGTGCTTGAGCACGTCATGTCCGTCGTGCGCCAGGACCAGGGTGAACTGGTGTCGCAACGCGCGCCGGTCGTGGCTGCCGCTGACGTATTTGTGCGGGCCGGATCGCTCGGTGACGGGCGTGATGTAGAAGAAGAACTTCAGGGTCTGCCAGTCGTTCATGTCGAAATGGAAGCTGTCCTGGGCGGCCGCGTGCAGGTCGGAAGCCTTGATCCTTTCGCCGGGAAAGCTCCACCACAGGCGTGTGCGGATGTGTTCCGCCCGCTTGCCCAGGTAGCTGTCGGCGATTTCGCGCAGCAAGGGATCGCCGGCCAGGTCCGAGATGGCCGGGCAGCGCAGGACGGTGTCGAAATAGTAGGCGGCGACCACGTCGTGATCGCGGCCGGCGTTGACGGCGGCGATGTCGCCGGGGAGGAAGCCGGCCCGGGCGCCGTCGCGCTCGAAGCAGGGATGGGTGAGGGCGAAATCGAGGATTTCCGCGCGGTCCTCGGGTTTCAGCCGAAACCCTTCGGCGACGCCGTCGCGGACCAGGTTCGGGATCACGGCCGACGGATCGTCCAGTGCGATCCTGGCGCTGGGATTGACGGCGAGCGGACTGGGCTTGGCCCCGCGAAAGAGACGTTCGACCCGCCTGATTGGCGCCAGGCGCCCGAAGATCATGAATAGCAGCCAGGCCGGCCGTTCGCGGACATAGGTCAGATAGACAGGGGCTTTGGCGAAGATTCGCGACCAGGTCGAAAGCGAACGCGGTTTGCGCCTGAAAACCGGGGTGCAGGGCGCTGGGGTACTGGGCACTGAACCATGCGTCCTGTGGTTGATCTCGAGGGTCAACGAAACTTGAAGCTTAGGGTTCCCGCTTCCTGCGATGGTTTTTCAAGGCGTGGTTAGATGTTAGGCGGTTGCCTGAAATTTCGTCGAACATGCTCAAGGAATTGGCTTGCTGCCGGCACGGCCTTTCGCGGTCAGTCCTGGAAGTAGCTCCTGCGGCGACGCTCGGAGGAGCGACGACGGCGGCGTATCGAGTCGATGCGCGGGGCCACGCTCGGCCAGGCCAGCATGCCGAGCAGGAACACGATGAAGAACGTCGAAATCCACATAGTCACGCGAACGGCTCCTGGCTACGAGCGCCTCCTCCCTTTGCCGTCTTGTCTTTATGGTTTTGTGTCGGCGGCCCGACCGTCGATGAACGCGTTGGCGAAAATAGGGCTCCTTCACCATACGAGAAACCATGCGGCCTGATTTTTCACGGCCTTGGTGTCGGATTGTGGGCTTCCTGATCGTCCTGGCTACGACAAGGTGCGCAGCCCGATGCTCTATGCCATTCTTTGCTACAACTTCGAGGACGCGGTCGGCGCCTGGACCCCGGCGGAAGACGCCGTGGTCATGGCGCGACTCGGTACGGTCGAGGCTGGTCTGGCCGCCGCCGACCGGCTGGGCGCGGTGGCCCGCCTGTTGCCGACCACGGCAGCCGTCACCCTGCGGAAGGGCCGCGAGCACCTGGTGATCGACGGGCCGTTCGCCGAGACCAAGGAGCAGCTCCTGGGATTCTACGTCGTCGATTGCGGGGACCTGGAGGCGGCGATCGAGGTGGCGCACGACCTGGCCGCGGCCAATCCCGACCGGGGCGCCTATGAGATCCGTCCTCTGGCCGTCTATCGTCCCGGCCATCTGACCGAGGCGCGCGGGACGAGAGCCAACGCAGGAGGGGCGGGAGCATGACCATCGCCAATATCGACGCGGCCTGGATCGACGCCGCCCTGACCGCGGCCCGGCCCCAGGCCGTCGCGGCCCTGCTGCGCTACTTCCGCGACCTGGACACCGCCGAGGAGGCCTTCCAGGACGCCTGCCTGCGGGCCCTGAAGGCCTGGCCCAAGAACGGACCGCCGCGCGACCCGACCGCCTGGCTGATCCTGGTCGGCCGCAACGCCGCCCTGGACGGGGTGCGCAAGCAGAGCAAGTCGGCCCCGCTGCCGCCGGAAGAGCTGATCTCCGACCTGGAGGACGCCGAGGCCGCCCTCGTCGACCGGCTGGACGGCGAGCACTATCGCGACGACGTGCTGCGGCTGCTGTTCATCTGCTGCCACCCGGACCTGCCGGCCACCCAGCAGGTGGCGGTGGCGCTGCGCATCGTCTCGGGTCTGTCGGTGCGCCAGATCGCCCGCGCCTTCTTGGTCGGCGAGTCGGCGATGGAGCAGCGGATCACCCGCGCCAAGGCCCGGATCGGGGCGGCCGACGTGCCGTTCGGCGCGCCGGGCGTCGAGGAGCGGGCCGAGCGCCTGAACACCGTGGCGGCCATGGTCTATTTGGTCTTCAACGAAGGCTATTCGGCCGGCGGCAAGGAACTGCTGACCCGTGGCTCGCTGTGCGACGAGGCCATCCGCCTGGCGCGCCTGCTGCTGCGCCTGTTCCCCAGCGAGCCGGAGATCATGGGCCTGACCGCCCTGCTTCTGCTGCAGCACGCCCGCGCTCCGGCCCGGTTCGACGCCGACGGGGCGGTGGTGCTGCTGGAGGACCAGGAGCGCTCGCTGTGGAACCCGCGCATGATCGCCGAGGGCCTGGCCCTGATCGACAAGGCCGTGCGCCATCGCCGGCCCGGGCCCTATCTGGTGCAGGCCGCCATCGCCGCCGAGCACGACCGCGCCGAACGCGCCGAGGACACCAACTGGACGCGGATCGACCTGCTGTACGGCGACCTGGAGCAAGTGGCCCCGTCGCCGGTGGTCACCCTGAACCGCGCCGTGGCGGTGTCGAAGGTGGCCGGACCCGAGGCGGCTCTGGAGATGATCGAGCCCCTGGCCCCCAAGCTGTCGGGCTACTTCCACTTCTTCGGCCTGAGGGGCGGGCTGCTGTTCCAGCTGGGGCGGCGGGACGAGGCGCGCGTGGCCTTCGACCAGGCCATCGCCCTGGCCAACACCGCCGCCGAGGCCGCCCACATCCGCCTGCACCTGGACCGGCTGCTGAAGGAGGGGACGGGCGGCTAGGCCGTCGAAAAAAGTTCGCGACGACTGTCGGGTCGGCGACGCGACGTGCGTCCTTTGGTCGAACCGTGGAACGGGAGACCGACATGCCCAACATCGCCGCCGACGAGGTCGCGATCCGCCGCGCGATCGACGCCTGGACGCAAGGCTTGCACGACAAGGACGCCAAGGGCGTGGCGGCCTGCCTGGCCGATGACCTGGTCGTCTACTCCCTGGCGCCCCCGCTTGTAGCGACCGAAGACGGCGGGGGCTTGCAGGCCTGGTTCGACACATGGTCGAGCCCCATCGGCTACGATCTGGCCGACCTCGCGATCGCCGCCGCGGGCGACGTGGCCTTTGCTCACGGTCTGGCCCACATGTCCGGGACCAAGACGGACGGCGAGGTGGTCGATCTGTGGTTCCGCTGCACCCTGGGCCTGCGCGAGCGCGGCGGGGCCTGGAAGATCGTCCACACCCACGAGTCCGTACCGTTCCTGATGGACGGCAGCTTCAAAGCCGCCATCGACCTAAAGCCCTGACCAAACCCCTAAGCCAGGAGAGCAATCACCATGACCGACGCCCAACAGCCGCCGCCCGCGCTGCCGCCCGTCTCCGGCGGCATCGTGCCCTATCTGTCGCCGAGCAACGCCGGCCAGGCGGCCGACTTCTACGCCAAGGCCTTCGGCGCCCAGGACCTCTACCGCATGCCGCCCGACGAGAAGGGCCGGACGATGCACATCCATCTGCTGATCAACGGCAATTCGCTGATGCTCAGCGACTTCTATCCCGAGCACGGCTACCCCGAGGAAAAGCCCGCCGCCTTCACCCTGCACCTGCAGGTCGACGACGTGGACAAGTGGTTCGAGCGGGCGGTCGCGGCCGGTTGCGAGGTGACCTTGCCGGTGCAACTGATGTTCTGGGGCGACCGCTACGGCCAGCTGAAGGACCCCTACGGGTTCTCGTGGTCGATCGCCACCACGCCCAAGGCCTGACGCTGGATCGGATGGAGCCGGCGGCCGAGGAGGCGGCCGGTTCCTCCTGCAAAACAAGGAGGGGACAACCATGCTCAAGATCATCGCCATCGTCGTCGTCGTCGCGATCGTCGCCCTGCTGGGCTTGGCGGCGACCAAGCCCAATCACTTCCGCGCCGCCCGCTCCATCGTGATCAAGGCGCCGCCGGAAAAAATCTACGCCCTGCTCGACGACTTCCATAGGTGGGGCGCCTGGTCGCCTTACGAGAAGCTCGATCCGGCCATGAGCCGCACCTATGGCGGTCCGGCCAGCGGGGTCGGCTCGACCTACGCCTGGAGCGGAAACGGCAAGGCCGGGGCGGGCCGCATGGAGATCGTCGAGGTCGCCGCGCCGTCGAAACTGGTCATCAACCTGGACTTCTCCAAGCCGTTCGAGGCCCACAACAAGGCGATCTTCACCCTGGTCCCCGAGGGCGACGCCACCCGCGTCACCTGGGCCATGGAAGGCCCGGCGCCCTTCGTGTTCAAGGTGATGGACGTGGTCTTCAACATGGACAAGACGCTCGGCAAGGACTTCGAGGCCGGCCTGGCCAACCTCAAGGTCGAAGCCGAGAAATAGGTCTCGCTGGGGACATGCGCATGCGCGTGTCCCCATCCCTGCCTAGCAGTCGAGGAACTTCACGTCCGAGGCGGCGTAGTGCATGTCGCTGGGGCTGAACAGGCTGGAAAGGCCCAGCAGGGCCGGGCGGCCGGGCATGCGGAACACCGGCACGTCGGCCAGGTAGTAGCTCATCCGCCCCTTGGCCCGATAGCGGCGCGCGAAGGCTTCAAGGTCCAGCAGGCCGTTGATCGATTCCAGCAGCGGGCTGCAGAGGAACACTCCGCCTCGGGCCGCGAACAGCAGGGCCATGTCGCCGGCGAAACCGCCCAACAGGCCGCTGAAGATCGAGATCGCCTCCAGGGCCTTGGCGTCGCCCGCCCGCGCCCGCTCGATGATAACGTTGTCATTTTCGGGCGCGACGAGAGGATCCCCGTCGCCGACCAGCGCGCAGTGGATGTCGCTGAGGCCTTCCTTGGACAGCAGGCGTTCGGCCGAGACCTCGCCGCGTCGGGCGCGGACGGCCGAGAAGATCGGGGCCTCGCGGGCCTCGACCGGACAGAAGTCCATGTGGCCGCCCTCGCTGGGCACCGCCAGCCAGCCGTCGCCCCGCAGCGGAACAAGGCCCGCCACCCCCAGGCCGAGGTTGGGCCCGAGCACGGCGATGGCGGCGTTGCGCGCGGCCTTGCCCGGATGGATCACGCTCAGCTCCGCCTCGGCGACCATCGGCGCGCCCATGGCGCAGGCGGTGAAGTCGTTGACCAGATAGACCCTCGGCGTGCGCAGGACGCTGCGCAGCCAGGTCAGGGAAAGGCTGAGGTCCGTGCTGGTCACGAGGATCGTTCCGTCGATCTCGGGGCCGGCGGCGCTGATCGCGGCGCCGACCAGCGCGTCCGGACCCAGTTCGGCCAGGACCGATTTGAGGCCGGCCTCCAGCTCCAGCGGCGTGGAGCCGGGCAGGACGCGATGCTCGCCGGGCGCGTCGCCTGGCCGGGCAACGGCGACAATCAGGTCGCGGCCGTTCACGTCGGCCAACAGCGCCACGCCGTGGGTCATCGGGCAGTCCTTCTGGTTTCCTCGGGCGGCTGGTCTGCGCCAGCCTGGGCGCATCATAGCGGAAAGCGGGTTACTGGCTAAATAACCGTGTTCGCCATAAGTTCCGTCAGGGCGCTTTTGCGGGGATAACCGGGCCCCGCGTCGTGGTCAGCGGCAAATAAACCGTCCCGCTGCACCACCGATTAACGTCGCCGCGCGTTGTTAGGGGCATGTCGAAGTTTGGTTCTGACGGGGCTCTCGACCGGCGCGCCGGTCCCCGCACCGCGATGCAACATCCCGGGAAGGTGCTCTGCGGCGCCTTCGCGTGGGACTGCGTCGTGCGCGACCAGTCCGACACGGGCCTGCGCATCCAGATGCTGTCGAGCGCGACACCGCCGGCCAGCGTCCAGCTGGTCGACCTGGTCACCGGCTACGCCCACGACGTGAAGGTGGTCTGGCAGAAGGACCGCGAATTCGGGCTCAAGACCCTTCGCAGCCACGACCTGCGGGGCCTGGCCCCCGCCGCGCTGCAGACGGCCAAGCGCATCTGGCAAGCCAGCCAGCGCCGGGTTTCGGCCAGCTGACCCTCTGAACGCGATCGGGCCCCGGCGAGGGGGATCGCCGGGGCCCGAACGGACTAGATCACTGTGTCGCCGACTTAAGCGGCGGCGTTTTCGGCGCGGGCGGCTTCTTCAGCCATGGCGCGGACCAGGTCGAGGACCTGACGACGCACGCGGCCGCGGCCGATCTTCGGGAACACTTCGGCCAGTTCCAGACCCTCGGGGGTGGTCAGGAATTCCTGCACGATGCGCTCGGCCTGTTGGCCGACCTCGTCGCCGTCGGAACCGTCCATCGGGTCGGCCAGGCCGTCGAAGAAGAACGACACCGGGACCTGCAGGGTCTTGGCGATTTCATACAGCTTGGAGGCGCTGACGCGGTTGGCGCCACGCTCGTACTTCTGCACCTGCTGGAAGGTCAGGCCCAGCGAGTCGGCCAGTTGTTCCTGGCTGACGCCCAAAAGCTTGCGACGCATCCGGACACGGCCACCGACGTGCAGATCGACGGGATTCGGGCGTCGGCCCTCGGTTTCTTCGCTCAAGTTTCGCCTCCAAAGGTTGTCTAATCACCATGCCACGTCCGACGCGTTCATGGAACGTTACAGCGGCAAGGCGCGGCGTTAGGTCGCTGAGGTTTAGCTGATTAACCCCAAGCTTGCGCTAACGCACGGACGTACACGCCTAGATCGAGGCGATTTCCAGGCAAAATTGTTTCGGTGTCGCAGCAGGCCCTAGGCGTTGAGTCGCTCCGGGGGCGGATCAGTGTCGCGTTCGGCCCAGATCCGGCGGGTCGCGCTGGAGGTGTCGTTGAGCCGGTAGAGGGTCTCGGCCGACAGCGCCTCGTCGCGGGCCGAGCCGGGGCCGCACTGGGGAACCTGGGCGCGTTTCACCTGGCGCTGGACGTTGGCCAGGCCGCCGAACGCCCGCAGGTCCAGCGCGTCGACATGGTAGCCGACGGGACCCACGACCCCGAGCGCCTCGTGCAGGCGGGCGACCAGCGCCCCGGAGAGCGCCAGCTCCACGCCCGCCGCCACGCCCAGCGCGTAGGGGCGGGGCAGGCCGACCAGCCGGGCCTCGATCGGCGCGTCCAAGGCGTTGGGATAGCAGGCCATGTCGATCACCCCGACGATGCGCCGGGCGCCGTTGACCAGGGCCAGCTCCATCGCCGCTGTCCACAGGGCCCAGACGCGCGAGCGGTCGCGACAGGCCTTTGTCGTGAGCAGGCTCGTGGCCTCCCAGACGTCGGGGCCCGTCTTGGGCGGCTCATTGGGCGCGATCAGGTCCGCGAACCGTTCGGTCAGCAGGCAGCGCTGCTGGGTCGGGTCCAGCCGCAGGGCGCCCTCCAGCCGCATCTCGTCGTCGAACGCCAGCAGGTGGACGGTTCCGGCCTCGTCGCGGTCGTCGTCGTCCAGAACGATCAGGTCGACCCAACCGTCCTTGCCGGCGGGCCGCTCGCGGCGCTGGGCGCGCATCGCGGCCAGCTCGGGCGCGTAGAGGCCCCGGTTCTCCGAGGTGACGATATGGATCATGCCCAGCCCCTAGCTTGGAGAGGGGCATTAGGCGGCGACTTCCGTCGCGCGGGCGATAGGCCGAACGGCCTATGGCTTGCCATGACGCGCCGCTTGGTAAACCCGATCCCGCACATGCGAACGCGATATTGCATCGCAGCAAAACCCGGTTCATGATCGTTGGTAATTAAGAACGATAAGACGATCGGGAGCGCAGGATGTCAGGCAAGCCGTATCAGCACGCGCCGGACGCGCCGTGGATCTTCCGGACCTATGCCGGCCACTCCACGGCCGAGAAGTCCAACGCCCTCTATCGCGCCAACCTGGCCAGGGGCCAGACCGGCCTCTCCGTCGCCTTCGACCTGCCCACCCAGACCGGCTACGACGCCGACCACATCCTGGCGCGCGGCGAGGTCGGCAAGGTCGGCGTGCCGATCGCCCACCTGGGCGACATGCGCCAGCTGTTCGACCAGATCCCGCTGGAGCAGTCCAACACCTCGATGACCATCAACGCCCCGGCCGCCTGGCTGTTGGCGATGTACGTGGCGCTGGGCGACGAGCAGGGGGCGGATCGCAAGCTGCTGCAGGGCACCACCCAGAACGACCTGATCAAGGAATACCTCAGCCGCGGCACCTACATCTTCCCGCCGGGCCCGTCCTTGCGGCTGATCGGCGACATGATCGCCTGGTGCTATATCGAGGTGCCCAAGTGGAACCCGATGAACGTCTGCAGCTACCACCTGCAGGAGGCGGGCGCGACGCCGGAGCAGGAGCTGGCCTTCGCCCTGGCCACGGCGATCAGCGTGCTCGACACCGTCAAGGCCGGCGGCCAGGTGCCCGACGAGGACTTCGAGATCGTCGCCTCGCGGATCAGCTTCTTCGTCAACGCCGGCGTGCGGTTCGTGACCGAGCTGTGCAAGATGCGCTCGTTCACGCGGCTGTGGGACCAGATCCTGCTGGAGCGCTACGGCGTGCAGGACAAGAAGGCCCGGCGCTTCCGCTACGGCGTGCAGGTCAACAGCCTGGGCCTGACCGAGCAGCAGCCCGAGAACAACGTCTACCGCATCCTGATCGAGGCCCTGGCCGTCACGCTCAGCAAGGACGCCCGCTGCCGGGCCCTGCAGCTGCCGGCCTGGAACGAGGCCCTGGGTCTGCCGCGCCCGTTCGACCAGCAGTGGTCGCTGCGGCTGCAGCAGGTGCTGGCCTACGAGACCGACCTGCTGGAATACGAGGACCTGTTCGACGGCAGCCACGTGGTCGAGGCCAAGGTCGCCGAGCTGTCGAAGGGCGCGCTGGAGCAACTGGCCTTGATCGACGCGATGGGCGGGGCCTCCAGCGCCATCGACTACATGAAGACCGAGCTGGTCTCGTCCAACGCCGCGCGGGTGCGCTCGGTCGAGACCGGCGACCTGACCGTGGTCGGGGTCAACCGCTGGACCGACAGCGAGGCCTCGCCGCTGGCAGCGGGAGGCAAGGCGATCGAGACGGTCGATCCGCTGCTGGAGGCCGGCGTCGTCGAGCGGCTGAAGGCCTGGCGCGCGGCCCGCGACCCGGTCGCCGCCGAGGCCGCCCTGGCCGACCTGAAGGCCGCCGCCGACGACGGCCGGAATATCATGGAGCCCTCGATTACCGCCGCCAAGGCCGGCATCACCACCGGCGAGTGGGCCGGGGCCCTGCGCGAGGTGTTCGGCGAGTATCGCGGCCCCACCGGCGTGGCGATCGTGGTCTCCACCGGCGACGCCGAGGACGTGGAATCGGTGAAGGCCGAAGTCGAGCGGGTCTCCCAGGTGCTGGGCCGCACCCTGACCTACCTGGTCGGCAAGCCGGGCCTGGACGGCCATTCCAACGGCGCCGAGCAGATCGCCACCCGGGCCCGCGCGTGCGGCATGGAGGTGATCTATGACGGCATCCGCTCGACGCCGGACGAGATCGTCCGCCGCGCCAAGGAAGGCCGCGCCCACGTGGTGGGCCTGTCGATCCTGTCGGGCTCCCACCTGGACCTGGTGCAGGAGGTCATCCGCGTCATGCGCGCCGAGGGCCTGGGCCACATCCCCGTCGTGGCCGGCGGCATCATCCCCGAGGGCGACGCCCTGATCCTCAAGCAGATGGGCGTGGCGCGGATCTACACGCCGAAGGACTTCAAGATCACCGAGATCATGAGCGACGTGGTCAAGCTGGTGGAAGAGGCGGCGCTGGCGGAAGCTTGAGTGGGCACGGCGTCGTGCTACCTTGGCGCGCATGAACCCCTTGGCCAAGGTGACCGACGGCGAAGACGCATCCGCTCTCATGCGAGCGGGCGCGTTCAATTTCTTCCTGGCCGCGCCTTGGATCGCCCTGTGGTTCGGGGTGCACGTGACGGGCGGCGGCTGGTTCGCGGTGTTCCTGGCCGGAACGCTCCTGGCCGGCGGCGTCTATCTGTTTTCCCGGATCCCGAACCGCGAGGAGACGCCCTCGCCGGGCGTCTGGCTGACGACTCGTCAGGGGCGATGGCGCCGTCAAGCGGCGGCCAGGGCGCCCCTGCTCGGGATGTTGGTCATGCTGATCATGGCCATCGTGGCGACTGTGTGGAAAGAGCCCGCCTGGGAAATCGTCTATGCGCTTTGCGTGGCGGCGGCGTTCGGCGTCCAGGCTTTCCTGGCCGCGCTGAAGGCGCGGCTGGTCGACGAGGTCGAACTGCGGATCGACGGGGCGGGACTTTACAGCCGCGATCTTGGCGGGACCCTGACCTGGGACCAGGTCCTGGAAATCCGGCCGCGCTTGCGCGGCGACGAGGCGATCCTGCGCCTGGCCGTCGGGCCGAACGCGGCGCCGGGGCTTTCGGCGGGCCAGCGCGAGCAAGGCGGCAAGATCATCGTGAACCTGCGCGACGCCGGCGTGCATCGCGACGTCGTGGTCGCGGCCTTGACGGCTCATCGTCCTTCTCTCGATCCGACAGCGCGCGTGGAGAAGACGGCCGACGCCGTGTTCGTGCTGCCCATCGAGGGGGTCTATGTGGAGCCGTCGACCGAAGGGGATGGGTCGACGCTGGGTCCTGTCCTGGTCGGCATCGCGATCGGGGCGGCGATCTCGAGCTGAGGCCGGGTCTAGTCCCGTCCCAGCCGCCATGCCGCCGCCAGGCCCACGAGCGCCAGCGGGATGAAGGCGCAGAACAGCCACAGGCCGTGGGTCAGGCCGTTCGCCGGTTCGACGCCGTGCGCGAAGCCCAGGGCGTTGGCCAGGGCGCCGGCCGCCGCCGCGCCGGTGGCGCCGCCGATCAGCTGGGTGGTGGGCACGGCGGCCGAGGCCAGGGGCTGTTCGTCGAGCGGCGCGCCGCCGATCACCCGCTTGGCCAGGAACGCCCAGCAGATCCCGAAGCCGCTGCCCAGCAGCACCATCGACAGGGTGATCCCGACCAGGCCGCCATGGACCATCTCGTAGGCGCCCCAGGCGACGCCGGCCACGATGACCACGGCCCCGATGCGGATCGCCCGGCCCTCGTGCCGGGGCTTCAGCCCCGCGACCACGAACGAGAAGGCCGTCCAGCCCGCCGCGATGCCGCCGATCACATAGCCGCTGAGCAGAGGCTCGGCCCCGTGCAGCACCTGGATGAAGGTCGGGCCATAGACCGAGAAGCCGACCGTGGCGGCCTCGCAGAAGAAGATCACCACCAGGCCAAGGCCGGTGGCGGTGGCCAGGTCGGAGGCCGAGCGGGGCAGCAGGCGGTCGCTCGTGCGGCCGTTGACCAGCATCATGGCCGCCATGGCCAGGGCCCCGAACACCGCGCAGAGGGCGGCCGTCAGCCCACCCGGCACGACGCCGGCGGCGGCGATCAGGGTCACGCCCAGAGTCAGCAGGGCCAGCTGGCGTCCGGGAATGCGTCCGCCCTCGAGGGCCTTGGGCGCGGACGGCACCATGACCAGCACCGCGCCCACGAAGATCACGGCCTGGACCACGAAGAACCAGAAGGCCCCGCGCCAGTAGCCGGCTTCCGCGAACAGCCCGCCGCACAGCGGGCCCAGCAGGGTCGCCGCGCCCCACACCCCGGCGATCGCGCCATAGACCCGCGGCCACAGGCTTTCGGGGAACATGGCGCTGATCGCCACGTAGCACAGCGAGACGATCGCCCCCGCACCCAGGCCCTGGACCAGGCGTCCGGCCACGAAGACCAGGAAGTCCGGCGCCAGGGCGCCCATGGCGCAGCCGATCGCGTAGACCACGCCCGCCAGGGCGGTGGCCCGGCGCAGGCCGAAGCGGATCGACAGCTTGCCCGCGCAGGCCCCGGCCAGGATCGAGCCCAGCAGAAAGGCGGCGATCGACCAGCCGAAGTACTGCCAGCCGCCGATCTCCTTGGCGACGCTGGGCATGATGGTCACCGTCACCAGGGTGTCGGCGGCGTTCAGCCAGATGCCCAGGCACAGCAGGGCGAAGCGCGGAGCCAGTTCGGCGTTCAGCAGGCCGCGCCAGCTGTTCGAGGGGGTCATGGGCGTCTCCAGGGACGCGCTAGATGCCCCTTTGGGCCAGTCAAGCCAAGCCTTGGGCTGAACTTCACGGCGGTCGCGCCGTTGGATGAAGCGTGAAACTGGTCCTGCGCGAACCCTCTCCCGAAGCCCGGTCGCTGGCCAGCGCGGCGGGCTTCCTGCTGGACCTGCTGCTGGCGGGCCTGCTGGTGTTCGCCCTGGTCGACCGCCTGGCGCCGCCGCAGGACCTGCCCTGGAAGCCGTTCTCGCTGAACCAGCCGATCGGCCTGGCCACGGCCGGCAAGCTGGCGCGGATCGGCGCCGACCCGGCCGCCTGCCGCGCCGCCCTGCGCGAGGGCGGGGTGCGGTTCACCGAAGGCGAGACGCGGGAGGCCGGCTACTGCTCGACGCGTGACACCGTGCGGGCGGCCGGCCGCCTGGCGCCCGCCGCGCCGGTCATGACCTGCCCGCTGGCCCTGGGCTACGCGCTGTGGGAGCGCCAGTTCCTGACCCCGGCCGCGACCGAGATCATGGGCAGCCGGCTGACCCGGGTGGAGCACTACGGGACCTATGCCTGCCGCACGATCTACGGCCGGCCCGGCGAGCGGCCCAGCGCCCATGCCCGCGCCCAGGCGTTGGACGTGGCCGGCTTCCGCTTCGCCGACGGCCGCCGGGCCACGGTGGCGGCGGACTTCCGGGCCGACAGCGACGAAGGCCGCTTCGCGCAGGCGGCGCGCAACAGCGCCTGTCGGGTGTTCGGGACCGTTCTGAGCCCGGACTACAACGCCGCCCATCGCGACCACCTGCATCTGGAGGGCAGCGGCTACAGGCTGTGCCGATAGGTGTTTCCGATTGACCCGCCACGCGGCTAAGGCAAGGCTTGGCCGTTAACCTCTTTCAGGCGCTCCCTCCGCCCATGGCCTATCGCGTCCCGCGCCATCCGCGCGTCGAGCACCGCACGCGCCACCAGAACCGCCTGGCGGGGCTGACGGCGCTCGTCCTGCTGTGGTCGCTGGTGCTGGTCATGGCGCTGGTCGCCGAGCGCGGCATCGCCCGCCAGCACCTGCCGTGGAAACCGCTGAGCATCGTCGACCCGGTGGGCATGGCCACGCGGATCAAGGCGGCGCGGGCGGGCAATGACCCGGCGGTCTGCCGGGCCATCCTGCGCAAGGCCGGCCTGACCTATGTCGACCTGCCGGAAAAGACGGATGGCGGCTTCTGCACCGTGCGCGACGCGTTGTTGATCGACAGCGGCATGGCGCCTTTGGCGCCGACCGACGCCCCGATGGTCTGCAAGGAGGCCCTGGCTCTGTCGATCTGGGAGCGCCAGGTGGTGCAGCCGGCCGCCTACGAGGTGCTGGGCCAGGGGGTGGTCGGGCTGGAGCACTACGGCACCTATTCCTGCCGGCGGCAGTACGGCAAGACGGCGGGCCCGGTCAGCGAGCACGCCAGCGCCGACGCCATCGACCTGGCCGGCTTCAAGCTGGCCGACGGCCAGACGGTCTACGTGGCCCGCGACTGGAACGATCCGGGGCCTAAGGGCCAGTTCCTGCGCAGGGTGCGCGACGGGGCCTGCCGGGTGTTCATCACCACCCTGAGCCCCGACTACAACGCCGAGCACCACGACCACTTCCATCTGGACATGCACGGCTGGAACAAGTGCGCGTGAGATTGGGTGCGCGCTACGCACCCAATCTCCGTCATCCTCGGACTTGTTCCGAGGACCCCCATGGCCGCTGGTTTGCCGGTCGGGGTAATCCGCACACGCACCGTTCCACCGGTCCGCGTTCTTCTCGGCTGAACGCGGGGTCCTCGGAACAAGTCCGAGGACGACGGGCGGAGGGGTTGCTCAGAACGTCTTGGCCACTTCGGCCAGCTGGTCGGCGACGATGCCCCAGCCTTCGTGGAAGCCCATCTGCTCGTGGGCCTGGCGATCCTCGACCGTCCAGTGGCGGGCGGTGGCGGTGTAGCGGGTCGTGCCGTCGCCCAGGTCCTCGAACTCGACGATCGCGACCATGAACGGCTTGCCCGACGGGACCCAGGCCGAGGAGAAGGCGTCGGTGAAGACCAGGCGCTTGTTCGGGACGACCTCGAGATAGACGCCGGGATTGGGCATCTCCTCGCCGTTGGGGCCTTGCATGACGATCAGGCTGGAGCCGCCGGCCCGGATGTCCATCTCGGCGTGCGAGACGGTCCAGGGCTTGGGGCAGAACCACTCGTGCATGCGCTCGGGCGTGGTCCAGCACTTGTACAGCTTGTCGGCCGGGACATCGATGATGCGGGTCAGCACCAGTTCGCGCTCGGCGATCGGGGAAGGGGCGGGGGCGTTCATGGCGTTTCTCCAAAGGGCAGCGGTTTGTGCCCAGAGGACGGCCGCACGGTCGGCGATCCGACATCGCCCGCGAACTTTTGTCGATGCCTGACATCCATCTGGCGTCGATAGCGGCAAGCCGAGCGTCCCTCTAGGGAATTCACCTGATTTACCCCCCGCTTGGACGGTTCAGGCTCTGCCCGGGTCTCAAGGGAGCTGTCCGATGAGGGTTGCGGTGGTTGTGGGCTTTGCCGTGGCGCTGGCGGCGGGCGCCGTCGAGGCCAGGGCCGACGACGTGACATTCCGCATGGGCACCTATGTCTGGCTGCCCAGCGTCGAGGGGCCGCTGGGGCTGCAGGCCGACCGGCCGACCCCCGTCGTCGACGGCAACTTCCTGGATCACCTGGAGTTCTTCGGCTTCGGGGTGGCCGAGATCAGCGGCGACCGGTTCGGCGCGCTCGTGGATTTCGCCTATGTCGACATCGGCTTCGGCGACAATATCGAACTGCCGCCGGCGATCCCCCTGACCCCGAGTCTAGGCACCAAGGCGATGGTGGGGTCGGTGAACGGCTACTACCGCCTGGTCGACGGCGACAAATGGGACCTGGACCTGACGGCCGGTGTCAGGGGCTACTGGCTCGAGACCGATTTCACGCTCAGCGGACCCAACGGCGAGCTGATCGACGCCAGCGGAGACACCAGCTGGGCCGACGGGGTGATCGGCGCGCGGGCCCGGGGCCAGTACGGTCGGTGGGGCCTGACCGGCCAGGCCGACGCCGGCTGGGGCAGCGACACCTCCAGCTGGCAGGGCCAAGCCCTGGTCGAGTACGACCTTTCCAGCCGCTGGCGGCTGATGGGCGGCTATCGCTACCTGCACTTCGAGAACGACAAGGGCCGGGTCGACGTCGATCTCGACCTCAAGGGGCCGCTGTTCGGCTTCACCTATCGGTTCTGAGGCGGCTTGACCTGGGCGGGCCTTGGTTCCAAGTTGCCGGCAATTCAAACAATCGTTTTGAAGCTGCCGGGAGCGCGCCATGACCACCCTCTTCGACCTCAGCGGCAAGGTGGCGATCATCACCGGCAGTTCGCGCGGCATCGGCAAGGCCATCGCCCAGCGCATGGCCGAACACGGGGCCAAGGTGGTGATCTCCTCGCGCAAGGCCGGGCCCTGCGACGAGGTCGCCGCCGAGATCAACGCCAGGCACGGCGAGGGGACGGCGATCGCGGTCCCGGCCAACATCGCCTCCAAGGAGGACCTGCAGCGCCTGGTCGACGAGACCAAGGCGGCGTTCGGCAAGGTCGACATCTGCGTCTGCAACGCCGCGTCAAACCCCTATTACGGCCCGCTGGCCGGCATCGCCGACGACCAGTTTCGCAAGATCCTGGACAACAACATCATCAGCAATCACTGGCTGATCGGCATGGTCGCCCCGGAGATGCGCGAGCGGAAGGACGGCGCGATCATCATCGTCAGCTCGATCGGCGGGCTGCGCGGCAACGCCGTCATCGGCGCCTACAACATCTCCAAGGCCGCCGACTTCCAACTGGCCCGCAACCTGGCCCACGAGTTCGGCCCCGACAACGTGCGGGTCAACTGCATCGCGCCGGGCCTGATCAAGACCGACTTCGCCAAGGCCCTGTGGGACGATCCCGCGACCCTGGAACGCTCGACCAAGGGCGTGCCGCTGCGCCGGATCGGCGAGCCGGACGAACTGGCCGGGGCGGCCGTCTACCTGGCGTCCAAGGCGGGCAGCTTCATGACCGGACAAGCTCTGGTGGTGGACGGCGGGGCGACCATCTAAGCGACGCCACAAACTTGAGCTTAGGGGATCGGGGAGAGGATATTTTGCCCGGCATTCCGCTATTCAGCGATGGAATGTCGCGTTCCGCCGTTCTTTAACTTTGGATACAGGTCGTTTTTGTAGGTTGCCGCGGTTCACCAGGAAACCACGGCTTGCGGCGCTACGTCCTGTTCCTCGCGGCGATCGCGACCCTGTTGGCCGGAACCGGCGGCGCGGCCCTTGCCCGCTCGCCGCAGTCGGCCAGGCTGGACGCCGTCTATCGCGAGGTCAGCCGCGACGAGATCGAACCGCCGTCGCGCGAGAACGACGACATCGAGCGTATCGGGCGCTGGGCGATGAAGCAGGACGGCGACAAGCGCCTGTATGGCCTGTGGTCGGTGCTCTACGCCTACAAGAGCAACCAGGTTCAGCCGCAGTTCGACGACTGGACCCGCCGCGTCCGTCGCCTGGCCGTGGCCGAGGGCGACGCCGAACTGCTGAGCCTGGTCGACCTGCTGACCACGGCCTACCGCCACGAGTCCGGCGGTTTTCGCACCTTCAACGAGGCCGACTGGGTACGCTATCTGGAGCGCTCGGGTCCGAACATCCGGATGATGGCGGCGCTGGAGCGCATCCGCACCCTGGGCCGCTCGGGCCAGTGGGCCGACGCCTCGCGCCTGGCCGCCGACGTGATGGGCCAGATGGAGCGCAAGGGCCCCATCGCCCGGTCGATGCTGGCCGAGGCCCATCAGGTGCATTCCTACACCCTGTCCTACATCGGCGATAAGGAAGGCGCGCTGGACCACATGAGCCAGGCCGCCCGGCTGGACGAGGGCAACGCCTTCTACATGCGCAAGGTCGAGCGGATCTACGACATCGCCTACACTGCCGCCGAGGTGGGCGAGCTGGACGCCGCCGAGCACTTCGCCAGCGTGCACCACCACATGACCCAGGCGGCCGGCGATCCGGACCTGAAGACCTGGGATCGCTATCTGTGCGCCCGCATCGCCAATGCGCGGCACGCCCCGCGCCGGGTGCTGCAGTGCCTGGCCGACGGCGCGTTCGAGATCGCCCGGCCGACCAACCGCCTGACCGGCCTCAGCCTGCGCCTGCGCGCCCAGGCCCGGGCCGAGCTGGGCGAAGCGGCCGCCGCCAAGGCCGATCTCGACGTGATCCGCGCCATCCCGATCGAGACCCTGGAGCGCGATCCCCAGGCCGAGCTGCTGCTCAGCGCCTATATCGCCCTGGCCGAGCATCGCGGCGAGGACGCCTTCCGCCAGCTGGATCAATGGCGCCGCCAGGACCACGAGAAGACCCAGGCCGCCCTGTCGCGCAACGGCGCCCAGATGGCTTCGGCCCTGGAGACCGAGCTGAAGTCCAAGCGCGACGAGAGCCGTCGCCTGACCGCCGAGGTCGAGCTGAACCGCCGCCTGGCCCACGCCTCGATCGTTATCGCCATGCTGCTGGGCGTGCTGGTGGTGGGCGGGGTGGGCTGGGGCTTCTATCTGCGCCGGGCCTCGCAGCGGCTGAAGGAGGCGCGCGGCCGCGCCGAGTCGGCCAACGAGGCCAAGTCCGCCTTCCTGGCCGTGATGAGCCACGAGCTGCGCACGCCGCTGAACGGCATGCTTGGCATGGCCCAGGCCCTGCGCGGCGAGGCCCTGAACGCCCGCCAGCGCGAGCAGGTCGAACTGATGATCGACAGCGGCGACACCCTGCTGGTGCTGCTCAACGACATCCTGGACCTGTCGAAGATCGAGGCCGGCAAGCTGGAGATCGCCCCGACCGCCGGCGACCTCGTCGGGATCTGCGCTCGCCTGATCGGCGGCTATCAGCCGACCGCGCGCGAGAAGGGCGTCGAGCTGACCTTCACCGTCGTCGGCGAGCCGCCGCCGATGCTGCTGTTCGACGCCGTGCGGGTGCGCCAGTGCCTGGCCAACCTGCTGTCCAACGCCTTGAAGTTCACGGTGATCGGCCAGGTCGACGTGACCCTGGCCTGGGCGCCCGATCCGCGGACCGGCCGGACCGACGTGCGCCTGACCGTCACCGACACCGGCATCGGCATGAGCCCGGCCACCCTGTCCAAGTTGTTCGGCGCTTTCACCCAGGCTGACGCCTCGACCACCCGCACCTTCGGCGGCACGGGCCTGGGCCTGAACATCACCCGCCGATTGGCCGAGCTGATGGACGGCGAGATCCTGGTCGACAGCCGCGAGGGCCGAGGCTCGACCTTCACCCTCGGCTTCCGGGTCGACGTTTCCAGCGCCGGGGCGACGGAGACGAGCGTCGCGGCGTTCGGCGCCCCCGGCGAGGACGAGACGCTCTCGCCCCTGCACGGCCGCCGGGTGCTGGTGGTCGACGACCATCCGGTCAACCGCCGGGTCATCAAGCTGTTCCTGGCCCCGTTCGACTGCGACCTGGTCGAGGTCGAGAACGGCCGCGAGGCCCTTGACGCGCTGGAGGCCGAGGCGTTCGACATCGTGCTGATGGACGTCAACATGCCGGTGATGGACGGGCTGGAGGCCACGCGCATCCTGCGCCGCGATCCGCGCTGGAGCGCCCTGCCGGTCATCGCCCTGACCGCCGACGTCATGCGCACCCAGATCGACACCTGCCTCGAAGCCGGCATGGACGCCCACATCGCCAAGCCGATCGACCTGCGCGACATGCTCTCGGTGCTGGTCCAGGTGCTGGCCAGACGCGGCATGGCGGCGCCCGTCGAACAGGCCGAGCCGGTCGCTACGCCGGCCTAGGTCGCGGCGGTCAGCGCCGCCGGTTCGGTGATCCCGAACAGCGCCCGCATCTGGTGGCGCTGATCCAGCAGGTCTTCCAGGCTGTACTTGTCGAGCACCGCGATGAACGCCGCCGTCGCCTCATTGAGGACGCGGGGCAGGGTGCAGGCCGGGGCGATCATGCAATTGGTGCAGTCGACCAGTTGGAAGCCTTCCTCGGTCTGGCGCACCACCTGGCCGATGACGATCTGGTCGGCGGGACGGGCCAGGGCGATGCCGCCGCCCCGGCCGCGCACGGTGCGCACGAAGCCGGCCTTGCCCAGGTCCTGCACCACCTTCATCAGGTGGTTCTGCGAAATGTCGTAGAGCTTGGCGATCTCGCCGATCGAGGACAGGTCCCCGTCGTGTCGCGCCGCCAGGTGCAGCAGAACCCGCATCGCATAGTCGGTGTAGCGCGTCAGGCGCATCGGCACTCCGGGCGGACGCCCCAAGGCGGCGCCTAAGGACGAATACGTAGAACAAGCATTTTCTTTGCATGTTTCGCTGCGGGCTTATAGATGCATTTTTGACGCATCAATTAGGCCATCACCATGGACCCGAGCCAAGCCGCCGAGATCGAAGCCGCCCTGCCGGCCCTGCTGGATCGTTTCTACGCCCGTGTCCGCGCCGACGCCGAGCTCGGCCCGGTGTTCAACGACGCGGTCGGGGACTGGGACCATCACCTGGCGACCCTGG
The DNA here is from genome assembly GCF_056406095.1 of Caulobacter sp. P1_D6. Lineage (NCBI taxonomy): Bacteria > Pseudomonadati > Pseudomonadota > Alphaproteobacteria > Caulobacterales > Caulobacteraceae > Caulobacter > Caulobacter sp. P1_D6. The sequence goes on along the minus strand of NZ_JBFUAW010000028.1, from coordinate 16,176 downwards.
CCGACTTCTGGTCGTCGGTGATGCTGACCAGCGGCTGCTACAAGGGCAATCCGGTGGCGGTCCATCTCAGGCACGCCGCCCGCATCCCCTCGGAGATGTTCGGCCGCTGGCTGGCGATCTGGGCCGAGACGACCGCCGAGATGATGTCGCCGCCCGTCGCCGCGGTCATGCAGGCCAAGGCCGCGCGGATCGCCCAGAGCCTGGACCTCGCCATCAATTTCCGCCTGCCCAAGGCGGATTCTGACCAACCCGCGGTCGCCTGACCGCGAACCCAACCCAGAAAACCAGACACGGAGAGAGACAATGGCGGCTGCGCTCAGCGCGGACACGATCGCGCGCGTCAAGGCCACGGTTCCGGCCCTGGCCGAACATGGCGAGAAGATCACCCTGGCGATGTACGCCCGGCTGTTCCAGGACGACCACATCAGGGCCCTGTTCAACCACGCCAACCAGGGGACCGGCGCCCAGCCCAAGGCCCTGGCCGGGGCGATCCTGGCCTACGCCCAGAACATTGACAATCTGTGCGTCGTGCTGCCGGTGGTCGAACGCATCGCCCACAAGCATGTCGGCTATCACATCCTGGCCGAGCACTATCCGTTCGTGGCCAAGGCCCTGCTGGGCGCGATCCAGGACGTGCTGGGCGAGGCGGCCACCGACGAAATCCTGGCCGCCTGGGGCGAGGCCTACTGGTTCCTGGCCGACATCCTGATCGGTCGCGAGGCGAACATCCGGGCCGAGATCGAGGCCTTCGAGGGCGGCTGGACCGGCTGGCGCGACTTCGTGGTCGCCGAGAAGATCCGCGAGAGCGCGGTGATCACCTCGTTCGTGCTGCGGCCGGCGGACGGCGGGCGGGTGATCCCGCACAAGCCCGGCCAGTACCTGACCTTCCGCTTCGACCTGCCCGATGCTCCGGGCGAGAAGCGCAACTACTCGATCTCGGCGGGCCCGAACGGCGAGAGCTACCGCATCTCGGTCAAGCGCGAGGACCTGGGCGCGGTCTCGCGGTTCCTGCACGACCAGACCCGGATTGGCGACATCCTGCGGGCCACCCCGCCGTCGGGCGACTTCTTCCTGGCCGACGAGCCGACCCGTCCGGTAGTGCTGCTCAGCGGCGGCGTCGGCCTGACGCCGATGGTCAGCATGGTCGAGCACATCGCCAAGGCCCATCCGGCGCTGGAAGCCCACTTCGTGCACGGCGCGCTCAACAGCGGCGTCCACGCCCTGGACGGCCATGTCCGCACCCTGGCCAAGGACCACGGCGGCGTCTCGGTGACCACGTTCTACAGCGATCCGCTGGCGGGCGACCGGATCGGCGAGACGCATGACCTCAATGGGTTCATCTCCATCGACTGGCTGAAGGCCAACACCCCGTTCGCGGACGCCGACTTCTACCTGTGCGGCCCCACGCCGTTCCTGAAGGTGTTCGTGAACGGACTGGCGGGCGCCGGCGTACCGGCCGACCGCATCCATTACGAGGTGTTCGGCCCGACCGCCGAGACGATCGCGGCCTAAAGCTCCTCCCCCTGTGGGGGAGGTGTCGCCCGAAGGGCGACGGGGGGGAGTGGTAGGGTCTGGACCACAGCCCGGATTGACCGTCCTAGAACTCCCCCCACCGATCGCTTTGCGATCGCCTCCCCCACAGGGGGAGGGCCTATCGGAGCGCGGCCCGCGCCTTCGCCAGCCGCTTCACCGCCTCGTCCAGCGTGTCGTCCGCCTTGGCGAAGCACAGGCGCAGGATGTGGCGGACCGGGTCCTGCGCGTAGAACGCCGAGACCGGGATGCTGGCCACGCCGTGGTCGCGCACGGCCCGCAAGGCGAAGGTGCGGTCGTCCTCGTCGATCCCCGAGGCCTTCAGGTCGACATTGAGGAAATAGGTCCCGCCGCTGTCGAGCACCACGAAGCCGGCCGCGCGCAGACCCGCCGCCAGCCGGTCGCGGGAACGCTGCAGGCCCGCGGGCATGGCCTCGAACCAATCGCCGGGCTCTTGCAGACCGAACGCCACCGCCTCTTGCAGGTTGGGCGGGGTGGTGAAGGTCAGGAACTGGTGGGCGCCGGCCAGGGCCTTGGTCAGGGCGGGGGCGGCGCACAGGAAGCCGACCTTCCACCCCGTCATGCCGAACATCTTTCCCGCCGAGCCGATCTTCACGGTGCGCTCGCGCATGCCGGGATAGCCGATCAGCGGCCGGTGCTCGCGACCGTCGAACACCACGGCCTCCCAGACCTCGTCGCAGACGGCGATGGCGTCGTGCTTCACGCAGAACTCGGCCAGCAGGGCCAGGTCCTCGTCGGGCGTGACGACGCCGGCCGGATTGAGCGGGGTGTTCAGCACCACCATCCGCGTCCGGTCGCTGAACGCCGCCTCCAGCATGGTCCGGTCGAACCGCCAGTGCGGCGGCGTCAGGCGCACGAGTTTCGGCACGCCGCCCGCCCGCTTCACCATCGGCAGGTAGGCGTCGTACAGCGGCTGGAACAGCACCACCTCGTCGCCGGGCGAGATCAGGCTGAGGAACGCCGCCGCCAGGGCCTCGGTCGCGCCGGAGGTGACGACGATCTCGGCTTGCCAGTCCAGGTCCAGGCCCTGCGTCCGGCCGTAGTGCGCCGCCGCGGCCTGGCGCAGGGCGGGCAGGCCGCGCATCGGCGGGTACTGGTTCGTGCCCATGATCAGCGCCTCGCCGGCCTTCTGGCGCAGCGCCATCGGCCCGGCGTCGTCGGGAAAGCCCTGGCCCAGATTGATCGCCCCGGTCTGGCGGGCCAGGCCGCTCATCTCCTCGAAGATGGTGGTGGGCAGGTCGGCATAGACCGGGTGAACCATGGCGGGCGTCTCCTCAAGACCTTGCCTAGCATAGGTCGCGGGGTGATAGGCTCGCCTCATGCGATCGTCCACGCGGAACGATTTCCCAAGGCGGAGCTTCACCTGAAGTGACCGACAGCGCCGTCCCAGCCCCGCCGCCTTCGCCGCCCCCAATGGCGCCATGGACCTGGGCGCATGGACTGGCCTACGGCGCGGTATCGATGCTGCTGGGCCTGACCCAGGGGCTGGGCGCCAACCTGATCAACAACAACCTGCCCTGGATCCAGGGCTCGCTGGGCGCCTACACCAACGAGGCGGCCTGGCTGTCGATCGCCTACACCGCCGCCAACGCCACGATCGGCCTGCTGGCGGTGAAGTTCCGCTTCCAGTACGGGCTGCGATTGTTCGCCGACATCGGGCTGGGCCTGTTCATCGTCATCGGCCTGGCCCACCTGCTGAGCAACGACCTGCGCTCGGCCATCGCCGTGCGGGCGGCGGCGGGCATGGCGGCTTCGGCCCTGTCGACCCTGACCCTGCTCTACATGGTCGAGGCCGCGCCGCCCGAGCGGCGGATCGTCGGCCTGGCCTTGGGCATCGGCTGGGCCCAGCTGGCCGTGCCGCTGTCGCGGCTGGTGTCGTCCGACCTGCTCGACACCGGCGAGTGGCACGGTCTTTACCTGGCCGAGATCGGGCTGAGCGTCGTCTGCCTGTCGGCGGTCAACCTGCTGCGCTTGCCGCCCATACCGCGCGTGGAGATGTTCGAGTGGCGCGACTTCCTGACCTTCGCCCTGTTCGCGCCGGGCATCGCCCTGCTGTGCGTGGTGCTGGGGCAGGGGCGCTATGTGTGGTGGTTCGACAGCCCGTGGCTGGGCTGGTGCCTAGCGGCCGCCATCGTGCTCCTGGTCGCCTCGGCCCTGGTCGAGCTGCATCGCCGAAAGCCGCTGATCCACCTGCGCTGGCTGTCCAGCGCCGACCTGCTGCGCCTGCTGGTGATCATCCTGCTGTTCCGCATCGTGCTGTCCGAACAGGGCGTCGGGGCGTTCGGCCTGCTGCAGACCCTGGGCATGAACAACGACCAGATGGCGGGCCTGTCGTGGGTGATGTTCTTCGCCACCTTGGCCGGCATGCTGATCGTCGCCTTCACGATCAATCCCGAGCACGTCAGCACCCCGGCCCTGATCGCCCTGCTGATGGTCGCCGTCGCGGCCTGGATGGACAGTCTGTCGACCAGCCTGACCCGGCCAGAGCAGATGTATCTGAGCCAGGGGATGATGGCCTTCGCCGGGGCGCTGTTCCTGCCCGCCGCCCTGCTGGCCGGCTTCCCGCGCGCCATCAAGATGGGCCAGGAATACATCGTCAGCTTCATCGTGCTGTTCTCGACCGGCCAGGTGGTCGGGGCGTTGGGCGGCTCGGCCTTCCTGGGCACCCTGATGACCATCCGCGAGCGGGTGCATTCCGACGCCATCGTCAGCCGCCTGGCCCTGACCGATCCGCAGGTCGCGCTGCGGGTGAAGCAGCTGTCGGGCTCCTATTCCGGGGTGCTGACCGATCCGGCCCTGCGGAGCGGCGAAGGCGCGGCCCTGCTGGCCCAGCAGGCCACCCGCGAGGCCACGGTCCTGGCCTATGACGACGTGTTCGCCACCGTGGCCGTCATGGCCCTGATGGTCTTTGCCTATCTGTTGTTCCTGCGCGTCAGGACCGAGCTGCGCCAGCGTCGCGCGGCCCGGCTGACGCCCGTGGAGGCCGCCTGATGTCCGATCCGCAAGTCCCGCCGCCCGCGCCGCCGCCTCCGCCCCCGTCTCCCCCCAAGCGCCTGTGGTCGCGCGCGGCCATTCCGGTGATCATCGCCGGGATCGGCGGCGTGCTGCTGGTGCTCTACGCCTGGAAGCTGCCGCCGTTCATCGGCACGGTGCAGAGCACCGAGAACGCCTATGTCCGCGGCTACGTCACCCTGCTGGCGCCGAAGGTCGACGGCTATGTGACGGCGGTGGCGGTCAAGGACTTCCAACCCGTGAAGGCGGGCCAGGTGCTGGTCCAGATCGACGACCGCATCTATCGCCAGAAGCTGGCCCAGGCCGAGGCGTCCGTTCAGGCGGCCCAGGCGGCGCTGGACGCCAACCTCCAGGCCCAGACCTCCAACGCCGCCCAAATCCGCCTCGCCGAGGCCCAGGCCAGCAGCAGCCAGGCGGCCCTGGCCAAGACCCAGGTCGACATCAAGCGGGCCGAGCCGCTGTTGGCCCAGGGCTGGCTGGCCCCCAGCCAGCGCGACGTGCTGCAGGTGGCCCAGCGCCAGGCCGCCGCCGGCGTCGCCCAGACCAAGGCCAATATCGACATCGCCCACCAGGCCCTGGCCACCACCAAGGTCAACCGCGAGGGGCTGGAGGCGACCCTGGCCAACGCCCGGGCGGCGGTCGAGCTGGCCCGCATCGACCTGGCCAACACCACCATCCGCGCGCCCGAGGACGGCGCGGTGGGCGAGGTGGGCGTGAAGCTCGGCCAATATGTCGCCATCGGCACCCAGCTGATGGGCGTGGTGCCGCGCCAGACCTGGGTGACGGCCAACTTCAAGGAGACCCAGACGGCGCGCATCAAGGTGGGCCAGCCGGCGGTGGTCCAGGTCGACGCCCTGGGCGGCCTGAAGCTGCGCGGCCATGTCGAGCGGATGGGGCCGGCCACGGGCTCGGAGTTCGCGGTGATCAAGCCCGACAACGCCACGGGCAACTTCACCAAGGTGGTCCAGCGCCTGCCCACCCGCATCGTGCTCGATCCGAACCAGGACGACGTCGCCCGCCTGAGGCCGGGCATGAGCGTGGTGGCCCGGGTCGACACCTCGCGCTAAGGGGCAACCAACCGCGCGCTCGGGCATTCCCCCAGCAACCTTGGCTGCGGGAATCAAAAGACATGAACGGTGTGGGCTTCATCGGCGCGATCATCATCGGCATCTTCGCCGGCTGGATCGCCGAGCAGATCATGGGCCGCAATCACGGCCTGATCACCAATCTGATCGTCGGCCTGGTCGGCGCGCTGATCGGCGCGTTCCTGGCCAGCATGTTCAACATTCACTTCATGGGCTGGATCGGCAGCCTGATCATCTCGACGATCGGGGCGATCGTGCTGCTGTTCATCCTGGGCCTGTTCCGGGGCCGAAACCGGGTCTGACGAACCCGGCCCCAATAGTCTGTCATCCCAGGCGTAGCGAAGCGAAGACCCGGGACCGCCGGAAGCTCTGAGCTCACGCGTCGGTCCCGGATCGGCGCGCTGCGCGCTTGTCCGGGATGACAACCGTTTTGGGTGTGTTTGGTCTAGCCCGCCGCAGCGGCGCTATCCTCAACGTCCCCCGCCGGACCGCGCCTCAGGCGCTGGGCGGTGTTCTCCAGCAGGAAGCCGGGGATGTCGGCGATCGGCATGGGGCGGCCGAACAGATAACCCTGGAAGTGGTCGCAGCGCATGTCCTCGAGGATCCGCGCCTGGTCGGCGGTCTCGACTCCCTCGGCGGTGACCTCCAGGTTCAGCGTGCGGCCGAGCAGGGTGATGGTGCGCAGGATGTCGGCGATGGCCGGATTGCCCGCCATCTCGGCGATGAAGGTGCGGTCGATCTTGATCTTGTCGAACGGGAACCGCCACAGATAGGCCAGGCTGGAATAGCCCGTCCCGAAGTCGTCCATAGCGATGCGCACGCCCAGGTCCTTCAGGGCCTGGAGCTGCTCCAGCGTGCCGGCGGTGTCGCGCAGCAGCAGGCCTTCGGTGATCTCCAGCTCCAGCCGCGACGGCGCCAGGCCCGACTCGTCCAGGGCCCGGCGCACCTGCTCGACCAGGTCGCCGGTCGCGAACTGGTTGGGCGACAGGTTGACCGCCACCTTCAGCGCGGTCGGCCACGAAGCGGCCTGGCGGCAGGCCTCGTTCAGCACCCACTCGCCGATCTTGCAGATCAGGCCCCACTGCTCGGCGCATTCGATGAAGTCGTCGGGCCCGACCAGGCCGCGTCGCGGGTGCTCCCAGCGCAGCAGGGCCTCGAACCCGGTGATCTCGTGCGCCTTGGCGCCGATCAGCGGCTGGAAGAACAGCTTCAGCTCGTCGTTCTTCAGGGCCGAGCGCAGGTCGATCTCCAGGGCCCGGCGCTCCTGGGCCCAGACGTCCATGGTCGCCTCGAAGAACCGGTAGGCCCCGCGCCCGTCGCCCTTGGCGCGGTAGAGGGCCAGGTCGGCGTTCTTCAGCAGGGTGTCGGCGTCGTCGGCGTCGGTGGGGGCGACGGCGACGCCGACGCTGGCGCCGATCGATATGTGGTGGTCGTCCAGCTCGTAGGGCTGGGACAGGGTGTCGACGATGGCCTGGGCCAGGACCCCGAGTTCGGGCGGCGCCAGCTGGTCGCGGACCACGACGGCGAACTCGTCGCCGCCCAGGCGGGTGACGATCCCGGTCTCGCCGACGCAGGCGCGCAGCCGGCGGGCAGCCTCGACCAGCAGGGCGTCGCCGATCGGATGGCCCAGGCTGTCGTTGACGCCCTTGAAGTGGTCCAGGTCCAGGCACAGCACCGCGCAGCCGGCGGTCCGACCCTTGGCGTCCCAGGCGCCGCTCAGGGCCTGCAGGAACGACAGGCGGTTGGGCAGGCCGGTCAGCACGTCGTAGTGGGCCAGGCGGGTGATGCGCTCCTGGTCCTTGCGGGCCTGAGTGACGTCGGCGCCGACGCCGCGGAAGCCCGCGAAGGCGCCGTCCAGGTCATGGATCGGCTTGCCGCTCAGCGACCACCAGTGGAGTTCATCGCCGACCAGGACCGACACGATCACATCGCGGAACGCCTTTTGCTCGACCAGCAGACCCACCAGGTTCGAAAGGCCCTCGGGGGCTTCGGCCAGTTCGGCGCCCAGCTCGCCGACCCGCCGGCCCAGCAGGTCCTCGCGCGGCTGGCCCGCCGCCTCGGCCATGCGTTCGGAGACATAGGTCAGGGCGCCGGTGGCGTCGACTTCCCAGAGCCAGTCGCTGGAGCCTTCCTCGAAGTCGCTGAGCAGCAGGCTGACCACCTGCTTCTGGCGCTCCAGCTCGTCGCCGGCCACCAGGCGGTCGACGAAGACCTTGGCGTGCGACAGGCACGACAGGCCAACGACCAGGTAGCAGAAGATCAGAAGTCCGGCTAAGGCCAGCAGGATCGGTTCGTGGCTGGTCAGCAGGACCCAGAGCGAGCCGATGACCAGCGGGGTCGTATAGGCCAGGGCGGCCATGGGCAGGGTCAGCAGGGCGAAGCTGCCGACGCCGATCATCCCGGCCATCAGGGCCACGATCAGCATGCTCATGTGGACGCCGGCGTCCTTGAGGGCCAGGGCCGGCAGCAGGCCCCAGATGAGGCCCAGCAATCCGGCCTGCAGGGCCACGCGGCGCGCGCCCCGGGCCGAGACGGTGTTCTTGCCGCTCTTGCGGCGTCGGGCGGCCACCCAGCCGCGCAGGCCCAGCAGCGCATAGCAGGTGACGACGCCGGCCCAGGCCACCAGGGTGAGGCGATCCGCGCCGCCGATGCCGGCCAGGCAGACCAGCTGGGCGTTGATGATGTTGGCGGCCATCATCACCGGCGTCAGGCGCTGGATGCTGACCAGTTGTTCGAAACGGACGCGGCCGGCCATGGCCTCGGGCACGACAGGCAGGTGGCGCGACAGCAGCGCCGCGACTCGCGATGTAGGTCCCGAAAAGACGGAAGTCTGGCGCACGTCGCGATCCTGCAATCCCAGGACACCCCCGCATCCCGCGCGTGCACCGTATCGGTGGTTTCTGAAGCGGCAGTTAATTGTAAACGCGACGAAAAGCCCAAGAAAAAGCCCGCCGTCCCAGAGGGCGGCGGGCTCTTGATCGTCTGTCCCGGATGCTCCGGGAGCCGACTATTCTTCCTTGACGCGACGCTTGCGGAACGACGGGTTCAGGATCTGCTTGCGCAGGCGGATGCTCTTCGGGGTCACCTCGACCAGCTCGTCTTCCTCGATATAGGCGATGGCCTGTTCGAGGGTCATGCGGCGCGGCGGGGTCAGGCGGATCGACTCGTCCTTGCCCGAGGCGCGGACGTTGGTCAGCTGCTTGGCCTTCATCGGGTTGACGTCGAGGTCGTCCTGACGGGCGTTCTCGCCGATGATCATGCCCAGATAGCACTTCTCGTTGGCGCCGACGAACATGGTGCCGCGCTCTTCCAGGTTCCACAGCGCGTAGGCCGCGGTTTCACCGTCCGAGTTGCTGATCAGCACGCCCTTGCGCTGTTGGTCGAAGGCGCCCTTGTAGGGCTCGTAGTGGCTGAACACGCGGTTCAGCACGCCCGAACCGCGCGTGTCGGTCAGGAATTCGCCCTGATACCCGATCAGCGAGCGCGAAGGGGCGGTCAGCTGGAGGCGGGTCTTGCCGGCGCCCGACGGACCCATGTCCTTCAGCTCGGCCTTACGGAGCGACAGCTTCTCGATGACGATGCCCGAGAACTCGTCGTCGACGTCGATCATGACGTCTTCCATCGGCTCCAGGCGCTTGCCGGTTTCCGGATCGGTCTGGAACACCACGCGCGGACGGCTGATCGACACTTCGAAGCCTTCGCGACGCATGTTCTCGATCAGGACGCCCAGCTGCAGTTCGCCGCGGCCCGACACTTCATAGGCGTCGCCTTCGCTGGTCTCGCTGACCTTGATGGCCACGTTCGATTCGGCTTCCTTCAGCAGGCGGTCGCGGATCACGCGGCTCTGGACCTTGTCGCCTTCCTTGCCGGCCAGCGGGCTGTCGTTGACCGAGACGGTCATCGAGATGGTCGGCGGATCGATCGGCTGGGCGGGCAAGGCGTCGGTGACTTCCATGGCGCACAGGGTGTCGGCCACGGTGGCCTTGGACATGCCGGCGATGGCGACGATGTCGCCCGCTTCCGCGCCCTCGTCGACCGGCGAACGCTTCAGGCCGCGGAAGGCCAGCACCTTGGTGATGCGGCCGCGCTCGATTTCCTTGCCGTTACGGTCCAGGGCGTGGATGGCCATGCCGGGAACGGCCTTGCCGCTCTCGATGCGGCCGGTCAGCAGGCGGCCCAGGAACGGATCGGATTCGATCAGCACGTTCAGGATCTGGAAGGGCTCGTTGACCTTCGCGATCTGCTTGGGTTCCGGCACGTGGCGGACGATCAGGTCGAACAGCGGGGCCAGGTTGTCGTTGGGCACGTTCATGTCGAGCGTGGCCCAGCCGGCGCGGCCCGAGGCGTAGATGTGCGGGAAGTCCAGCTGCTCGTCCGTGGCGCCGATGGCGGCGAACAGGTCGAACGCGGCGTTGTGGACCTTGTCCGGATCGGCGTGGGCGCGGTCGACCTTGTTGATGCAGAGGATCGGCTTGAGGCCCATCTTCAGCGCCTTGGTCAGCACGAACTTGGTCTGCGGCATGACGCCTTCCTCGGCGTCGACCAGCAGGACGCAGCCGTCCACCATGCCCAGGATGCGTTCGACTTCGCCGCCGAAGTCGGCGTGGCCGGGGGTGTCGATGATGTTGATGCGGGTTTCGCCCGCTTCACCGTGCCACAGGACGCTGGTGCACTTGGCCAGAATCGTAATGCCGCGCTCGCGCTCCTGGTCGTTGGAGTCCATGGCGCGCTCGGTCGTCGCCTCGTTGGCGCGGAACACGCCCGACTGGGCCAGCAGCTGATCGACGAGGGTGGTCTTGCCATGATCGACGTGCGCGATGATGGCGATGTTTCGCATGGACATGGAGAAGGCGAACTTTCGGGAGGAACAATGGGGTTTGACGCTGCGCGCGTCAGGCGCGCGGCTTTTACGCGACTGCGCGACGTTTATCCACCCCACCCCTGCGCAAGAGATTGGCTAGGAAACCGGTGTCAGTCCCAAACCCCTTAAATTCATGGGGTTTGCGGAAGTTGCGGACGGATGTCGTTTCTTCGGCAACTAATTGTGCAGTGCAGCATTGTGCTGAAAACCGGCCAAGCTTGGAGAGCGGCGTTCTCCGGCCCTTGTGTTACAAAGGGTTTCAGTCGGTGAGGGCTGCAAAAAACGACAACGTTGTCGAAGATTTTGCTTGATGCATTTCGCACCGCACCCTATAAGCAACCTGTGAGGCGGCGCTGCCGCCTCTGCCCTTCCTGGGCGTTTCCTCCCTAATGAACTGCCCGGCTTTCGAGCCGGGCTTTTTTTTGGCCTGGGCTCGGGGCGCGGCTTTCGCCCGCTCTTCTAACGTCCGTCGTCCCCGGACTTGTTCCGAGGACCCCTGTTTCAGGGGCGAAGAAGGCTGATCCGTGGCGCGGTGAGATCCCAGCCCATCCCTATCGACAGCTCGACGGCGCAAGGGCGCCTCGGAGCAAGTCCGAGGATGACGGCGTAGGTGAGGGCTAGAGGAGTTCGGCCCAGTCCGCCTGGACCAGGCGGGCCGTCACCGACTCGATATCCGCCTTCAGGCGCGTCAGGCCTTCGGTCGGCTCGCGGGTCGTCTCGTTCATATAGAGCGCGCGGTTGATCTCGACCTGGATGGCGTGGGTGCGCCGGTTCGGGCGGCCGTAGTGCTCGGTGGTATAGCCGCCGGCGTAGGGCGTGTTGCGGGCGACGCGGTAGCCCAGCCCCTCCAGGGTCTTTTCCATCAGCGCGGTCAGCTTTGGCCCGCAGGCCGCGCCGAAGCGGTCGCCCAGCACGATGTCGCAAGGACCGCCGCCGCGCGCCCGATGGCCGCGCGCCGCCGCCGCCGGCATCGAATGCCAATCGACCAGGATCGCCAGGCCATGGGCGTTTCGCGCCTGGGCCAGCAGGCGGTTCAGCGTGTCGTGATAAGGGCGGTGGGCGGTCTCGATGCGGTCCTTGGCCTCGGCGAAGGTCAGCTTGCGGGCGTAGATCGGGCGGCCCTCTCCGGCCACCCGGGCGATCGCGCCCAGTCCCGCCGCCACCCGCGCCGTGCGCGTCTGGACGAAGTCGGGCAGGGCGTCCTCGAACATCGCGGGATCCAGCTCCCAGGCGTCGCGGTTGAGGTCGATATAGGCTCGGGCCAGCCGGGCGCGGATCACGCAGACCCCCAGGGCGGGCGCGCCGGCGATCAGATCGTCGACGAAGGCGTCCTCCGAACCGCGCAGGTCCTGGGCGGTCAGCCGGGCGGCGGCCATCATGTCGGGCGGGTACAGCCGTCCGGAATGGGGCGAGGCGAACACCAGCGGGGTAGGGGGCGGATCGCCCCCCTCGGGATCGGCGCCCTGGGGCCGCGCGACCTCGAAGGCCGGCGAGAAGCCATGCTCCGCCGTCGCCGGCGTTTCCGAAGCGATTGGCTCCCATGCGGTCATGGACTTATTGTCGCGGTCCGGCGGTTCCGGGTCAAACGCCAACGCCCCGCGATATAAGAGACATAAGCGGGCGCCCGAGCGTTAGCTGTGGACAGTGCGCGCCGGGTTCATCCGGGATTTACCGTCCTTCTCTAGATTCCCGCTTTCCAATTCCGCCTATCGCCTGGAAACTGACCGCATGGCCCGCATCCTCCTCGCCGAAGACGATGACTCCCTCCGCGGGTTCCTGGCGCGGGCGCTCGAGCGCGCCGGCTTCGAGGTCACGGCCTGCGCCGATGGCGAAGAAGCGGTCCAGCACCTGGACACCCCCTGGGACCTGCTGCTGACCGACATCGTCATGCCCGGCATGGACGGCATCGAGGTGGCCCGCCAGGCCGCCGCCCGCGATCCGTCCCTGCGCATCATGTTCATCACCGGCTTCGCCGCCGTGGCGCTGTCGGCCCAGGACCGCGCTCCGGCCGGCGCCAAGGTGCTGTCCAAGCCCGTGCACCTGCGCGACCTGGTCTCCGAAGTCGAAAAGATGATGGCCGCCTAATTTTTTGGGAACCCGCCGAAAGGCGGGTTGCGCGACGGCCAAGCCGCCGCTATACCCCCACACCTTCCCGCCCGGGACGCTTTTCACAAGCGCTTCCAGGCCGCTTTGGCGGACGCGTAGCTCAGCGGGAGAGCACTACGTTGACATCGTAGGGGTCACAGGTTCAATCCCTGTCGCGTCCACCATTCCCTTCTCTCCTTCAGACCGATCGCAAGCCTCTTCAGGCTGAGCGATCCGACGCTTTCTCGGATGGGACCAAGCGCGCGATCTCGCCCTGCTCGGCGCAACCACAGCGGTTCCTGCTCGAACGTCGTTATTCCTGAATGAGGCGAGGCCCGGTTCCCGGGGTGTTGCGTCGACCTTTCGACGAAATGGCGTGAATGTGGCGCCTTGGCCACACCTGATTTCAATCCTGGCGCGTTGTCGTCGTGAGGTTGCTCTCTGAGCCGACTTCAAGACATTCACGTAGAGGGTTACATCATGAAAATCGGGTTGCTGGCTGGTGTTGCGACGCTTGCGCTCTGCGCCGCGTCGGGCGCCTCCGCCCAAATGACGTTGAGCGGTTGGTACGTCGCCGGCGACGTCGGGTACCATTGGCCCGACGGCGTCAAGGGCACGTCGTCCACGACCGGCTCGGAGTGGAGTTTCTCCCCCGATGACGATTGGGCGGGCTTCGGCCGTATCGGCTACAAGCTGACCCCGAATTGGCGCGTCGAAGGCGAGTACGGCTATCGTCCGGGCGACATCGCGGGCGTTCACGGTACGGGTACGCCGTCGGGTCTCTGCACGCCCGGTATCGCACGCACCACCGCCGCGCCGACCTGCGGCGGCGTGGACGGCGAGATGAAGGCCACCACCCTGATGGCCAACGTCATCTATGACTTCATGCCCGAATCCACCTGGCGTCCGTTCATCGGCGCCGGTCTGGGTACGGCTTGGGTCCACAACAAGGTCTACGGCCAACTGTCCAACGTTCCGGCCGGCGCCGCCCAGTTCCAGAACACCAGCATCGACGACGTCGACCAGGCCCTGGCCTGGCAAGGCATCCTGGGCATCGCCTGGGACTTCGCGCCGAACTGGTCGCTGGACCTGACCGGCCGTTACCTGCAGACCGACGACCTGCAATGGGGTTCGGTGACCCAGAACACCGGTCCGGCCGGTCTGGCCCCGACCGACGTCGGCACCTTCGAAGGCAAGTACAAGGACACCTCGCTGACGCTGGGCATCCGCTACACCTTCGGTTCGCCGCCGCCGCCGCCTCCCCCGCCGCCGCCGCCTCCGCCCCCGCCGCCTCCGCCCCCGGAAGCTCCGCCTCCGCCCCCGCCGCCTCCGGCGTACGAAGCGCGTGAGTTCGTGGTCTACTTCCCGTTCGATCAGTACGTGCTGACGCCGGAAGCCCAGGCCGTGGTCGCGCAAGCGGCTGACTACGCCAAGGGCGGCAATGCTACGAAGATCACCGTGGTCGGCCACACCGACACCTCGGGTTCTCCGAAGTACAACGCCAAGCTCTCCGAGCGCCGCGCCAAGGCCGTCGCCGACGGTCTGGTCGGAGCCGGCGTCCCGGCCACCACCCTGGCCGTGGACTGGAAGGGCGAAAGCGAACCGGCCGTCGCCACCGGCGATGGTGTGAAGGAACCGCTGAACCGCCGTTCCACGATCTCGATCAACTTCTAAAGATCGCGATCAAGACTTAAGAGAAGGGCCCGGCGGCGACGCCGGGCCCTTTTTTCATTCCTGCCTCGCGAAGCGGGGGAGGTGTGGCGCGCCGCGAATACGCGGCGTGACGGAGGGGGCCGGCGCAGACCTGTTCCGCGCGCCGCCGCCAACCCAAAAAGAAASACGCCCCCGAGGGGATCGGGAGCGTCATCGTCCGGTTTCCCGAGAGGGCGTCGGGCGCCGGTCAGGCCGACATTCTGTGGGCGTCGGCTCTTGTGGCGTTCACGGCGTCAGGGGCGCTGGGAGTCCGGGAGGGCCTTGGCCTCTTCCTTCGTCAGGGCGCGAACGGACGCCACGGCGCAGTGCAGGGGACCGGCCCCGCTGCGGCTGATGATGCTGGCGGGTCGGCCGTTGCACATCTGGTCGTTGAAGCTGGTGTCGAAGGCCAGCACCCGATAGGTCGTCAGCCCGGGACACTTCCCGACCAGGGACACCTGGAACACCGCGCCGGTTTCCAGCTTCACATAGATGACCTGATCGTCGTCGGACGCCCAGTTGGCCATCCGCTCGGTGCGGAAGCACTGGGCCGGGTCGATCTTGGTCTTGGGCGAGGCGGCCTGGACGGATGCGGTCAAGCCGGCGAGGGCGACGGCCGAAGCGGCCAGGACGAGGAACATGCGCTGCATGACGATCTCCAGTTTCCCCGTTCGACCGATTATACCGCTCTAGGTTCAGTGCGCGACGAAAATCGCGCCGGCTCGACCAGCGCCGAAAGGCCGCGAGGCAGGGGGGACGGGAGGGCGAGAATCCGCGCCGTCAGGTGCTCGGCCAGCAGCGGCGCCAGGCAGAATCCGCGCCCGCCCAGGCCGCCCAGGACGAACAGGCCCCCAATGGCGCCACCGGGAGCGTCGGGAACCGCGCCGGCCAGGGGCAGGTGGTCGGCGGTCGTCGCGCGCACGGCGGCGCGGCCCTGCAGCGGCGCGTCCGTCAGCCTGGCCGCCAGGTCCGGCAAACCCTTGGCCAGGGCCTGCAGATTGCGGCGGTCGTCGGCTTCCCGGGCGTCGGTTTCGATGACGTCGCGGTCGTGGGTGGCCCCGAACAGCGCGCCGTCGCGGGTGGGGATCGCATAGCCGCCGAAGGCCGCGGGGGCGGGCGCCGGGCGGTCGGTCCAGGTCGCCTGGCCGCGCACGGGACGGATCGGGGCGGAGGGCCACAGCCGGGCTTGGCCGGCGCCGCCGGCCAGCACCACGGCGTCGGCCTCGGCCAGCAGGCGATCCTCGGGATCGAACAGGCGCCAGACGCCGTCTTCGTGCGCCAGCCGAGCCACGCGGGCCGGGGTCGCCGGTCCCCGCCAGGCTTCCAGCACCCGGGCCGGCTCCACGACCAGGGCGTCGGCCATCTCCAGGGCCGCCTCGACCGGCTCGCCCAGCCGCGCGGCGGCGACGTCGGCGTCGAGCAGGGTCATGGCGTCCGGCTCGAACAGGTTCTGGGCGGCGACGGCGGCGTGGCGTTCGCCGTCGCGCGGCGCGACCGCCAGTTTCAGGACGCCGCGGGCGATGATCGCTTCAGGCAGTTCGGCATAGAGGGCGACGGCGCGGGCGAAGGCCTGGGCCGGCAGGGCGGCGCGCGGACCGCCGCCGGCGTCCAGGGCGGGGGTGACCAGGGCGGCGGGATTGCCCGAAGCCGGCGCCTCGCCGTCGTCGAAGACCGTGACTTCAAGGCCCTCGGCCCGGGCGGCGCGGGCCATGGCGGCGCCGGCGATCCCGCCGCCGATCACCGCCAGGCGGCGCGGCCGAGAGAGTTCTTGCGGCTGGCCGGGCATCACGGCCTCCAGCCGTTCCTTCTTGCGGCCGAAGCCCGGACGCTTGTCGACCTGGAAGCCGGCGGCGGCCAGGCCGCGCCGCACCGCGCCGGCGCCGGTGAAGG